>CAJFVK010000016.1 GCA_904420435.1 uncultured Oscillospiraceae bacterium
CGATGTGAACGGCGTGACCCTGTGCTCCGCCTCCTCCCTGAAGATGGAAAATGGCGGCAACAAGGAAGCCGCCCGCGAGGTCGGCAAGCAGGTGGCCGAGAAGGCCAAGGCCAAGGGGATCGAAGTGGTCGTGTTCGACCGCGGCGGTTACCTGTATCACGGCCGGGTGGCCGAGCTGGCTGAGGGTGCCCGCGAGGGCGGCCTGCAATTCTGATCGGGAGGAGGAACAGGAATATGGCAAGATTTGAAAGAGAACCCAGCGAGTATATTGAGAAGCTCGTATCCCTGAACCGGGTATCCAAGACTGTGAAGGGCGGCCGGATCTTCAAGTTCGCGGCCCTGATGGTCGTGGGCGACGGCAAGGGCAAGGTGGGCTTCGGCCTGGGCAAGGCTGCCGAGGTGCCCGAGGCGATCCGCAAGGGCATCGAGGATGCCAAGAAGAACATGGTCAACGTCACCATGTCCGGCACCACCATTCCCCACGAGGTCATCGGTGAGTTCGGCGCCGGCCGCGTGCTGCTCAAGCCCGCCGCCCCCGGTACCGGTATCATCGCCGGCGGCCCGGTCCGTGCGGTGATGGAGGCCACCGGCGTGAAGGATATCCGCGCCAAGTGCCTGCGCTCCAACAATCCCCAGAACGTGGTGTCCGCCACCTTCGAGGGCCTGAAGAGCCTGCGCGGTCCGGAGGAAGTTGCCCGGATCCGCGGCAAGAGCGCGGAAGAGATCGTTGGTTAAGGAGGGCGTGTGACATGGCAAATCTGAACATCAAGCTCGTCAAGAGCCTTAACGGCAGATTGGAAAAGCACATCGCCACTGCCAATTCCCTGGGGCTGCGGAAGATCGGCGACACCACCGTGCAGCCCGACAATGCACAAACCCGCGGCAAGATCGCCAAGATCGGCTATCTGCTGTGCGTGGAAGAATCCAAGTAAGGAGGTACCGGAAATGAATCTGCATGAATTATCTCCCGCCGCCGGCTCCACCCACGTTGGGAAGCGCAAGGGCCGTGGCGCCGGTACCGGCAACGGCAAGACTGCCGGCCGCGGCCACAAGGGTCAGAAGGCCCGCAGCGGCGGCGGCGTCCGCGTGGGCTTTGAAGGCGGCCAGATGCCTCTGGCCCGCCGGGTCCCCAAGCGTGGCTTCAACAACATCTTCGCCAAGCCTCTGGAGATCGTGAACCTGAGCGCTCTGAACAAGTTTGAGGACGGTGAGACCGTTACCGCCGAGGCCCTGCTCAGCAAGGGCATCCTGAAGAAGTGCCCCTACGGCTACAAGGTCCTGGGCAACGGCAAGCTCACCAAGAAGGTCAACGTGGAGGCTTCCGCCTTCTCCCAGTCCGCCAAGGAAGCAATCGAAGCCGCTGGAGGAAAGGCAGAGGTGAAGTAATATGATCCAAACAGTACGCAAGGCATGGGCCATTCCCGAGCTGCGGAAAAAGATCATTTTTACTCTCCTCATCCTGCTTATCTTCCGCATCGGCAATGCCATCTCCGTCCCCTATGTGGATCTTTCGGCACTGTCCGCTTATATCAACAGTATGGGCGCGTCCTACCTGGCGCTGCTCAACACCATGAGCGGCGGCGCCTTCGCCATGGCGACGGTGTTTGCCCTGGGCATCCAGCCCTATATCAACGCCTCCATTATCATCCAGCTGCTGACAGTGGCGATCCCGCCCCTGGAGCGGCTGGCCCGGGACGGCGGGGAAGCGGGCAAGAGGAAGATCCAGGCCATCACCCGCTACGCTACTGTGGGCATCGCCCTGCTGCAGGCTTGGGGCTATTACACCATGATCCGCAGCGCGGGCATCCTGACCAACGAGAGCGTCTGGGCGGCCCTGGTCATCATCGTGACCTTTATCGCCGGCGCCAGCTTCCTCATGTGGCTGGGCGAGCAGGTCAATGAGTTCGGTGTGGGCAACGGCATTTCCATCATCCTCTTCGCCGGCATCATCTCCCGCATCCCCAGCAGCGTGGAGAGCATCGTGGTGGGTATTGCAGGCGGCAGTATGCACTGGGCCTGGAGCATCTTCATTGTCCTGGGCATCCTGCTGCTGGTGGTCCTGGTGGTCTTTGTCAGCGACGCCGAGCGCCGGATCCCGGTGCAGTACGCCAAGCGCCAGGTGGGCCGGAAGATGTATGGCGGCCAGTCCACCCATCTGCCGATGAAGGTGAATATGTCCGGCGTGCTGCCGGTCATCTTCGCCCAGTCCATCGCCTCCCTGCCGGTGACCATCTGGAGCTTTATCGGTATCCCGGACGAGGGGACTGTGGCACGCGGAATCTACAACGCAATCGATACGGCCTCCATTCCCTATATGGTGGTCTACTTCCTGATGATCATTGCTTTCAGCTATTTCTACGCTACCATCCAGTTCAATCCCATCGAGATCTCCAACAACCTGAAGAAGAACGGCGGCTTCATTCCCGGCTTCCGCCCGGGCAAGCCCACCAGCGACTTCATCTCGAAGGTGCTCTCCAAGATCACGCTGTTTGGTGCTATCTACCTCGGCATTGTTGCAATCTGCCCCCTGATCGCCGGTAAGATCATTGACGCCTTTACGGACTTTGGCAACCTGGCGATCGGCGGTACCTCCGTCATCATCGTTGTGGGCGTGGCGCTGGAAACTGTGAAGGCGCTGGAGTCCCAGATGCTGATGCGGCAGTACAAGGGCTTCCTTGAATAAGGAGAAACAACCATGAATCTGATTTTATTGGGCGCCCCCGGTGCCGGTAAAGGCACCCAGGCGGAAATCCTGTGCAAGAAGCTGGGCATCCCCAGCATCTCTACCGGCAACATCCTGCGTGCCGCCATCAAGGACGGTACGCCCACCGGGCTGAAGGCCAAGTCCTATATGGACGCCGGCCAGCTGGTGCCCGATGAAGTGATCATCGGCATTGTTGGCGAGCGCCTGCAGCAGGCGGACTGCGCCAAGGGCTGCATTCTGGACGGGGTGCCCCGCACCATCGCCCAGGCGGAGGCCATTGAGAAGGCCGGGATCAAGATTGATGCCGTTGTAGCCATTGAGATCTCCGAGGAGGAGATCCTCCGCCGCATGAGCGGCCGCCGGGTCTGCGAGGCCTGCGGCTCCAGCTACAACACAGAGGCCGTCCCCCCCAAGGTGGAGGGCATCTGCGACAACTGCGGCGGCAAACTGATCCAGCGGAAAGATGATACGCCGGAAACGGTGCGCGAGCGCCTGAAGGTTTATCATAAAGAGACGGCCCCCCTGGTGGACTTCTACGCCGAACGGGGCCTGCTCAAGCGCGTGGAGGTGGCGGACAACAAGGAGGCCACCAACGCGAAAATCCTTGCTGCTTTGGGGATGTAAGAAAATGATTACCCTGAAGTCCAAGCATGAGATTGAACTGATGCGCCAGGCCGGAAAAATTACCGCGGCAGCCCGGGCTTTGGCCGGGAAAATGGTGACCCCTGGCGTAACAACCCACGAAATTGACAAGGCAGTGTACGAGTTTATCAAATCCCAGGGCGCCACGCCCTCCTTCCTGCACTATCAGGGGTATCCCGCCAGCGTCTGCGTTTCCGTCAATGACGAGGTCATCCACGGAATCCCGGGCAAGCGGGTGCTCCGGGAGGGGGACATCGTATCCATCGACGTGGGCGCCTGCAAGGATGGGTTCCATGGGGACTGTGCGGCCACCTTCGCCTGCGGTCAGATCTCCGAGGAGGCCCGCCGGCTCATTGAGGTGACCCGGCAGAGCTTCTTCGAGGGCCTGAAGTACGCCAGGGAAGGGTACCGGGTCCCGGACCTCTCCCGGGCCATCCAGGACTATGTGGAGCGCAACGGCTTCTCTGTAGTCCGGGAGTATGTGGGCCACGGCGTGGGCCGGAAGATGCACGAGGCGCCGGAGATCCCCAACTATGTGGACCACCGGATGGAGCGGCCCCGGTTCCTGCGGGGCATGACCATCGCGGTGGAGCCCATGGTGAACATGGGCGCCGCGGCCATCAAGGTGATGCCGGACGGCTGGACGGTGAAGACCGCCGACGGCGCCTACTCCGCCCACTATGAGAACAGTATCCTCATCACCGACGGGGAGCCGGAGCTTCTGACGGATCCCTCGGACCTTCCGGAGTAAACCGCTATGGACATTGCCAAATCAGCCATCGTAAAATCCGCCGCTGGCAGGGACAAAGGCAAGCTCTTCTTCGTGCTGGATACGGAGGGGGACTTCCTCCTGCTGGCGGACGGCAAGACGAGAAAGGTGGAGAACCCCAAGCGGAAAAAGCGCAAGCACGCGGTTTTCGCCATGGATTCGGATACCCGTGTTGCCGAGAAGATCAGAAGCGGAGAGAAAATTACGAACAGTGAGGTTCGAAGAACCCTCGCTCAGCTGAGCGGGGACGGTAATCCAGACCAGGAGGGATAGACACTTGGCAAAATCCGATATGATCGAAGTGGAGGGCGTCGTCGTGGAGGCGCTGCCCAACACCACATTCCAGGTAGACATTGGAAATGGCCACACCATTCTGGCCCACATTTCCGGAAAACTCAGAATGAATTTCATCAGAATTCTGCCCGGTGACAAAGTTACGGTGGAGATGTCCCCTTATGATCTGACCCGTGGCCGGATTACCTGGCGTAGTAAGTAGGAGGTATCACATCATGAAAGTAAGACCGTCCGTCAAGCCCATGTGTGAAAAGTGCAAGATCATTCGTCGCAAGGGCCGGGTCATGGTCATTTGCGAGAACCCCAAGCACAAGCAGAGACAGGGCTAAGTGAAGTAGGAGGTGCGATAAACTATGGCAAGAATTGCCGGTATTGACCTGCCCAAGGATAAGCGAATCGAGATCGGTTTGACCTATATCTATGGCATTGGCAGAAAGAGCGCCAAGGACATCCTGGCGAAAACTGGAATCAACCCCGACACCCGGGTGAAGGATCTGACCGAAGCGGACGAGGCCAAGCTCCGCGAGGCCATCGACCACGGCTACATGGTGGAGGGCGACCTGCGCCGCTCTGTGGCGCTGGATATCAAGCGCCTGACCGAGATCGGCTGCTACCGGGGCATCCGCCACCGCCGGGGCCTGCCTGTCCGGGGCCAGCGCAGCAAGACCAACGCGAGAACCCGCAAGGGTCCTAAGAAGACCATTGCCAACAAGAAGAAGTAAGGAGGGAGAATAGAAAATGGCTGCACCTAAGACTGGCAAGAAGGTTATCCGCCGTCGCCGCGAAAAGAAGAACATTGAAAAGGGCCAGGTCCATATCCGTTCTTCCTTCAACAACACCATGGTGACCATCACCGACGTTCAGGGCAACGCTGTGTCCTGGGCCTCCTCCGGTGGACAGGGTTTCCGTGGCAGCAAGAAGTCCACCCCCTTTGCCGCACAGACCGCCGCTGAGGTGGCTGCCCGGGCCGCGATGGAGCACGGCATGAAGACCGTGGAGGTCTTCGTCAAGGGCCCCGGCCAGGGCCGTGAGGCTGCCATCCGCGCCCTGCAGGCCGTGGGCATGGAAGTGACCATGATCAAGGATGTCACCCCCATCCCCCACAATGGCTGCCGTCCCCCCAAGCGCCGCCGCGTCTAATTCGGAAGAAGGAGGAAACTAGATTATGGCTAAGAATATGCAGCCCATTGCCAAGCGCTGCAAGGCTCTGGGCATTTCTCCCGCCGTGATGGGGTACGCCAAGAAGAACACCGAGCGCAACTCCAACACCCGGATGAGAAAGAAGAAGAGTGAGTACGCCCTCCAGCTGCAGGAGAAGCAGAAGGTCAAGTTTGTCTACGGCATCATGGAGAAGCAGTGCCGGATGTACTACGAGAAGGCCCTCCGCATGCCCGGCAAGCCCGGTGAGGAGATGCTGAGCCTCATTGAGCGCCGCCTGGACAACGTGGTGTACCGTCTGGGCTTCGCCATGACCCGCCGGGAGGCCCGCCAGCTGGTGAGCCACGCCCACTTCACCGTCAACGGCGTCAAGGTGAACATCCCCTCCTATCTGGTGAAGGTCGGCGATGTGATCGAGGTGAAGGACAGCAGCCGCTCCTCTGTGAAGTTCAAGCGCCTGCTGGGCGAGGACGCGCCTGTGGTGCTGGTACCCCAGTGGCTGGACCGGGAGAAGAACGCCCTGAAGGGGACTGTGAACCGTCTGCCCGTCAGAGAGGACATTGACCTGCCTGTCGAGGAGCAACTCATCGTGGAGCTGTATTCCAAGTAAAAGGAGAATACCCTCGATTATTGAACAAATTGAATGTACGGCCAGCCGGATTCTCCGGCCGGCCAGGAAAAGGAGGGTAACTGCATGATTGAGATTGAAAAGCCTCAGATCGAGTGCATTGAAACGCCCGGCGATGACTCTTACGGCAAATATGTGATTGAACCCCTGGAGCGTGGTTACGGCACGACCCTGGGCAACGCCCTGCGCCGCATCATGCTCTCCTCCCTGCCCGGAACCGCGGCCACCAGCATCAAGATCGCCGGTGTGCAGCACGAATTCACCACCATTCCCGGGGTGAAGGAGGACGTGACGGAGATCGTCCTGAACATCAAGAGCCTGATTACCAAGCTCCACAGCGAGGGCGGCAAGACGGTGTTCATCGAGGCGGTGGGTCCCTGCGAGGTGACCGCCGGCGACATCAAGAGCGACGGCGAGGTGGAGGTGCTCAACCCTGAGCTCCACATCGCCACCCTGGGCGCCGGCGCCACGCTGAACATGGAGATCACCCTGAGCCATGGGCGGGGCTATGTTCCGGCGGACCGGAACAAGAACAGCCAGACCGTGATTGGCGTGATCCCGGTGGACTCCATCTATACGCCGGTGTACAAGGTCAACTATACCGTTGAGAACACCCGTGTGGGAAACATGACGGACTTTGACAAGCTGACCCTGGAGGTGTGGACCGACTCCACCATCTCCGCCCGGGACGCCGTTTCCCTGGGGGCCAAGATCCTGTGCGACCACTTCGCCCTGTTTACCGACCTGAGCGACACGGTGGGCTCCAAGTCCACGGTGGTGGAGAAGGCGGAAACCCAGCGGGACAAGGTACTGGAGCTGACCATCGAGGAGCTGGATCTCAGCGTCCGCAGCTTCAACTGCCTCAAGCGGGCCAACATCAACACGGTGGAGGATCTGATCTCCAAGACCGAGGATGAGATGATGAAGGTCCGCAACCTGGGCCGCAAGTCCCTGGAAGAGGTGGAGAACAAGCTGGCCATGATGGGCCTCAGCCTGGCCAACAAGGAAAATAACTAACGCTTCGTTCCGGCGCGGCCGCGCCGGGGCAAATGGATTGGAACCTGCCGCGAGGGCGGCAGGAGGACAATGAAGGAGGAAACCGAAATGCCCGGAACTCGTAAGCTCGGCAAGACCACCGATCAGCGCAGGGCGATGCTCCGTCAGCAGGTGACCGATTTCCTGGACAAGGGCAAGATGGAAACCACCATCACCCGCGCCAAGGAGATCCGGCCCATGGCTGAGAAGATGATTACCCTGGGTAAGAAGGGCGACCTGGCTGCCTACCGGCAGGCCATGGCTTTCATCACCCGTGAGGATGTGGTGAAGAAGGTCTTCAAGGAGATCGCGCCCAACTATACCGAGCGCAACGGCGGCTACACCCGCATCACTCGCACCGGCGTTCGCCGGGGCGACGCCGCGGAAACCGCGATGATCGAATTGGTCTAAGGGCCATTCGCAAGCAAGAAAAAGCCCATTGCTATGTGGAAGTACTGCACATAGCAATGGGCTTTTTGCTGGCTGGAGAAGGAAGGGGTTCAGCCTGCGCTCTCCTCCGCTGCTTCCTCCGCAGGCGCGATGTCCACCGACCAGCGCTCCAGTCCATAGAAGGCGTTGGCGGCGGTGGGGGAGAGGCCCTCCACCGTGCCGCTGTGGGTCAGGACGGAAACGCTCTTGAAGCAGACCGGGATCAGCGGCATCTGCTGGGAGAGATGGGCGCAGAGGGCGTCGCAGGCGGCCTGCCGGTCCTCACTGGTGCGGAAGGAGGCCAGGAGGGCATCCGTGTCGGCGCTGCTCCAGCCGCCGTAGTTGAGGGAGCCGCCGGTCCCCACCAGGGAGGAGATGTCCCAGTCCGCCGTGAGCTTCACCTCCCCGTAGTAGAGGTCAAAATCCCCGCTGGCCAGGGCCGCCAGGAAAGCGTCCCAGGGCAGGGTCTCCACGGTTACCTGCAGGTCGTACTGGCTGAGCTTCTCCGCCAGATACTGGGCGATGGAAACCTTGTAGGCGCTCTCCTCGTTGACCAGCAGCCGCAGCGTCTGGCTCTCCCCGGCGCTGAGGCCGGCGTCGCGCAGAGCCTGGTAAAAGGCGGTGTAGCTGTAGGCGCTCTCCAGATCCTCCGGATAGAGGCCCGCTGCGGGGGAGAGGGGGAGGGAGGCGCCCAGGCCGTGGCCGGAGAGGTAGCCGTCCACCACCTCCTGCCGGTCGATCCCGGCGCTGAGTGCCCGCCGCACCGCCGCTTCGGAGAGCAGGGGGTGGGCGGTGTTGACGCCGATAAACTGCATGACCGTGGTGGGCGCGTCCGCGCAGTCCAGGCTCCCTGTCAGGGTAGCGCTGTCGCCGGTGAGGTCCGTGCAGAGAAGCTGGATCTCCTGGGCAGTGAAGAGATACCGGGCGGTGTCCAGATCCTTGGCGTTTACCAGCTCAATCCGCTCCAGGGGCCGGGAGCTGCCCCGCCACCACTGGCTGTTGGCAGTCAGATAGGCCTTATCCCCGTCGGTGATATAGAGGTAGGGGCCGGTGCCCACCGGCACCAGGGCATCCTCCGTGCCGCTCTTGGTGACGGGGAGGTCCAGCAGGGCGGGCAGGGCGCTGTTGGGGGTGCGGAGGGTGAGGCGCACCGTGTCCGCCCCCTGAGCCACCGCCGAGAGGACGCCGGAGAGCCGCTCCCCGTAGCGCTGGGAGTCCATGGCCCGGCGGATGGAGGCAACCACGTCGGCAGCGGTCAGGGTGGAGCCGTCGCTGAAGAGGACGTTCTCCCGGAGGTGCAAAGACCAGGTCAAGCCGTCCTCGCTGACGCTCCAGCTGTCGCAGAGGGCGGCCTGGGGCGTGAAGGACGAATCCAGCTCAAAGAGCCGGTCGTAGAGCAGGGAGGCCAGGGGAAACTGGAGCCCCTCCTCGCAGGTGATGGGGTCCAGGGTCTGGTCCTCGTGGTAGGCCAGGGCGAATCGGCTGAGCCGGTGGCTGGGGGAGTCCTCCTCCTCGGGGGTGGTGACTTGGGAGTACCAGGGGGTGTCCTCCTCCCCGGAGAACTCCTCCTGGGCGCAGGCGGTCAGCAGGAGCAGAAGGGGGAGGAGCAGCAGGGCGAGCCTTCTCATGGGCGCGGCCCTCCCAGGGAGATCAGGCCGCACTGGACCCCCCGCTGGTCCCCCATTTTCCGGTGGCTCCAGAAGAGCTCCGGATGGCAGGCGGTGCACAGGGGGGACACGTCGATGTGCTCCGGCCGCAGGCCGGCCAGCTCCAGCTGCCGCCGGTTGAGGCCCTTCAGGTCCACCGTCCACTTCCCGCCCCGCCGCTTCAGGAAGGGGGCGGCCTCAGCGCCCATGGCGTCCTCCATGGCCTGGGGCACGTCGTCGTGGGTTTCAAAGCAGCAGGGGCCGATACCGGGCCCGATGGCGGCGCGGATATGCTCCGGACGGGCGCCGAAGGCCCGCTCCATCTTCCGGACGGTCTTTTGGAGAATGGACTGGGCGGTGCCCCGCCAGCCGGCGTGGACCGCGCCGATGGAGCGCCTCACCGGGTCGCACAGCAGGATGATGATGCAGTCGGCGGAGAAAACCGCCAGGGGCAGGCCCTCTACATTGGTGATCAGGGCGTCCACGTCGTAGTCCCGCTGGCGCCAGAGCCCCTTCCCGGCGTCCGCCTCCGTTGCCAGACGGATCCGGTCGGAGTGGACCTGGCGGGTCAGGACCAGCCGGGACACGTCCGCGCCCACTGCGGCGCACAGCCGCCGGTAGTTCTCCTCCACGTTGGCCTGGGTATCGCCGCAAACCGTGGCGCTGCGCAGGTTCAGAGAGGCCCAGACCCCCTGGCTGACCCCGCCCAGGCGGGTGGAGAAGCCGTGGGAAACGCCGGGAAGAGCGGAGAGGGAGGCGGCGGTATAGAAGACCAGGCCCTGGTGATCGTGCTGAGAAAAGCCCATAGCAGCTCCTTTCACCGGAATAGGAAGATACTCTGCCGGGCGTTTGCCCCGCAGAGCATCTGATGGAAAACCGAAGATGGATGATTCTGACGAGCCCTCACCGCCCGCCCCGAAAAGAAGAGGCCCGACGGTGGGGGACCTGCGGCATCAGCGTCCGCAGCAGTTCTTATACTTTTTACCGCTGCCGCAGGGGAAAGCGCCGAAGCGCCGCCTGGGGCGGGGAGAGCGAGGCGGTTTCGAGGAAGGGCCCCGGCTGGCGGCCCCGAAAAGGGGCCGGGAGGCGGAGCGGCCCGACGGTGGGGGACCTGCGGCATCAGCGTCCGCAGCAGTTCTTATACTTTTTACCGCTGCCGCAGGGACACGGGTCGTTGCGGCCGATCTTCTGGACCCGGCGGGGCTGGCGCTTGACGGTCTTGTCGCCGCCAAAGCCCTCGGTGATGCCGGAGGCCACCCGCTCCCGCTTGATCTCCTCCTGCTTCTTCAGACGGAAGGAGTAGATCCGGCGGATGGTTTCCGCCTGGATGGCGTCGATCATCTCCTCAAACATATGCAGGCTCTCCTGCTTGTAGGCCACAATGGGGTCGGTCTGGGCGTAGGCCCGCAGGCGGATGCCCTGGCGCAGCTCGTTCATGGCGTCGATGTGGTCCATCCAGAACTCGTCCACCACCCGCAGCATGATGACCCGCTCCAGCTCACGCATCAGCTGGGGCGTCACCTCCGCCTCCTTCTTCTCGTAGGTGGCCATGGCGGCCTGGGTCAGGCGGTCGATCAGATCCTCCGCCGTGGCGGAGGCCAGCTCCCCGTCACTGAGGGAAACGGCGCCCTTGGAGAAATAGGTGCCCTCCAGGCCGGAGAGCAGGGACTGGAACTGCTCCTGGTCCAGGTGCTTCTGCTCGCCGAAGGCCAGGTGCACGTCCCGCTGGATGGTGGCGGTGATCATGTTCTGGATGACGCCCTTGATGTCCATGCCGTCCAGGACCTGGCGGCGCTGGCCGTAGATGATCTCCCGCTGCTTGTTCATCACGTCGTCGTATTCCAGGGTGTTCTTCCGGGCCTGGAAGTTCCGGGACTCCACGCTGATCTGGGCATTCTCAATGGACTTGGAGAGGTACTTGCTCTCGATGGGCACGTCGTCCCCCAGATCGAAGCGCTCCATCATCCCCTGCATCCGCTCGCCGCCGAAGAGGCGCATCAAATCGTCCTCCAGGCTCAGGTAGAACCGGGTTTCGCCCGGGTCACCCTGGCGGCCGGCCCGGCCGCGGAGCTGGTTGTCGATCCGGCGGGAGTCGTGGCGCTCGGTGCCGATGATGAAGAGGCCGCCTGCGGCCCGGACCTTGTCGGCCTCCCCGGCAATCTCCTCCTTGTGGACCTTCATCCGCTCGGCAAAGAGGGCGCGGGCCTCCAGAATTTCCTCGTTGTCCGTCTCCGCGTAGCCGGTGGCCTCGGAGATCACCTCCTCGGAGTAGCCGGCCTTCGTCAGGTCCGCCCGGGCCAGGAACTCCGCGTTGCCCCCCAGCATGATGTCGGTGCCGCGGCCGGCCATGTTGGTGGCCACGGTGACGGCCCCCAGCTTGCCCGCCTGGGCCACGATCTCCGCTTCCTTCTCGTGGTTCTTGGCGTTCAGTACGTTGTGCCTGATGCCCTCCTTCTGGAGGAGCTTGCTCAGGTGCTCGTTCTTCTCAATGGACACCGTGCCCACCAGTACCGGCTGCCCCTTCTCGTGGCAGGCCTTCACCTGGGCGATCACCGCCCGGAACTTGGCGGCCTCGGTCCGGTACACCACATCCGGGTCGTCGATCCGGGCCAGGGGCCGGTTGGTGGGGATCTCCACGATATCCAGCCGGTAGATGGTGGCGAACTCCTCCTCCTCGGTGAGAGCGGTGCCGGTCATGCCGGAGAGCTTCTCATAGAGGCGGAAGTAGTTCTGGAAGGTGATGGTGGCCAGGGTCTTGCTCTCCCGCTCCACCTTCACGTGCTCCTTGGCCTCGATGGCCTGGTGGAGCCCCTCGTTGTACCGCCGGCCGAACATCAGGCGGCCGGTGAACTCGTCCACGATCACCACCTGGCCGTCCTTCAGGACGTAGTCGATGTCCCGCTTCATGACGCCGTGGGCCTTGATGGCCTGGTTCACATGGTGGGCCAGGGTGGAGTTCTCCGGGTCGCTCAGGTTGTCGATGTGGAAGAACTCCTCCGCCTTCTTCACGCCCCGGGCGGTCAGGGTGGCGGTCCGGGCCTTCTCGTCCACAATATAGTCCGCGTCGATGTCCTCGGCCTCCTCGGCCTTCTCGTCGGTCTCCTTGACCACCATCTTCTTGAAGCGGGAAACCAGGGACTCAGCCATGTCGTAGAGCTGGGTGGACTTGTCCCCCATGCCGGAGATGATCAGAGGCGTCCGGGCCTCGTCGATCAGGATGGAGTCCACCTCGTCCACAATGGCGAAGTGGTGGCCCCGCTGAACCAGCTCCTGGCTGTAGAGGGCCATGTTGTCCCGCAGGTAGTCAAAGCCCATCTCGTTGTTGGTGCCGTAGGTGATGTCGGCGGCGTAGGCGGCCTGGCGCTGCTTCTTATCCAGGCCGTGGATGATAAGGCCCACGCTGAGGCCCAGGAAGCGGTGGACCTTGCCCATCCACTCGCTGTCGCGCTTGGCCAGGTAGTCGTTCACCGTGACAATATGGACGCCCTGGCCGGTCAGGGCATTCAGATAGGCCGGCAGAGTGGCCACCAGGGTCTTGCCCTCGCCGGTCTTCATCTCGGCGATGCGCCCCTGGTGGAGCACGATGCCGCCCACCAGCTGCACCCGGTAGGGCCGCAGGCCCAGCACCCGGTCCGCCGCCTCCCGGACCGTGGCGAAGGCCTCCGGCAGGATATCGTCCAGGGTTTCGCCCTTTGCCAGCCGCTCCTTGAACTCCGGCGTCTTGGCCTGGAGCTGGGCGTCGCTCATGGCCTTGTACTCGTCGGCCAGGGCCTCGATTTTATCCACAATGGGATAGATCTGCTTCAGCTCCCGCTCGCTGTAGGTGCCGAAGATTTTTTTTAGTAAACCCATATTTGAAACACTCCTCTTCCGCGGTGTCAAACCACATATCAAGACAGGATATAGTATACCACGCTTTCCTGAAAAAGCCAACGGGAGATGTGGGATATTTTGTGAACATTTCGTAACAAAATTTGGCGCTTTCGCCGGGTGTTCCGCACCATTTCCCCGCCCTATCCCGGCAAAAATCCGCCGCGGGATTTTGCGATTTGCCCCTTCCCCAACCGACGGGTTCTGTGTTATACTGATGCAGAAAAGACGGAATCGTCCGGGAGGTAGGAGAGAAATGCGGATTGTGGTAAAAGTGGGTACGTCCACCCTGACCCACAGCACGGGAAAGCTGAATATCCGGCGGGTGGAGTCCCTGTGCAAGGTGATGAGCGACCTGAAGAACGCGGGGCACGAGCTGGTGCTGGTGTCCTCCGGCGCCATCGCCATGGGCGTGGGAAAGCTGAACCTCCAGCGCAGGCCCACAGATATGCCCACCAAGCAGGCCGCCGCGGCCATCGGCCAGTGCGAGCTCATGTATACATACGATAAGCTCTTTGACGAGTACCACCACACGGTGGCCCAGATCCTTCTCACCGGCTCCGATGTGGAGGATCCCCAGCGCCACGAGAATTTCCAGAACACCATGTCCCGCCTGCTGGAGATGGGGGCCCTGCCGGTCATCAACGAGAACGACACCGTGGCCACGGCGGAGATCGCCGTGGGGGACAACGACACCCTGGGGGCCATTGTGGCGGTGAATATCCACGCGGACCTGCTGGTCTTGATGAGCGACATCGAGGGGCTCTTCACGGCGGACCCCCACAAGGACCCGTCGGCCACCCTGATCCCCCGGGTAGAGGAGCTGGGGCCGGAGATCTGGGCCCTGGCCGGCGGCAGCGGCTCGGAGCTGGGCACCGGCGGCATGGTCACCAAGCTCCGGGCGGCGGAGCTGTGCATGGCCGCCGGCTGCGACATGATCATCACCAACGGCTCCCGGCCCAAGGACCTCTACGATATTGTGGAGGGGAAAGCCGTGGGCACCCGGTTCGTGGGCCTGGGGAAGAAGCGGGCGGAATGAGCGCCCTGGTGGAGAGCGTGCTGGAGATCCTGTTGGAGGGGGCCATCGGGGCCGCGGGCTCCAAGCGGGTGCCCCTGTGGGCGCGGGCTCTGCTGTGGGCTGTGCTGCTGGCGCTGTTTGCAGTTTTTTTCGCCCTGCTGATCTGGGCGGGGCTGCGCACCGGAAGACCGGAGGTCTTAGTCTGCGCGGCGGCCCTTCTGGCCTTCTGCCTCATAGGGGCGGCCGCCTGGTGCCGCCGCTGGCGGGGCAGGAGAGAGCGTCAACGGAAAGGAGAATAGAGCGATGACAACAATGGAGCTGCTGGGCCGGGCCAGGGAGGCCAAGGCCCCCATGGCCCTGGCGGACACGGAGCGGAAGAACGCCGCCCTGCTGGCCATGGCGGAGGAGCTGGAGGCGGGGGCCGGGGAGATCCTGGCGGCCAACCGGGAGGACCTGGAGGCGGCGGAGGGGATCATCTCCCCGGTGATGATGGACCGGCTGCGGCTGACGGAGGAGCGGATCGGCGGCATGGCGGAGGGCGTCCGCCAGGTGGCGGCCCTGCCGGATCCGGTGGGGCGGGAGCTGAAGACCGTCCGCCGGCCCAACGGCCTGGAGATCCGGAAGATCTCCGTGCCCATGGGGGTCATCGCCATTATCTACGAGTCCCGGCCCAACGTGACCAGCGACGCGGCGGCCCTGGCACTGAAGGCGGGCAGCGCCTGCGTCCTCCGGTGCGGGAAGGAGGCCCACCGGTCCGCCGCCGCCATTGTGGCGGCCCTGAGCCGGGGGTTGGAGCGGGCGGGGCTCCCCGCCCAGGCCCTCCAGCTGGTGGAGGACACCTCCCGCCGCAGCGCCCAGGAGCTCATGGGCGCCCGGGGCCTGGTGGACCTGCTGATCCCTCGGGGGGGCGCGGGCCTGATCCGCTCCTGCGTGGAGAACGCCACGGTGCCCTGCATCGAGACGGGCACCGGCATCTGCCACGTGTACGTGGACCGGAGCGCGGACCAGGAGATGGCCCTCCGGATCATTGAAAACGCCAAGACCAGCCGCCCCAGCGTTTGCAACGCCGAGGAGGTGTGCCTGGTCCACCGGGAGATCGCCGGGGAATTCCTGCCCAAGCTCCGCCGTGTCCTGGTGGAGGACCGGCAGGCGGCGGGCCGGCAGCCGGTGGAGCTGCGGCTGGACGAGCGGGCCGCCGGGATCATCGACGGCACGCCGGCGTCGGCCGCGGACTTTGACACGGAGTTTCTGGACTACATCCTGGCGGTGGCGGTGGTGGACAGCCTGGAGGCGGCGGTGGACCACATCGCCCGCCACTCCACCAGCCACAGCGACGGCATCGTCACCGCCGACAGTCAGGCGGCGGACCGGTTCGCCGCCCTGGTGGACAGCGCGGCGGTGTATGTGAACGCCTCCACCCGGTTTACCGACGGCGGGGAGTTCGGCCTGGGGTGCGAGATGGGCATCTCCACCCAGAAGCTCCACGCCCGGGGCCCCATGGGCCTGGAGGAGCTGACCAGCTATAAGTATGTGGTGCGGGGCGGCGGGCAGATCCGCTGAGCCCCGGAGGAAAGGAGCAGGAAGATGAGCGAATATCTCTTTGGATTTGTGGGCTCCGGCAACATGGCAGGCGCCCTGGCCCGGGCGGCGGTGAAGCAGGTGCCGGCGGAGAAGATCATCCTCAGCAACCGGACCCGGGCCAAGGCGGAGGCCCTGGCGGCGGAGCTGGGCTGCGCCGTGGGGAGCAACGAGGAGGTGGCCGGTAAGAGCAAGTATATCTTCCTGGGGGTGAAGCCCCAGATGATGGCCGGCCTGCTGGAGAGCCTCCGGCCGGTGCTCCGGGGAAGGGAGGACCGGTACCTGCTGGTATCCATGGCGGCGGGGCTGACGCTTACGAAGCTGGAGGCCCTGGCGGGGCTCCCCTGCCCCATCATCCGGATCATGCCCAACACCCCCTGCGCCGTGGGGGCTGGGATGACCACCTACACCGCCAACGCCGCCGTAACGGAGGAGGAGCTGGCGGAGTTCCTCAAGGGGATGTCCGCCGCCGGCACCCTGGACCGGATCGAGGAGCGGCTGATGGACGCGGCCAGCGCGGTGGCCGGCTGCGGCGGCGCCTTCATCTGGCAGGTGATGGAGGCCCTGGCCGACGGCGGCGTGGCCTGCGGCCTGCCCCGGGACAAGGCCCTGCTGTACGCGGCGAAGATGATCGAGGGGACGGGCAGGCTGACCCTCCGGACCGGTCTCCACCCCGGGGTGCTGAAGGACCAGGTGTGCAGCCCCGGCGGCTCCACCATTGCCGGCGTCCGGGTGGTGGAGGAGCGGGGTGTCCGTGGGGCCATGATGGACGCTGTGATCGCCGCCGAGCGCCGGACCAAGGAGCTGGGCCAGTAGG
The DNA here is from genome assembly GCA_904420435.1 of uncultured Oscillospiraceae bacterium. Classification (GTDB taxonomy): domain Bacteria; phylum Bacillota; class Clostridia; order Oscillospirales; family Oscillospiraceae; genus CAJFPI01. The sequence goes on from CAJFVK010000016.1 coordinate 16,589, forward strand.
CGGCGGAAGGCCTGCTTTTCCAAGGGCCGAAGAAACGGGAGGGGCGGGGGCGCCGCTTCCCGGCGCCCCTTTGGACAGACCGGATAGACAGGCAAGAGAAAAGGGCGGGAGCATCGCTTGCGATGCTCCCGCCCTTTCTGCCGTTACCTTAGGCGATAGGAGTATGACGATTCACCGCCTGAAACAGAAATGCTGATGGTTAACGGTTCAGATTCCTCCTGCATAACCTCTGCCGGCACCTTCAGGTACCCGTATCCGGTGTATATTTCCTCGGCAAGCGGCCGAAATGAGATCACATTTGTCCCCATATTCGAGCCGGACTGGGTATAGGTATTCGTAAAATTCAAGACAGTGCCGTCCCGTTCGACAGTGTCCTCTCCGTCTGCGTATACGATGAACTCTCTGAAATCCTCAAAAGTATACCCATCTCCATAGGAAACCGTCATTCTCGAAACCGGGGCTACACTGACCTCTTCTTTGCCGACAAAGCGTACAGAGTAAGTACAGAGGATAAAAGCTTCCTCCCCCTTCTCCCAACTCCAGGAGTTATAATAATCCCATAAACCATCCGATTCCTCTAAAAAGTCTACATCAGTTAGAGCAAATTCAAAATAATCTGTCGTTATGGTTTCTCCGATCTCCAGTGTGGGGGCTTCTGTGCCTGTTCCTGATTCGTTGCCATTTTCACCTATATTGCTGCCGCCGCAGGCTGCCAGGGACAGCATGAGAGCTGCCGCCAGAATCAGAACCCCGATCTTTTTCATGTGCCTGTCTCCTTCCATCGTGTTTGCCCTTATTATGGGCTTTCTGCCGCCGTTTCACCGGTGTTCTGAATAGTTTATCATATATATATATCAAGTCCCCCGGCAGAAATTTTCCCTTCCGGAAGCCCCGGCCGGCGATCCCCCGGCATAGACCTGCAGCTGGTAGGTCCACTGGAGGATGCCGGAAACCACCACCAGCTGCAGGGAAAACGCGGGCCGCCCATGGTACCTGGCCGCCGCTGTGTCCATGAGCTGCTCCAGGGTTTCCCGCCAATTCTCCTCGGTGCAGTCGGCGCACAGGTAGGTCCCGGCGGGAAGGCGGATCAGCCCCTCGATCTCCTCATAGCGGGTGCATACGGCGAAATAGCGGGCGGAGGCGCCGGACCGGTAGACGCCGGCCAGATTCTCGAAATCAAACCGGTCCTTCTGTTCGTCGGAGAGCCGCCGGTAGAAATGGCGCAGATAGCTCCACAGGTCGTCCACCGTAATTTTGTCCACGCTGTCCGCCAGCATGATGACCCGCTCCGGAAATTCCCGGGTAAAGACGCCAGCTGCGGCCCGCCGGCTTTGAAGCTTTTCCACGTAGTCGGCCTTGGCCCGCTGGATTTTCGCCTTGCCGCGGCGCAGGGAGGCGATCTTCTCATCCGCCTTCTGCTCCGCCCGCTCCAGAAAAGCGATGATCTTTTCCAGATCGTCATATTCCAGGACCTGCTTGATCTCCGCAAGAGGCAGATCCATCTGCTGCAGGGCGTGGACCGTGTTCAGCCGGACGATATCCTCCCCGCTGTAGTACCGGTAGTTGGTGTACGGGTCCACCCGGCTGGGCTTGACCAGACCGATGCGGTCGTAGTGGCGGAGGGTTTCCCTGGTCATGCCCGCCTGCTCCGCCGCCTCCCCAATGGAAAAAATAGTTTTCTTCATCTTCATTTTCCCTCTTGACTTTTGTGTAACACAAAGGTTTATACTACTCTAGCACAGGAAGATTTGATATGCAAGCGTTTCATTTCCCAGTGCGGTTAGGAGGAAAGGGCAATGATAGACCTGCGGAAAGTGACAAAGCAATACGGGCAGGCAACAGTACTGCACAGCATTGACTTAACGATCGATGAACCTGGCATCTACTGCCTGCTGGGACGAAACGGCGCGGGCAAGACGACCCTGCTGAAGTCCATTGCCGGCTATCAGAACATCACCAGCGGACAGATCCAGGTGGATGGAAAAACGATCTCCACCGCGGCGCTGGACACGGGCGTCAGCTACATCGAAAACTTTGCCAGGCATTTCAACCTGCCGGTCCGGAAGCTGCTGCGGATCGCCTCTGAGGTAAACGCGGACTATGACGTTTCCTTTGCCTCCGAAATGATGGAGCGGTTTGAGCTGGACGGGAGGAAGAAATTCAACCAGCTCTCCCTGGGGATGAAGACCATGGTTTCCACCATTGTCTGCCTGGCCAGCAACCGGCCGGTCATTTTGCTGGATGAGCCGGTTCTGGGGTTCGACGCCATTATGCGGGTGGAGTTTTACGAGATGCTCACCGAGAGCTTCCAGCGCCACCCCAGGATCATCCTGGTGTCCACCCATATCATCGAGGAGATCGCAAAGACGATCCACAAGCTGATCATCATCGACAAGGGGCGGATCCGCTTCTTTGATACCCTGCGCTCCGTGGAGGAAAAGGCGTTCAGCGTCAGCGGGCTCAAGAAGGACGTGGACGCGGCGACGGCAAATCTGCACGTCATTGGGCAGGACGCCGTAGGCGGGCTTGTCACAGCTTATATTTTTGACCAGCCGCCGAAGCAGGAGGCGTCCCTGGAGATCACGCCCCTCTCTCTCCAGGACTTTTTCGTCCATATGGTGGGGCACAAGGGAGGGATCAGGGCATGAGAGCGACGCTTTCTGTGGTCAGGCGGCTGCTTGCCAGCAATAAGATCAGTTTTATCGTGACAGCGGCGGTGGCGCTCTGCGCCACCACCTCCGGCGATTCCGCCATCGCGCTGAGCAACGGCAACTACACCTGGCTCCTGGCGGTCATGACGCCGTTTTTCTTCGTGTTTTATGATTTCAGGAAATTGATGTACCTGGGCGCCAGCAAAAAGGACTTCTATCTCGGCTCTCTCATGGGCTACGGGATCCTCGCCCTGCTGATCTCCCTGGTCAACACAGGGGTCCACCTGCTGATCGACCCCCTCAACCGCGCCCAGAGGGTGGTTAACCTGATGGACGTCTGCGGCTGGATGGAAAACGGCGCCCTTGTCGCGTTCCTCCAGCAGGCTGTGTTTCTGTTCCTGGTTATGATATTTCTCCATGTGCTGCTGTCCATGCAGCCCCACTGGTACGGCTGGGTCACGGACGCGGTCCTGGCCGCCATCATCTGCGTTTTCACGCCCATCGCACCGCTGCGGGGCCTTCTGGCCGGATTTTTCGGCGTCGTCATGCTCAATGCAAACGCGCCGGTCCATATAGCGGTTTGCCTGGCGCTGAGCGCCGCCCTGGCCGCCGCGGGCCTGGCGGTTTTGAAGCGGAAAACCCTGTAAGAAAGGAAAAGAAGAAATGAAGAAGAGCATTCTTTTGGCGCTGGCAGGATTCCTGCTGGCGGGATCCTTCTCCGCCTGCTCGGGGGAGGGGAACACCTGTGAGGCAAAATCCTACACGCCGGAGGGGGAGGAAATCAGCGGGATCGACATCCAGGCGGCGGACCGGGAGATCCTGGTGGTTCCCTCCGAAGACGGGCAGTTCCACATCGGCTACGCGGAGAGCGAGAAGGAGTTCTATGACATCTCCGTTTCAGACAGCGGCGTCCTCACGATGGTGGCCCAGAGTGAGAAGGAGTGGACGGACTACATCGGCGGGAGCAAGTCCGCCGGTGCCAATCAGATCACCGTCCAGGTCCCCGACGCCGCCCTCGCTACCCTGAGCCTTCGCACCACAAACGAGGACATCTCCCTGTCCGCGCTGACCGTGACAGGCCAGCTGACCCTGTCCAACAACGGTGGTGATATCTCCTTTGAGAATGTGGGCGCGCCCGACGCCGTCACGGTGGAAAACAAGAACGGCGACATTACCGGGGCGATCACCGGGAGCTACGACGACTACGCCATCACCTGTGCGGTCAAAAAGGGTGAGAGCAGCCTGCCGGATGAGAAGAGCGGCGGGAGCAAGACCCTGAGCGCCGCCAATAACAACGGGGATATTGAGATCGAATTCATCAGCGAGTAATCCCTTCTGCCCCAATGCGCCGCGCATTGAAATACCGAAGGGCGGAGCGGGCCTTTGGCCCGCGAAACCCAAAAAGAAAGACACGCTTTTAGCGTGTCTTTCTTTTTGGTGGAGCAGTATCGTTTATAAACGAACTCGCATAGCGGGAGTTATTCTCTTCGATAGCACCCAGCAGACTCTCGGTAACGGTAAGGGTGTCACTCCCTGCGGTCAGTATATAAGTCAACTTATCATCGTACAGATAAGCGGCAACAAGGAAGATGTTGATGAGCATTTTTCTGTACTTTTCGTTATCGGCTGCACCTTTTTTCAGAGAGTGAAGAAAGAACAGAATTTCCTTTTCATCAATGGGACTTTGTCCCTGCATTTCGATGGCAATTTGGCGCTCCAAGTCTGCTTTCTCTGCGCTACGCTGGCTAATGCGAGCAGTGATAATATCGGCGGCTTGTCCGCTTTCGAGAGCAAGGAGAAGGTTTTCAATACCTTTTTCGACCTCTTTTAGCTTGGTGCGAAGGTACTTTAACATAGAGGTATCATAATCAGCCGCACAAATAGCGGCAACCTCTTTAGCGATAATATGGATGTTATCGTCGGTTAGTTGTTCCCGGCATTTTTGAACAAGCAAGTCCTCAATATACTTTTTCGTTACATTCTTTTTACTACACTTCTTTGCCTTGCGGCCATTGCAAATGTAGTAGTGGTGTACTACTCCGGTCTTAGAAGTTCCGGCATATCCAGTCATCATTTCTCGACAATGACCGCAGAATAGCTTTGTTGTCAAAAGATATTCGGCTTTCGCCTTTGCTTGGGCGGGAGCTTTTTTGCTTTTCATAAGCCGAGCCTGAGCCCGCTCAAAGAGATCATCGTCGATAATGCGCGGAATTGCATTGGGAGTTTCCTGCCCCTTATATGTATAAATGCCAATATACCTCTTGTTCTGGAGCATACGACGAAAGCTATTCTTATTGAATGGGCCACCTTTGGAGGTCTTTACTCCCATTGCATTAAGTCGGTCAATGATGTCCTTCACTGTGTCTCCTGCAACATACTGCTCAAATATCGATTTGACAATGGGGGCGGTATTCGGATCAATTACGATGTGTTTTTCCGGGTCAACAGTTAAACCGAGCCCTGGATTACTTCCGGTCGAAAGGCACTTTGAACCATTAATATCCATGCCGCGCTGAATTTTCTGTGATAGCTCAGCGGAGTAATACTCCGCCATGCTCTCAAGAACCCCCTCGACAAGAATACCGCTTGCATCATCGCTGATGTTTTCTTTAGCAGAGAGTACGCGGACTCCGTTCTTCTTCAACTTTGCCTTATTGATAGCACTATCGTAGCGGTTACGAGCGAAACGATCAAGCTGATACACAAGTACAGCGTTGAATGTGTGGCGGTCGCTGTCAGATATCATGCGCTGAAACTCTATACGGGTGTCCGTTGTGCCACTCTGTGCCCGATCGATATACTCTCCAACGACAGTAATATTGTTGGCTGCGGCATACTCATAGCAAGTTTTTAGCTGGCCCTCAATACTCTGCTCTGTCTGTGAGTGTGATGAGAACCGGGCATATATAACAGCCTTGGTCATAGTTTCTGCTCCTTTGTGGTCTCGATCTGGTAGGTAATGGGGTCCACAAGTTCGCCACTAAGCAACTTCACACCGCCGAACATACTAATGATATCATCCAGCTCTGCTCCAGCCATAATTTGCTCAAAGAACAATCGTAGGAAATGGTTGGTGCTCTTAAAAATAATCGCTCCGTTTTTTTCAATATCAACGGAGATATTTAAGGTACTAACCGCTTGATGAATGTTACGGAGGGCTTTCTGTGCGTCTGTTTCAGCAGACTTGGTAGTCGTGCTCACGGATGTGGGTGCGTCAATGTGCGGTAGCTCTATTTCTGATCTTTGAGTTGTTTCCGGTAAACTGCATCCACACAGTTCATCGAGCGATACACCTAGCACCCCGGACAAACGGGCTGCAACATCTAGTGGTGGAAGCGCTCCGGCACCGCCATTATTTCTATTATTAAGGTAAGAGGCTAGAGTGGGATACTTGATCCCGGCAGATGTTGCAACCTCACTTCTTGTTCTGTGTTGCGATTCGATAGCGTGGTCCAAACGCTTTGCAAAATCAATTTTAAATTGCTCTTTCATTCCACACCTCAATTTATAATTTTATTGCATTATACAATAAAAAACAAAATGTGTCAATATCAATATTACACTTATGTTACACATGTCGCATGGCCCTTGAGTTAAATTTATATTATTGTTATAATTACTACATAACGAAAGGGGGTGTATAATTATATCATAATATCAAAATCACAAGCGCGTACCGTTGCGGTACAAATAGCCCAGGATATACACCGCTATGTCTTGGATCATTCTACCGAGTACGCTGATTTTATCTGCGAACTTGGAAGAGACACCACCAACACTCTACCAGCGCACCGCTGCGCTGTCGGCACTGACATACAGCCGGAGGTCTTAAAGTGTGAAAAACTTCATTGAGCCCTACGGCCATCTGCGAGCACCATAAACAGGGAACACACTAAGTGTAATCCCGTGAGCCGCTCTTAGGAGCGAGAGAAATAAATAATAATTATAAGGAGAATATAATCTATGAAGTTGAAAGTTAATAATATTAGGTTTTCGTTAAAAGATATAGCAAATTCAGACACAGTTGTTCTGGTTAGTGCTTCCGCCGATCGTGAGTACAAGGACGGCAAGGCAACCGGGACCATCATTGGCACCCGTTATCAGGTGGTTTGCCCTGCAGCAAAGTACGCTGATTTTAGTGTCAAAGTTTCCGGTCCTCAGGTTATTACTCAGGAAGAAATAGACGCTGCAGTCACTCCCATTGAGGTATCGTTTGAGGGGTTTGTAGGCCGTTTTTATAGGTTGGACGGGGCTTCTGACTATGATTTTACAGCAAAAGCTGATGAAATCATAGTTGTTAAGGCGAAAGGTTGAGGTGATGCTCATGAAAAAGTTAGCTGATTTTATCAACCGAGCGTTAGCTGCTGCCGGTATCAATACCGGCGCAGCCGCCTTTGCGGCAACTTTTTTGTTTGTTGTTGCCGTACTGGTCTTTGCTGATCATACTAACACTGCTGCGCTGATTTTACTGGCTATGTTGACTGTTCCTATACTTTTTAACCGGTCTACTCCAACACCCTTTGAAATTGCATCTGTGGCAGGAGCGTTTTTGGAAGGTGCTTGTACCACTTTGAAGGATAAACTCTCTGTCTTTCGAGACTTATACTACGATTCTTTCCCTATAGAGGAAACCGGTCAGTATCACTATTACCCCCGTTGGGAGTGGAAAACATATAATTGCAACGGACATACCGTTGTGGAGATTGGCTTACTGCGGCTTAGTAAAAGCGATCTATCTGCTACAACGCTCTCACAGGAGCGGCGAGTTCTCCAAGATTTGCTTAGTGATGATCTGCGCCGTGGTATGCTTCCCAATGTAGCACATCCTGCTTTCACAGATGGGACACCCACACTATATCTGCTTGATATAAAGGAAAGTAATTCATACATTGTATTTGATTTTGTGTGGGTTGACAGCAAAAAGGTGGCCGATTTTGTCCACCGTTTCGATCTTCCTCCTACCGGCAGCGATATTGCTGATGATGATTTTTGATGTCTATACCATTCTTGTATGATGCTCAGTTAGTGAACCGCGGAATCAAGGTCTACATATCCGTAGACCTTGATTCCTATCCCCACTTGTTGTGTGTTGGAGCCACTGGGAGCGGCAAGACCTACGCTCTGGCACTCTTACTGGGCAAAATAGCACGGTACGAGGGTACGACTCAACTGGTTATCTGTGACTACAAAAAATCGGGATTCGGTCAGTTCGACGGGTGCAGCGGTTTCTACGGTTTTACCGCGGCCCTTGACGGCATCGACGCCGTGTATCAGGAGTTCTCTATCCGGCTGGAAGCAAATGAGCCCGAACGGAATCAGCACAGGCTGGTCCTACTCATTGACGAGTATGGTGCCCTTATATCCTCGCTGGACAAAAAAGCTGCCGAGGAAGTAAAACGCAAGGTAGGAAACATCCTCCTGATGGGACGCTCCTTAGGGGTCCACCTGATTATCGGTATCCAACGCGCAGACGCTGAATATTTCCGTGCAGGCGCGCGCGACCAATTTGGGGCTATTCTCATGCTGGGTAATCTTTCAAAAGAGCAAAAGGCCATGCTTGTACCCGACTACCGGGATCAAATGACCTACAACAATGCGCGCGGACAGGGATATTTCTTTCTGGACGGCCAAGGTCTATACCATATTCAAGTTCCGCGTGTCACCGATACCGGCAAACTCAATAGCTACATTAAACGCCGGTTATTAGCACCATCACCGCCCACCGACGCGGGCGAAGCCTAAGCGATCGGCGGGCGGGGCAGGGAGGGTTTACCCTCCCTGCTCTTTTTGCAAGGGGTCAGTATTACCCCCTTGCACACTTCTGTCGCAAGCCGCAAATCAAACAATATTAAGCAAAGGAGGCATTTTATGAGCGACACTCAATGCCGCAAGTGGCAACTGACAATCAATAATCCCATTGAAAAAGGGTTTACACATACACATATAGCCAACGAGTTAAAAACCTTAAAATCTCTCGTTTACTACTGTATGGCAGACGAAGCAGGCCATACTCACCATACACACATATACGCGGCGTTCTCCAGCGCCGTCCGCTTTTCCACCCTCAAAGCGCACTTCCCGGAAGCGCACCTTGAAACTGCACGCGGAAGTTCAGCCCAAAACCGTGACTATATTTCTAAGTCCGGCAAATGGGAGCACAACACCAAGCACGGGACACGCATACCTGGGACCTTTGAGGAGTGGGGTGAAATCCCGGAAGAACACCAAGGAAAGCGTACTGACCTTAATGACCTCTACCAGATGGTCAAAGAGGGTGCAACTGATTTGGAAATCTTGGAGATACACCCCCGCGCGATGATGTACTTGGACAAAATCGAGCGTGTGCGCCAGACCTTAAAGGCTGAAAAATACGCCACCGAGTTCAGAATGCTCGATGTTACATATATTTGGGGTCCTACTGGGACCGGCAAGACTCGTGGGGTTATGGAGGAGTACGGTTACGACAAGGTTTGTCGCGTGACCGACTACGACCACCCATTTGAGCGGTACAACGGCGAGGATATAATCGTCTTTGATGAGTTCCGCTCTCAGCTGCGTATTTCCGATATGCTCAATTACCTTGATGGCTATCCTCTAATGCTTCCCTGCCGTTATGCTAATAGGCAGGCCTGCTATACCAAGGTGTATCTCATTTCAAATGTGCCGCTTGAAAATCAGTACCGTTGGGTACAAATGGACGAGCCATTGACATGGAAGGCTTTCCTGCGCCGTATTCACCATGTGGTTGAGTACACCGCCGAGGGCTGCAACGCCGAGCCTGTTCCGGTACAGGAGGCGTTGCCTGGTTTCACCGAGATCAACGAGGACGAGGGTCTACCATTTTAAATGAGAGAGGGAACAGCTGACGCTGCTCCCTCTTTTTGTGCTCTTGACACTATAATTTTTTATAGTATAATATACTATATTAAACTATTAAAATCCTATAAAAAATTATAGGAATGAGGTGATGTCGCTGTGACGGACAAGTCCATACAGTTGTTCGGCTCAAAAGAGTACCACTTTCTGAACTGGTTGAAAAGTCAGGAACAGAAAACCTCTCGCGGCACCACTATCAACTTTTCGCAAGAAGAGATCGCTGCCGAATATGGCAGTAGCCCGGCGACGGTAAACAAGTGGCTGCAGGCCTTGCAGTCGGTAGGGTGCGTAGAGCAAAAGAAAAAGGGCAGTTACCGCGTTACCAAAACCGGAGACGCAGTAATTGCCCAGATGGGAAAAATAGAGACGCTTATTGGAGGAAATAAAAATGGCTAACGAAAGATTAACGGAAAATATTGTCAGAGATCATTTTAAATTAGATCCTCTGTTTTCCTCCGTAAAGTTTGAGGAACAGAAATCGACAAATATGCGTATCGCAGAGTGCTTGGCTACTGCATCAAAAAGCGGCAAGGACAGGCCAGGCAAACCAGAGTTTATTATAACCTTTCCAACACAAAGTTCCGATTACTTGCCGAAAAATAATCTGGAAACGAAGCTGACCGCCGCTATAACTGATGCCGCAAAACTGATTGAGTTGGAGGCTGGACAGGAATACACGATTCAGACCG
>CAJFVK010000017.1 GCA_904420435.1 uncultured Oscillospiraceae bacterium
GTACATCTACACCGGATTGCAGGGCGGCTCTATCATGAGGGGCTGGATGAATCAGGAGAACGTGATGATCACCTGCTGCTCCGACGGCACAAGGCCGGTGATCTTCAAGATCGAGCGCTTGGATGACAGTGCTGAATAAGGTCCCAAGCTGGTTGATATTGCAGACAGGCCCCGCCGATCTGGGAGATCCCGGATCGGCGGGGCCTGCTTTTTGTTTCGCCGTTCAATGTCAGCCGTATTTCCCGTTTCTGTCCAGCGCGGCAATTTTACCCATTTCGCCCTCGCCCAGGGCAGAGTCAAAGAGGGGAGAGCTTCTCCTGGATGTGCTCCGGAGCGTTGGAGCCGGGATTTACCACGGATATATCTCCAGACCTCATTTGGATCAGCTGCGGCCCGCCCGCTTACGCCATGGCCTTCCGGAAGAAATTTGCCATCTTATCGAAGGGAATCACATCCAGCCTGTCGTACAGGTCGGTATGCACCGCGCCGGGGATGATGAGCAGCTCCTTGTTTGCCGGGTTGGGGTTGCCCTCCATCATGGCGGCGTAGGCGTCCCGGCCCATATAGCAGGAGTGGGCCTTCTCGCCGTGGATAATGAGGACGGCGGAGCGGATCTCATTGCTGTACTGGAGGATGGGCTGGTTCATGAAGGACATAGTACCGGTCACATTCCAGCCGCCGTTGGAGTTCAGGGACCGGGGGTAGTAGCCCCGCTGAGTTTTGTAGTAGTCGTGGTAGTCCCTTACATAGAAGGGCGCGTCCTCCGGCAGGGGGTCCACCACGCCGCCCCCCAGGGCATAGGAGCCGTTTTTGTAGTCCTCCGTCCGCTGGGTGTTGAAGAATACCCGACGCTGGTGCCGCTCCTCCTCGCTGTCATTGGCATCGAAGTAGCCCTTGGCGTTTACCCGTCCCATGTCGTACATGGTGGAGGCCACCGTGGCCTTCACCCGGGTGTCCAGGGCCGCCGCGTTCAGGGCCAGACCGCCCCAGCCGCAGATGCCGATGATACCGATCTTCTCCGCATCCACATCCTCCCGGCAGGAGAGATAGTCCACCGCCGCCTGGAAGTCCTCGGTGTTGATGTCCGGGGAGGCCATGTACCGGGGCTGTCCGCCGCTCTCGCCGGTGAAGGAGGGGTCGAAGGCCATGGTGAGGAAGCCTCGCTCCGCCATGGTCTGGGCGTACAGGCCGGCGGCCTGCTCCTTTACCGCCCCGAAGGGGCCGCACACGGCGATGGCCGCCAGCTTGCCCTCGGTGTTCTTTGGCTTATACAGATCAGCGGCCAGGGTGATGCCGTAGCGGTTGTGGAAGGTCACCTTGCTGTGCTCCACCTTGCCGCTTTGGGGGAAAGTCTTGTCCCACTCCTGCGTCAAAGTCAGTTTTTCTTCCATGCTGAAAACCTCCGTTCAAATACTAAGATGTGTCGTGGCTTCTCTCGAAACTCCATGCTCTGCTGTGCCGCCTCAGTATGGGTGTCCATGATTCATCTGAAAGACCAGATAATCCAAACAGTCGATCTGGCGCTGGCTGGCATGGAGCCGGTCCAGCAGAGCGGCCCGGTGCGCGGTCAGGAGCCGCAGCTGTTCCCGCTGCTTCCCCTCCTGCTCCAACTGCAAAAAGCGCTGGATATCTCTCTCCGCGCAGCCGGCGTCCTTGAGATTCCGGATCAGAAGCGGATCGGCTTGTGCCGGAATGTCCATAGGATCCCCTCTTTCTGTGCGGCATTTTCCGCTCTGTCCTCAGTGTACGGGAACGACGCCAAAATAGCAAATACCTTGTTTTTGTGCCGTGAAATGCTTGACGGGCATTTCAGTTTTCGCTATGATATGACATATGAAAAAACAACGAGAAAGGCGGGGAGCGGTATGGAACTGCGTGTCCTTCGGTATTTCCTGACGGTTGCACGGGAGGGGAACATCACGGCGGCGGCGAATTCCCTCCATGTGACACAGCCCACCCTGTCCAGGCAGATCCGGGACCTGGAGGAGGAATTGGGGCAGCAGCTGCTGGTGCGGAAGAGCCACCGGGTCGCTCTTACCCCGGAGGGGATGCTCCTTCGCAAGCGGGCGGAGGAGATCGTGGCCATGACGGACAAGACCGAGGAGGAATTCCGGGCCATGAAGGGGGAGCTGTCCGGCGACGTCTACATCGGCGGCGGGGAGACGGACGCCATGAACCTCATCGCCGCCGTCTGCCGGGAACTGTGGGAGGAGCATCCCGGCATCCGCTACCACCTGTACAGCGGCAACGCCCAGGATGTGACGGAGCGGCTGGACAAGGGGCTGCTGGACTTCGGCCTGCTGATCCAGCCCACGGACATCGCCAAATATGATTATCTCAGCCTCCCGGCCAAGGATACCTGGGGGGGTGATCCTGCGCAGGGACGCCCCGCTGGCGGAAAAGACATGCATCCGCGCGGAGGATCTGTCAGGCATCCCCCTGATCTTCTCCCGGCAGGTGCTGGAGGAGCGGAGTGAAGGCAACGAGCTGGCCGGGTGGTTTGGACCGGCCTGGGACGACCTCCATATCGTGACCACCTTCAATCTCTGCTACAATGTCGCCGTTATGGCGAAACAGGGCCTCGGCTATGTGGTCAGCCTGGACAAGCTGGTGGACACCTCCGAGGGCAGCCCGCTCTGCTTCCGGCCCCTGGAGCCGCCGCTGGAATCCGGGCTGGACATCGTTTGGAAGAAGTACCAAGTCTTCTCTGCGGCGGCGGAGGCATTCCTGAACCGACTCCGGGAACGGTACGGAAAAAACCGGACCAGCGGATCGATTCAGCTGGATACAACGGCGAAGAAACAGGTTCTTTAAGCGGTCAAAAATCATGCAAACCGCTCGACAGGCGCACTCGTGCCGCCGGCTTTTGCCGGCTGAGCGGTTCAATCTCCGCCTATCTGTTTTAGGGCTTATATTTCAGACTGTCGGTTTTAGCCGTCACCTTCAAAAGCGAAAGGCGCCTGCTTCCGCAGGCGCCTTTCGCTTTTCTCTTCGACGCGGCTGATGCCGCAGAATAGATATGCAAATCTGTTGCATCCGTCCGGGCAACCCGGCACGGCCGGCGGCGCCACCTGCGTGGCGCAGGTGGCCGGCAGGGCGCCGCAGGGAGCGGCCCGCATGGGGGAAACGCCGCCCGGGCGGGGGCCTACGTTTCCGCGGCCTGGCGGAAAAGCGGCGGCCCCCAGGCATGCTGCGCCGAAAACAGCGGAAAGGAGCGAGAATGTGAGAGAAAGAAAAAGACCAGGCGACCGTCCCGGAGCGGGGGAGGAGGGGTTGGATGCTGCGGTTTGAGGGATGGCGGCTGGAAGCCGGGGACGGGCTGGACGCCCGGCAGCACGACAATTTGTCCCGGAGCCTGACGGTGGCGGGGGAGCTGCCGGCGGGGTGGAGCTGGACCATGCTGGTGCAGTGCCAGGGGAAGCTGAACCTCATCGCCCTCTCCCCGGTGGAGGGGGGCGTGGGGACTGTGCTGACGGAGGACATGCTGTCCCTTTCCGGCTACTACACCATGCAGCTGCGGGGGACCCAGGGAGAGATGGTGCGGCACACCAACACCGTGCAGCTCTTTGTGCCCGCCTCCCTGTCCGGCTCCGGGACCTGGCCCACAGTCCCCTCCGAGTTTGCCCAGGCGGAGGAGCGGATCGCCAGCCTCAACAGCCACCCGCCCAAGACCGGAGCGGATGGATACTGGCTGCTCTACAACCCGGACACCGGGGCATATGAGGAAAGCGACATCCCGCTTCCAGATGGCGGCGGAATGGGCTACGAGATCGGCAGCGGCCTGAAGGTCACGGGCAACATCTTGGAGGTGGACACGGCGGAGGCGGCGGAGCAGGACAACACCCGCCCCATCACCTCCGCCGCGGTCTACACCACCGTGGGCAACATTGAGATTCTGCTGGGCACCATCTGAAAGGAGAGAGAACCATGAGCATCGCAACGGAAATTTCCCGGATCCAGAGCGACCGGAACACCATCCGCAACAAGCTGATCGACTTCGGCCTGGCGGAGTCCACCGCCAACCTGGACGCCCTGGCCGCCGCCGTGGACGGCATCGCCAACCAGGGGGCCGTCAGCGCCACGGTCCAGGAGGGGGACACCTACACCATCCCCAAGGGCTACCACAACGGGTCGGGTACCGTGTCCGGCGTGGCCGGCGGGGGAAACTACAATCTCCAGAGCAAGAGCGTGACGCCCACCAAGCAGCAGCAGGCCGTCACCCCGGACGCGGGGTACTACGGCCTGTCCGACGTGACGGTGGGGGCCATCCCCGCGGCCTACCAGGACGTGTCCAGCGTGACAGCCGCCGCCGGGGATGTGCTCACCGGCAAGATGATTGTCACCGCCGACGGCACGGTCACCGCCGGCACCATGGCCAACAACGGGGCGGTCAGCAAGGTCCTCACCGCCGCCGACCCCAGCTACAACGTACCCAAGGGCTACCACAGCGGAGCGGGCACGGTGTCCCTTGACACGGAAACTAAGACGGTCACCCCCACCAAGGCCCAGCAGACGGTGAGCCCGACGGCCGGCAAGGTGCTGTCCACGGTGACGGTGGAGGCCATCCCGGCCCAGTACGCGGACACCTCCGACGCCACCGCTGCCGCCTCCCAGATCCTGAACGGGGCCACCGCCTATGTGGACGGGGAGAAGGTGGAGGGCGCCATGCCCAACAACGGGGCTATAAACGGGACGATCGACGGCCTGACCGCCGCCTCCTACGCCATCCCCGCCGGCTACACTTCCGGTGGCAGCGTGAGCCTGACGGATGCCATTGAGGATGCCCTGGCGGCGATTTAAGGGGGCGCGGCATGAGCATCCAGAGCGAAATCAGCCGTCTGCAGGGGGCAAAGAGCCAGCTGGCGGCGGCCATCACGGGAAAGGGCGTCCCGGTGCCGGAGGGCGCAACGCTGGATGACTTCCCGGCCCTGGTGGGCGCCATCCCCCAGGGGAGCGGCGGCCCGTGGAAAGAGGTGGAGGCCCAGGCGCTGTGGACGGAGGTCATCAGCACAGCCACACCCGCGGGGTCCTATGGGCTCGTCCTGCTGCAAAACACCGCCGCTGTCCGGTTTGCCTTCCCCGTCAACAACGCCGACACCATCTACCAGTACATGGTCATGGCCCCTGGGGCGCCCGGCGGCGCGCTGTCCATGAGTATGTCCGGCGCCATGGGCGGGGCCTACTCGCTCCAGGACGGCTCCGGCGGCAGCGTCTTCCAGTGGAATACCTCGGGGGCCTACTCGCCCCCAACCCTGGCCTCCGGCTGGTCTGCCAGGTACTTCATCTGGCAGGAGTAGCGCCGGAACCGCGCAGAAAAACCAGGCAGTCCGCTGAGGATTCCTCCGGGCTGCAGCGGTAGCCCAGCTCCTGAAAATCCCGGACCGCCTCCGGGCGGCGGATCCCTTCCGCCGCCAGCCAGCGCACCATCCGTCCCCGGGCCATCTTGCAGAGCGTGCCCTTCTCCACGATCCGGCCCTCCCGCTTCTCCCCAAACACGCAGGTGAGAAAACGGGTGGAGGAGGGGAGAAAGGGGGAAACCGCCCGGCTGTACTCCCGGGAGGCCAGGTTCAAGACCCAGTCCGTCTCCCGGGCCAGGGCCTCGGCCAGGCGGGAGCCCCAGAAGGCATAGAGGTCCCTGGATCCGGAAACGGACAGCTTTGCCTGCATCTCCAGGCGGTAGGGGACCACGCCGTCAAAGGGCCGGAGGACACCGTAGAACCCGGAGAGGATGCGCAGGTGCTCCTGAAGGAAAGCCAGCTGCTTTTCCTCCAGGACACCGGGGGCCATATATTGGTACTGGATCCCGTCGAAGGACAGAACGGCTGGGGTCAGATGCCGGCGCAGGTCCATCTCCCGGAGCCGCTCCACGTTCTCCGCCGCGATGGCCTCGTTGCAGCGCCATAGATGGCGCAGCTGCTCCGGCGTCATCTGCCGGAGGGCTTCCATCAGCTGCTCCGCCTGGGGAAGAAAGCAGGGCAGGTCCAGCCAGGGGAGGCTGTCCTCGTCCCGCCGCATCCGCTTGGCTGGTGAAATGATGACGCGCATGGGCATGTCCCCTTTTTTCGGATTCTCCGCCGGGCCTGTGTCCCGGCGGCGTGCTCCCACTATACCAGAAAGAACGGCCCTTTGCAAATGGCGGCGTCAGGCTTATCCAAGCTGACGCCGCCATTTTTTGCGCGGATTTTACAGAAACAGTCTAACAGAATTAACATGGGTTCCTTATGATAAGGAAGAATACCGCCGGCCAGAGGAACGAGGAAGATCGAGCGCCGGCAGAAAAGGAGAAGAAACTTTATGAAGCGACGCTTTTCCCTGCGCCGGTCCGGACGCGGTGCCGCCGCCCTGCTGGCGGGGGCCATTCTGGCCGGGACGGTTCCCTGCGCCGCCGCGGCCAACGGATTCTCCAACGCCGACAGCGTCCTGGACATGGTCCAGGTGGCCCGGTATGAGTCCGGCATGTTCAACTGCGACGGCGGCGTTATGGAGATTGTGGATTACAACAGCGACACCGGCTGGGCCTACGCCATCAACGGCCAGACGGGCCGGCTGGCGGCGATCTCCCTGTCCGGCCTTGCCAACACCGGCGTGCTCCAGACGCTGGAGGGCACGGATATCGACGTGAAGGCCCTGGTGGAGGACGGGAGCTTTGTCTACGGGGACATGACCTCCGTGGCCATCTCCCCGGACAACTCCACCCTGGCCGCCGCCATCCAGGCCGCCGGCGCCAACGACGACGGCCGGGTGGCCCTGTTTGCCTGCAACGACGACGGGTCCCTGACCTTCCGGCAGGCGATCCCGGTGGGGAAGCAGCCGGATATGGTAACCTTCACCCCGGACGGCAGCAAGATCCTCACGGCCAACGAGGGGGAGCCCCGGGATGGGTACGGCGCGGATACCACTGATCCCGCCGGCTCCGTGACGGTGATTGACACGGCCACCGGCGACGGGGTCACCGTGGGCTTTGACGCCTTTGACGGCGCGGCGGAGCGCCAGGCCCTGGCGGACGCCGGGGTGGTGCTCCAGAAGGACACGGCCCCCTCTGTGGACCTGGAGCCGGAGTACATTGCCGCCGGCAACGACACCGCCTATGTGACGCTCCAGGAGGCCAACGCCATTGCGGTGCTGGACCTGGAGAGCAACACCTTCACCGGCGTCTACTCCGCCGGCTTTGAGGACTACAGCCAGGTGGAAGTGGACATCGACAAGAAGGACGAAGCCTACGCCCCCAGAACCTATGAGAACCTCCTGGGGGTCCGGATGCCGGACGCCATCGCTCTCTATACGGCGGACGGGACCGACTACCTGATCACCGCCAACGAGGGGGACGCCCGGGAGTGGGGCGACGAGGACCTGGGGACCGACTACCTCAACGAGGACGAGCGGGACTTCGGGGACGGGGAGAGCTCCCCCAGCGGCGCTATCACCCCGGAGAACAGCGGCCTGACCGGCAAGGTGGTCTTCCTGAACAGCGCCGACTATGACGGCCTGGAGGAGGGTGTGGACTACCTCTACGGCGGCAGGACCTTCACCGTCTACGCGGTGGAATCGGACGGCCTGCGGGAGGTGTTCACCAGCGGCAGCGACTTCGAGGCCCTGACGGCCCGGTTCCTCCCCGACTACTTCAACGCCTCCAACGACAACGCCGTGGTGGACGACCGGTCCGGCAAGAAGGGGCCGGAGCCGGAGAGCGTGACCGTGGGCCAGGTGGACGGCCGGACCTACGCCTTTGTGGCCCTGGAGCGCACCGGCGGCGTCATGGCCTACGACATCACCGATCCGGAGCGGATCTCCTTTGCCAACTACATCAACACCCGGGACTTCTCCGCCACCGTGGAGGGCTCCCAGCAGTATGAGGACGGGGAGCTGGACAAGTGGGTCACCGGCGGCGACGTGGCGCCGGAGGGCCTGTGCTTCCTCCCCGCCGACCAGAGCCCCACGGGCAGAGCCCTGCTCCTGGCCGCCTGCGAGGTGTCCGGAACCGTGGGGGTCTATGAGCTGGGCCAGGACATCCGGGCGGCCCTGGAGGACGTGCCGGCCGGGAGCTGGTACGCCGATGCTGTGGCCTATGTCTACGAGGCGGGGCTGATGAACGGCACGGAAGAGGGGGCCTTCGCCCCCGGCCAGACCCTGTCCCGGGCCATGCTGGCCCAGATCCTCTACAATCTGGAGGGACAGCCCGCCGTGGGCGGGACCGCCTTCTCCGACGTGGAGGAGGGTCGCTGGTACGCCGACGCGGTGACCTGGTCCGCCGGAAACGGCCTGGTCAGCGGCTATGGGGACGGGACCTTCGGACCGAACGACCCGGTCACCCGGGAACAGCTGGTGCTGTTCCTGTACCGCTACGCCGGGTACAAGGGGCAGGATACCGCCCAGAGCGGCGCGGCGGTCCTGGATTTCGCAGACGCTGAGGAGATCTCCTCCTGGGCGCTGGAGGCGGTGACCTGGGCGGTGGACGCCCGGCTGCTGTCCGGCAAGACCGGTAATCTGCTGGATCCCCGGGGGAGCGCCACCCGGGCGGAGGTGGCCCAGATCCTGATGAACTTCCTGGAGAACAATAGATGAAACAGAGGAGCGGCGGGCCATAGGGCCTGCCGCTCCTCTCCTTTTCCGGCGAAAAGGCCGCGGCTTTTTCGCCGGTCTGACCGAAAGGCAGGGCGGGGCGGCATTTGCCGTCCCCGCCCTGCCTTCGCGCCGGGGACGGCCCGCTGCGAGCCGCTCCCGGCGGCAGCCTCCGCTGCCGGGTATTTGGGAAAGAGAGAAGAAAGAAAGGTATCAGATGGTGAGCGGCCCCGGGGGCCGGCGCTTCGCTACAGGATCCACTGGCTGGTAGCGTAGGGGAAGCGCTCCTGGATGTCCTCCGCCAGCTCCACGCCCCAGCCGGGGCTCTGGGGGACGGAGAGGTAGCCCTTCTCGATCTGCAGGCGGCAGTCCTCCCGGATGGAGTCCTGGACCATCTGCAGCATACGCTTGGGCCCGGTTTCCATGATGGTGAAGTTGGGGATGGCGGCGGCGTAGTGGGCGCTGGCCGCCATATTGACCACGCTGGTGGCCACGTGGGGCATGACGCCGGCGTGGTGGGCCTCCGCGATGGCGGCCACCTTCAGGTTGCCGGTCAGGCCTCCCAGGGTGCAGATATCCGGCCGGGCGTAGCGCATGCCGTTCTCAAAGAGCAGCTCAAACTCCTGGATGCTGATGCACCGCTCCCCGGCGGCGATGGGCACCCGGGTCTTCTCCGACACGTACTTCATCACCGGGATGCTCTCCGAGCGGTGGGGGTCCTCGTAGAACATGATGTCCAGGGACTCCAGGGCGTTGCAGACCCGGATGGTGTCGTCCGGCGTCAGGTTCCGGTGGATCTCAATGCCGATGTCCACGTCGTCCCCCAAGGCCTCCCGGCAGGCGGCCACCCGCTCGTAGATGGTCTTCAGCCGACGGACGGTGGTCATCTCCTCCGTGCCGCCGGTGGGATTGATGCGGACGGCGGTGTAGCCCTCCTCCAGGGCGGCGGCGCAGTCCTCTTTGATCTGCTCCGGCGTCTTTCCGCCCACAGGCCGCCAGAGGCGGACCTTGTCCCGGTAAGCGCCGCCGATCAGCCGGTAGACCGGCACGCCCAGGCTCTTGCCTAGCAGGTCCCACAGGGCCAGATCCACGGCGGAGATGGCGCTCATGACGTTCATGCCCTTGAACTGGTGCTTGCTGTACAGCTTCTCATTGATATAGGAGATCCGGGACACGTCCTGCCCCAGCAGGGCTGGCGCCATCCGCTCCAGCGTGCCCACAACGCCCTCCCGGGCGCCCCAGAGGCCGGATTCCCCCAGGCCCACCAGGCCCTCGTCAGTGTACACCTTCAGATACAGGTGGCGCTCTCCCACCAGAATGGTTTCCAGGCGAGCAATTTTCATCTCGGCGTCCCTCCATAATTAAAATTTTGCCCTCAAACAAGTCCTTGACATTTGTAAAGCGGTATAATACCATACAAATAACCAAGAGAAGTCGATGCTTGCAAGGTTATTCTAACATTTTCGACAGTTTATGGAAGAAAAAAGTTCTTTTCAGCTATAAAGAATCCTTATAGCCGAGAGAATCTGAAATGGGACCTTATTGTGAGAAAGAGAAGCTTATGAATAGAGAGCGGAAGGGAGAGGGATGAGCGAATGACACTGGCCCAGATGCGGTACTTTGCGGCGGTCTGTTCCTGCCTGAATTTCACCAAGGCGGCCCGGCAGCTGAATGTGACCCAGCCGGCGATCTCCGCCGGCATCCGGGAGCTGGAGCAGGAGTGCGGCGTGACGCTGTTCCAGCGGAACAAGAACAACCTGCTCATGACGGAGGAGGCCCAGATGCTGCTGCGCTCCGTGGCGCCGATCCTCCAGCAGTATGAGCAGGTGGAGAAGGTGATCCAGTCCCTTCCCACCAAGCGGGAGGTGCTCCGGATCGGGTTTAGTACCCTGGTGGGGAACTCCATCTACTCGGACCTGCTGCAGCAGTACCGCCGCAGCTATCCGGACGTGCAGGTGATCAGTGTGGAGGACCGCAACGAAAATCTTTTGCATCAGCTGGAGGCCAACCAGCTGGACCTGGCCCTGCTGGGCCTGCGGCGGAGCAAGACGGAGGCTTTCCCGGCGGTTTTCAACAGGATCCTGGCGGGGAAGTCGGGGATGCGGTTCTGTGTCAATGTGGAGCACCCCCTGTCCTGGAAGGATAAGGTCACCTGGGAGGAGATTGCCCAGACGCCCCTGGTGCTTCTCTCCGGCCGGTTCGGCCAGAGTCGGACCATCGAGGGGGCGCTGCGGGAGCGGGGGCTGACGGCTCAGGTCCTCCACTACACGGACCAGGCCTACACCGTGGAGCGGTTCATCGAGAGCAACGCCGCCGCCGGCTTCCTCCCTATGGAGGTAGCCAACCGCAACCGCTTCATAGTGGGCATCCCTTACGGGGAGTGGGCGGATATGGGAGAGATGCACCTCTACTGGCGGAAGGACCGGCAGACCTTCTTCGCCATGCAGGCCTTCATCGACCTGGTCCGGCGGAACGCCGGCGCATCATAAACATCAGACGGGGAAACCCCGGAAAGCCTTAGGGTATAAGGCTTTCCGGGGATTTTTTTTGCCCAGGTGGGGGAGAGGAAAGACGCTCCTGCCGCGGGGGAGCTTCGCCCGTGCCTCCGGCTAGAAGAAGGAGGCGTCCAGGCGAAAGGAGCGGATGGAGTCGATGAACTGGTCCATGTTGGGAAAGCGGTAGCCACTCCGCTTCCACACCAGGCTCAGCTGCAGCGTCATGGGCGGGTCCAGGGGGATCCCCACCAGATCCCGGAGGGGCTCCGCCAGCCGGTTGAAGAGGAAGCCCACCGCCAGGTTCCGGGACACCATCCGCTGGACGGTGAGGACCTGGTCGGTGTAGTGGAGGACCCGGGGGGTGATGCCGGCCACGGCGTAGCGGTCCAGCACATTCCTTGTCTGAAAATGGCTGTTTTTGAAGAGCACCAGGGGCTCCTCCGCCAGATCGGAGATGGCCACGCTGCGCCGGTTGGCCAGGGGGTGGAGCATGGATACGCAGCAGAGGGTTTCCAGGTCCAGCACGGGAATGGTGTCCCAGGAGTCGTCAAAGGGCCGGTCGTGGAGGAGAAATGCCAGGTCCAGCTGGCTGACGGACAGCTGCTGCTCCAGCTCCTGCCGCCCGCCCTCCTCGATGATCAGGGGGAAGTCCGGGTTCTTCTCCAGAAACCCGTGGATAATCTGGGGGAGAAGGAGGGAGCCGATCACCGGCGGGATCCCCAGGCGCAGCAGCTGGCGGCGCTGGCCGATGTCCGCCATGGCCTGCTGGACCTGGTCGGCGTGGCTGAGCAGCCCGTTGGCCAGATCCAGAAACCGTTCTCCCTCCGGCGTCATGATCATCCCCCGGTAGCGCCGGTGGAAGAGCGTCACGTGGAACTCCGCCTCCAGCTCCTTGATGGCGGCGGAGATGGAGGGCTGGGACACGTGAAGCAGCTCCGCAGCGTGGGTCATATTTTGGAGCCGGCACACTGTCTGGAAATATCGCAGCTGTACAAGATTCACAAAAACATCCCCCTCGCTATGAGAAGTTTGGACAAAACCTTTGGCATCTACCTGCCTCTATACTATCGTATTTTCCTATAAAAATCAAGATATTATCAGTTTTACAAATTGGATTTTGGGAAATAGAATGATTTCCAACAAAACAGAGCTGAAAAACAGCGAGCGTTTTGTGAATTCAGACGAGGACAGAGGAGGAGAGTATGGAAAGCAACTGCTTCAAGGTGCGTACGTTCAACACGGCGGCCAACCACGAGATTGTGCTGCCCAACGGAAAGGTGGTCCTGGTGGATCCCTACTTTATGAAGTGCGACTTCGATCGGGAGAACGTCACAGGGGCCGACTACATCATCGTCACCCACGGCCACTTCGACCACGACAGCGACGTGGGCTACTTTGTGGAGAAGTTCAACGCCAAGGTGTTCTGCGGCGTCATGACGGCGGAGGCTCTGATGAAGTTCCACAAGATCCCCTACGACAACATTTTCCCCGTCTTTCCCGGGGAGCAGTACACCATGGGGGATGTGACCTTTAACTTCTGGCAGGCCAAGCACAACGAGTCCGGCCGCCGGACCTGGGACCCGGACAGCGACATGACCAAGAAGAACTGGGGCCTGGAGGGCCACCAGCGCCTGGATATGCTGGGCTCCATGGAGTCCCTGGACTGGATGATCACCACCAACAACGGCTTTCGGATCATGATGGTTTCCGGCCGGGCGGTCTTTGAGGAGAGCTTCAACCGCTGCAAGGAGCTGCGGCCCAACGTACTGCTGCGGCAGGCCGGCGTCCGCCATCCGGAGCGTCCCGGCGAGCAGGTGCCCGCCGAGGAGCTGGCCCAGCTGCTGGTCCGCTACGGCGCCCAGCTGATCCTGCCCTTCCACATGGACGTGATCGACAAGAAGTGGGGCCATGAGAAGTGCGTGGCGTACATGGGCGAGGTGGCGGAGCACGTGAGCCGCCTGGATCCCGGCGCGGTCTTCCTCTATCCGGAGGCCGCCAAGTGGTACTCCGTGGGCCTGAGCATCACCGAGCTGTAAAGAAATTGATTGGGAATCTGTCGGCGCGAGGGCGGAAGAAATATCACACAAGAGGGGGAACCATATGAAAATTACGAAGATCGAACCGATCCTGGCGGGCCAGCGGTATCTGTTTTTGAAGCTGCATACCGATTCCGGTCTGGTGGGATTGGGGGAGTGCGGCGCCTGGGCCTACCAGGAGGCCACGGCCCTGGTCCTCAAGCAGATGGAGAAGCTGATTGTGGGCCTGGACCCCATGCGCATTGAGTTTATCTACAACGCCCTGTCCCGGAACCTGCACTTCCGGGGCTCCGTCACCCAGGCGGCAGTGTCCGGCATTGACATCGCCCTGTGGGACCTGAAGGGCAAGGCCCTCGGCGTCCCCTGCTACGAGCTGCTGGGGGGCAAGACCCGGGACAAGGTCCGGATCTATGTGAACGCCCGGGGCCGGGACACCGCCTCCCTGGTGAAGGCGGCCACGGACCTGGTGGGCAGCGGCTACAAGGCCTTCCGCTTCTCCATCGGCCACCCGAAGAACGAGGACGGCACCTGCGGCGAGGCCTTCTCCGCCCTGGTCAACCGGGTGTCCGGTACCATGGCGGCCCTCCGGGAAGCGGTGGGCTGGGATGTGGACATCTCCATCGAGTGCCACCGGGGCCTGCGCCCCGCCGAGGCCATCGAGCTGGGCCGGGCGGTCCGGCCCTACCGGCCCCACTTCTACGAGGACCCCATCCCCGATAACCTGGAGGCCATGCGCACGGTGATCGACGCCTGCGAGGTGCCGGTCGCCACCGGCGAGCGGTTCATCAACCCCATGGAATTCGACTCTCTCATGACCACCACCGCTGTGCGGTACATACGGCCTGACATGTGCGTGGCTGGCGGGCTCACGGCGGGCCGGAAGATCGCCGCCGAGGCGGAGCAGCGGGGCGTGTACATCATCCCTCACAACCCCCTAGGCCCGGTTTCCACCGCCGCCTGCCTCCAGCTGGACGCGGTGATCCCCAACTTCGAGATCCAGGAGTACCCCATGGTCAACGGGGTCTGCCGCCTGGACAAAGAGATGAAGGAGCCCTTCCAGGTGGAAAACGGCTACATCAAGGTGCCCGACGGCCCCGGCCTCGGCATCGAGCTCATCGACGACATTGACAAGGCGTTCCCCTTCCAGGGGGCCTACGGCGGGATCAACCTCCACGAGGACGGCTCTGTGGTAGACCGCTGAGCCGCAGGTCACTTCCCGCGGGCAGCGGGAACAAATCGTGAGAAAGGAAAGAAAACGATGACTACCGATATTGCCATTGTCATAGGTACTTTTTTGCTCTTCGTTATCATTATCCTCACCGGTAAGGTGAAGATCCACGTGGCGGCCATGGTGATCCCCATTGTGCTGGAACTCACCGGCGTGCTGAGCTTCAGCGAGGCCTGGGGGGGCCTGCTCAACAGCTCCATCGTCATGATGGCGTCCATGTTCGTCGTGGGCGCGGCCATCAGCAAGACCAGCCTCATCAGCAAGATGAGCAAGGCCCTCATCAAGCCCGGCGCCTCCGATACCCGGATCATGGTCGGCATCATGGTGCCCATCCTGTTCCTGGGCTGCTTTGTGAACGCCACGGCCACCATGACCATCATGATCCCCCTGATCACCGCCATCTGCGCCGAGCAGCAGCGGCCCCTCAGTAAGTTCATGTATCCCGCGGCCATGCTGACCCAGATCTGGGTGGGCTGGCTGCCCACCGGCGGCAACGCCGGCGGCTACCTGGCCAACAACACCATCATTGAGAACCTGGGCGGCGTAGGCACCTGGGACTACTTCACCACCTTCATTTCCAAGGCCCCCTTTGTCATCATCTGTATCCCCTTGGTGCTCATTCTGGGCGTGAAGATGGCCCCGGACCTGGGGAACATCCCCACCCTGGAGGAGGGGGCCAGCGCAGCCACCGCTGCCACGGCAGCTGCCGCCAAGCGGAAGAAGGGCAACCTGACCCCCGGACAGGAGAAGTTCGTCATTGCGGTCTTTACGCTGTGCGTCATCGGCATCGTCACCTGCGCCCTCACCGGGATCGACACCTGGTATCCCTCCACAGTGGCCGCCATCATCCTGGTGCTGTCCGGTGTCCTCTCTGACCGGGAGGCCATCAGCGCCATGGGCAACCCGGTGATCTTCATCACCATCGGCACCCTGCCTCTGGCCACGGCCCTGAGCACCACCGGCGCCGACGAGATGCTGGCGGACCTCTTCAACAGCGTCACCGCCGGTTGGAGCCCCTTCATGATCATGGTCCTCATGTACCTGGTCTGCATGGTCCTGACCCAGTTCATCACCAACAGCGCCGTGAACAACGCCTTTAAGATGCTGGCCGCCCTGATCTGTGTCCAGAACGGCTATGACTCCCGGGCCCTGATGCTGGCCACCACCCTGGGGTCCGCCAACTGCTGGCTGTTCCCCTCCGCCGTGCCCGCCATGACCATGGGCTTCGAGGCCGGCGGCTACACCGTCAAGCAGCACTTCAAGCAGGGCGTCATCATGAGCATCGTGATGTTCGTGATCTTCTGCCTGTACACCCCCTTCGTGTTCCCCCTCGTGTGAGCTCACACGCCTTGTTTCCTTGCGGAGGAAGGGGCGGCCAAAAGCCGCCCCTTTCCCCATGGAAGCGGACCCCGGAGGGAGAAATGAAAACCAGGAAAGGAGCCATTGAGAAATGAAGCTGCAGCTTGGCTACGGCAAGGGGACCCAGGAGGTCGCCGTGCCGGATCAGAATCTGCTGGGGGTGCTGGAGTCCAACCCGGTGACCCTTGGCCTCACCGGGGAGGCGGAGGTTCGGCGGGCCCTGGCGGAGCCCATCGGCGCGCCGCCCCTGCGCCAGGTGGTCCACCCCGAGGAGAAGGTCGCCATCATCACCAGCGACATCACCCGCCCCTGTCCCACCGCCGCCATCCTGCCGCCGGTGCTGGATGAGCTCTGGGAGGCCGGGATCTCCCCGGAGGATGTGACTCTGGTCTTCGCCCTGGGGGGCCACCGGCCCCACACGGAGGAGGAGCGCCGCCGCCTGGCGGGGAAGCAGGCCTGGGGCCAGATCCGGTGCGTGGACTCGGACCCGGCGGACTGCGTCCACCTGGGGACCACCAGGGCCGGCACCCCGGTGGATGTGACCCGGGTGGTGGCCAGGGCGGACCGGCGGATCTGCCTGGGGAACATTGAGTACCACTACTTCGCCGGCTACTCCGGCGGCGGCAAGGCCATCATGCCCGGCGTGTCCACCCGCTCGGCCATCCAGGCCAACCACGCCATGATGGTGCGCCAGGAGGCCCGGGCGGGCCTTCTGGAGGGCAACCCGGTCCGGGAGGACATCGAGGAGGCCGCCGCCCTGTGCGGGGTGGACTACATCGTCAACGTGGTCCTGGACGAGCACAAGCAGGTCGTCCGGGCGGTGGCGGGGGACAGCATCCAGGCCCACCGGGCGGGCTGCGCCTTCCTGGATACCCTCTACGGCAAGGAGATCCCCCGGCAGGCGGACATCGTCCTGGTGAGCCAGGGGGGCGCCCCCAAGGACCTGAACCTCTACCAGACCCAGAAGGCTCTGGACAACGCCAAGCACGCGGTCCGGGACGGGGGCGTCATCATCCTGGTGGGCGCCTGCCAGGAGGGCCTGGGGGAGGACACTTTCCAGCGGTGGATCGAGGAGGCCGCCGCCCCGGAGGACCTGGTGCGCCGGGTTCGGGAACACTTTGAGCTGGGGGGCCACAAGGCCGCGGCCATCGCCCTGGTTTTGGAGCGGGCCAGCGTCTATCTGGTGTCGGAGATGCCGGAGGATCTGGTGCGCCGGTGCTTCCTGACCCCCTTCTCCTCCGCCCAGGCGGCCCTGGACCAGGCCTTCCGGCAGCTGGGGGCGGACGCCACGGTCCTGGCCATGCCCTACGGCGGCTCCACCCTGCCCCTGCTCCGGCCGGAGCGGGGCTGAGGACCTGACGGAGAAAACGCAAGCAGCGCCCACGCCGGTTTCCGCCGGCGCGGGCGCTGCTTTGTGTACGCTGCAAGGGGGCCTATCAGCCGATCCGGTAGACCCGGCCGGCCTTCCGCTCGGCGGCCTTGGGTTCCTCCCCGGCGGCGTAGCCCAGGATGCAGTGGCCGATGCCCTCATAGTCCCCCTGGATGCCCAGGGAGGCCAGGAGCTCCTTCCCCTCCGGGCGGTCAAACTCCTCCTTGGCCCGGTGGATCCAGCAGCTGCTGACGCCCAGGGAGTGGGCGGCCAGCATCAGGTTCCCCATGACCAGGCTGCCGTCGTAGAGATAGGTGGGGACGCTCCGGTCCGCCAGCACCACCAGCACCGCCGGTGCGCCGTAGAAGGGGTCCCCCTCCCGGCCCATGATCTCCCCGTTCAGACGAGAGAGCCTGTCACGGACCTGGGGATCGGTGATCTGGAGAATGATGGCGGGCTGGCGGCCCATGCCGCTGGGGGCGTAGAGGCCGGCCTCAATGATCTGGTCCAGGATCTCCTGGGGCACCGGGTCGCTCTTGAAGCTGCGGACGCTTCTTCTGGACTGGATCGCGCGCAAAACGTCGTTCATAGGTTCTGCCGTCCTTTCTGACGATTTCCCGGCGGGAGAAGAAGACTCCCGCCGGCGGATTGACTCTTTTCTAAAAATATTGTATCATCGGGAGAGCGAAAGGTCAAGCGGCCGGGGAATTCCGCCCCGGTTGGCTTTTTCTGAAGAAATCATGAGAAAAAGGAGATGCTGTACGGTGAAGTACGATTTTACCACGCTGATGGACCGGCGGGGGAGGGACGCCCTGGCGGTGGATGTGGACGCCGCGCTGAAGACGGGGATGCTGGGAATCCAGGGGGTCGAGATCCGGGAGGGGTTCTCCGTGATCCCCATGTGGATCGCGGACATGAACTTTGCCACCGTGCCCACCATCCAGGAGCACATCATTGAGCGGGTCAAGCACCCGGCCTTCGGGTATTTCCGTCCCACGGCGGACTACTTCAACGCCATCATCCGCTGGCAGGAGAACCGCCATGGGGTCACCGGCCTGCAGCCGGAGCACATCGGCTATGAAAACGGCGTGCTGGGCGGCGTGGTCAGCGCCCTGAACGTCATGTGCTCCCGGGGGGACAAGGTGCTCCTCCACTCGCCCACCTACATCGGCTTCAGCCACAGCCTGGAGGACAACGGCTACCAGGCGGTCCACACGGAGCTGAAGCTGGATGAGGAAGGGGTCTGGCGGATGGACTTCGAGGACATGGAGGAGAAGCTCCGCAGCCAAAAGATCCACGCGGCCATCCTCTGCTCCCCCCACAACCCCACCGGCCGGGTGTGGGAGCGCTGGGAGCTGGAGCGGGCCATGGAGCTCTTCCGGAAGTACGACGTCTACGTGGTGTCCGACGAGATCTGGTCGGACCTGATCCTCTCCGGCCACCAGCACATCCCCACCCAGATGGTGAGCAAGGACGCCCGGCAGCGGACCGTGGCCCTCTACGCCCCATCCAAGACCTTCAACCTGGCGGGCCTGGTGGGCAGCTACCACATCATCTACAACGACTGGCTCCGCCACCGGGTGGAGCGGGAGGAGCGCAATCCCCACTACAACAGCATGAACGTGCTGAGCATGCACGCCCTGATCGGCGCCTACCAGCCGGAGGGCTACCGGTGGCTGGACGAGCTCTGCCAGGTGCTGACGGAGAACGTGGACTTTGCCTGCCGGTATATTGCGGAGCGCTTCCAGGGGGTCAGGGTGTCCCATCCCCAGGCCACCTACATGCTGTTCCTGGACTGCGCAGAGTGGTGCGCCGCCCACGGGAAGACCATGGACGAGCTGGAGCGGGCCGGCATGGAGGTGGGCGTCCTCTGGCAGGACGGCCGGGCCTTCCGGGGCCCCCACGCCATCCGCATGAACCTGGCCCTGCCCAAGAGCCAGGTGGAGGAGGCCCTCCACCGGCTGGACCAGTACGTCTTCAACGCGTAACGGAGCCTTCCCCCGCCGGAATTCCGGCGGACGGCAAAAAATTCACAGATTTTCAAAGATATTTGGGGGGATGTGTGATACACTATCCTCGGAGCCTGCGGTGGGCGCGGCGGGAAGAATACCGGCTGCGCCGCTTCGCGGCGGGAAGGAAGCTGCGGTACAGCCGTAAGTATGGGAGGTTATTGATATGGGAGAGCTGAGCAAAGGCTTGATGAATGTTGCCATGGCCGGCGTGGGCGCTGTGGCCATTGTGGCGGAGAAGGCCTCGGAGATCGGGAAGATCTGCGCGGCCAAGGGGGCGGAAACTCTGGAGAAGGGCCGGGCCCTCAACGAGGAGCTGCGCCGTAAGGGGGAGCAGGTCACCCGGGAGCGCCGGGAGCAGAGCACCAACGAGGCCCTGGAGCGGATGACCGCCCAGGAGCGCCAGGAGCTGCGCCGGAAGCTGGACGACCTGGACGCCCGGGAGGCCGCCGCCCAGGCGGAGGAGGAGCGTCAGGAGGACCAGGAGGACCTGTAAGCCTGCACGCGCCATCCAAAGCTGGAAACAGCACCCTATAAAAAAGCGGAAACCGCCCCTCCACGAAAAACGTGGAGGGGCGGTTTTTTGCGCTCGCAGGGAAATGGACGGTGCCGGTCAGGAGGAGGACACGGTCTCCCCGGTGGCCGGGGCGTCCACCCGGAGATCGATCTGCTGGAGGACGTTGTCCCGGTCAAAGCTCAGGGAGATGCTCAGGCAGCCCTCGGTGATCTGAATGTCGTAGCGGCCCAGAATGGTGGTGTAGCGCAGGGCGGCCCAGCGGTCGCTGTCCGTAGAGCCGTAGAGGATGTCCTCCGCCCATTGGCGCAGGGGTGTGTCGGCGCTGCCCAGGGCCTCCAGCACGGTCTGGATATCGTCCCCCGGGGCAAAGGAGAGAGCCGGGACGGTCACCGTTCCGCCGGTGTACACGGAGAGGGACACCAGCCGGTCCCCGTCCTCCGTCAGGCAGAAGGAGTAGTTGACGTTGTCGCAGTCAAAGCCGATGGAGTCCCCCATGTGATAGTAGACCCCGGTCATGCCGTCCCCCAGAATGCCGGTGATCTCCTCCAGGCTCATGCCCAGGCGGACGCCGTTGGAGAGGGCATAGGACTCGAGCTCCGGCCCCTCCGCCAGCCGGTGGACCTCACGGGGCGTTTCCAGCAGGTACTCCTGCTCTCCCGGGGTGAGCCAGTCGTAGAAGACGGGCAGCTCCGCACCGGCGTTTCCATCGTCTTCCGCCGGAGGCGGGTCGGTTTCCTCCGGCCCCTGACCCTCCGCGGGGGGATCGGCCGAATCGTCCGCCTGGGCCGGGCTGCCGGGGCCGGCAAAGACGAAGACGGCGGCAGCGCAGACCAGCACCGCCAGCAGAACCAGGGCGGCCACCCGGGTTTTCCGTTTCCGGACGACCGCCTGGAGCCGGGCCTTCAGTTCCCGGGCGTTCCAGGACATAGCGGACCCGGCGCTGAAGAGGGCGCTCCGTCCGTCGGCTAGCTGCAGCAGGGCCCGGCCATAGGGCAGGCGATGCTCGCTGCCCAGGCGTTCCAGGACTCCCTCGTCGCAGGCCAGCTCCCCGTCCCGGCGGCTGAGCCAGGCGGCGGCCCAGACCAGGGGGTGGAACCACCACAGGGCCAGGCACACCAGGCGCACCAGGGACCAGATGTGGTCCAGGTGGCGGTAGTGGGTCAGCTCGTGGGCCAGGGCGTAGCGCTCCATGGCCGGCTCCTCCAGTCCCGACTGGGGCAGATAGACCGCCGGCCGGAACAGGCCGAACAGGCAGGGGGAGGGGACGGGCGCGGCATAGACCGGGATCGGGGCAGGGCGGTCCAGCCGCTGCCGGGCGGAGCGGAGCCGCCGGTACAGCTGGAGGTTGGAGAGCAGGAACCAGCCGCCCAGGCCCAAAGCGCCGGCCCCCCAGATCCAGGGCAGGAGGGAGGGGGCGTCCGTCCTCTCGATGGCGGCGTCCGCGGCTTCCGGCGGCTCAGCGGGGGAAACCTGCCCGGAGCCGGAGGGCTGGGTGACTTCCTGCCTTGTGTCCCCGCCTACATCCGCGGCGGTGTCCGGGGCCGCGGCGGAGAGGACCGGGGCCGGCCGGCTGGCCAGGTCCGACAGGGAGAAGTCCGCGCTGCCCAGCTGCACAGGGATCAGCAGCCGCGTCGCCGCCAGCAGCCAGAGGCCGTAGACCAGCCGGCGGCTGACCCACCGGCCCGGCAGCACCCGCAGGAGGAAGATCAGAAGGAGCAGGACAGTGGCGCTGAGAAGCAGGCCTTCCATAGGGCTACACCTCCTGTTCCGCCTGGTCCAGGATCCGGCGCAGCTCCGAGAGCTCCTGGGGGCTGATCTCCCGGACCATGGCGTTGACCATGGAGCCCAGGGAGCCGCCGTAGACCTTCTGGAGAAACTGCTCCGTTTCCGCCCGGGCGGCGGCCTCCCGGGGGATGGCGGGGTAGAAGGCCTTGGCCCGGGGACCCTGCTCGTGGCGCACCGCGCCCTTGGCCTCCAGCCGGGAGAGCATGGTGAGAATGGTGGCCTTGCTCCAGCCGATCTCCCGCTGGGAGATGTGGAGCAGCTGGGTCACGGTGCGGGGGGATTCCTCCCACAGCAGGTCCATGAGCCGCCACTCGCTGGGGGACAAAGAAATGGTCTGGTCCATTCTGCCGCCTCCTCTCGTCAGATTCTTCTGTATTCAGTCTACCAGAGAGGTAGACGAATGTCAACCTAAATCGGGAGGCGGCTGAAAAGTTTTACGGTTTTGCCGCCTGCTCCAGGGCCTCCAGGGCCAGATCGATCTCCGCCTCCGTGTTCTCCGGGCCAAAGGAGAAGCGGATGGTGCCGGTGGGGAAGGTGCCCAGGGTTTTGTGGGCGCTGGGGGCGCAGTGGAGCCCCACCCGGGTCATGACGCCGAACCGGGCCTCCAGCTCGTAGGCCGCCTGGGCCGGGTCTCTCCGCAGGGTCTGGAGGGACACCACGGCGCACCGGTCCCGGCAGTCCGGCCGGCCGGCCAGGCGCAGCAGGTCCCCGCTGCCGTCGATCCGACGGAGCCCGGCGAGGAACCGCTCCGTCAGGGTCATCTCCCGGCGGAACCCCGCCCCGGGCTCCGCCTGCTCCAGGTCCTCCAGGGCGGCCCGGAGGCCCAGAATGCCGGGGATGTTGGGGGTGCCGGGCTCGAAGCGGTCCGGCAGGAAGGGGGGCATCTCCTCCAGATGGGAGCTGCTCCCGGTGCCGCCGCTGAGGAGGGGCTCCAGCTCCCGGGCCAGCTCCTCCCGGACCAGAAAGCCCCCGGTGCCCTGGGGCCCCCGGAGCCCCTTGTGGCCGGTGAAGGCCAGGGCGTCGACGTGGCATTGTTCCATGGAGATGGGCAGGACGCCGGCGGTCTGGGCGGTGTCCAGGATAAAGAAGATTCCGTGGCGGCGGCACATGGCACCCAGCTCCTCCGCCGGCAGGATGGTGCCGCAGACGTTGGAGGCGTGGAGGCAGACCAGGCAGCGGGTGCTGGGCCGGATCAGGGCCTCCGCCGCCTCCAGGGGGAGGCTGCCGTCAGGGCGGCAGGGGATCCGGTCGAATAGGACGCCCCGCTTTGCCAGCTGTACCAGGGGCCGCATCACCGCGTTGTGCTCCATGGAGGACACCAGCACATGGTCCCCGGGCCGGAGGAGGCCCTTCAGGAGTATGTTCAGGCTCTCCGTCACCCCGGATGTGAAGATCACGTGGCTGGGATCGGAGAACTGGAACAGCCGGCACAGCTGCTCCCGGGTTTCAAAAATGCGCTCCTCCACACTGTGGGCCGCCCCATAGTCGCCCCGGCCCACATTTACCGCCTCCCCGGATAGGTAGCGGAAGACCGCCGCCGCCACCGAGGGGGCCTTGGGGTAGGAGGTGGAGGCCTGGTCCAGATAGACGCGCTGCATAAGATCCCTCCTTCGCGCCCGGCGGGCGCCCTTTCCCGGCGGGACAGGCGTCCCGCCTTGCTGCCTACAGGGTACCACGCCCCCGGGGAAAAATCCAGAGGCGAAAAAAGATGGAAAGTTTGCTTGACATATCGGGTGCGGCGTGGTATGCTCTCTATGGAAAGCAAGCTTTCCTTTCTGAGAGGAGGTTGCCATGAAGAACCGGCTGGAGGAGCTGCGCAGGCAGCGGGGGATCAAGCAGGAGGATCTTGCCAGCGCCCTGGAGGTGTCCAGGCAGACCATCGGCTCCCTGGAGAATGGGCGGTACAACCCGTCCATCCTGCTGGCGTTTAAGATCGCCAGGTATTTCGGAATGACCATTGAGGACATTTTTCTGTATGAGGAGGAAGAGAACCATGAAAAATAATAAGTGGAGCGCCGCAGCTGCCGTGGGAGGCGTGCTGCTGCTGATCGCCGGGCTATACCTGCTCCGGACCGGGGAGGAT
Organism: uncultured Oscillospiraceae bacterium; assembly: GCA_904420435.1. Taxonomy (GTDB): domain Bacteria; phylum Bacillota; class Clostridia; order Oscillospirales; family Oscillospiraceae; genus CAJFPI01. The sequence goes on from CAJFVK010000017.1 coordinate 23,441, forward strand.
CCCCAGGGGGCCACGGCGGTGCTGCCCTATGTGTGTATCGGGATCGGCTGCGGCCTCTTCGGCCACAGCACGGGGAACCTGCTGGCCAGCTGGGCGGTCAGCGGCCACCCGGAGGTCCGAAGGCAGATGGAGATCGAGCGGGAGGACGAGCGCAACCAGGCCATCGGGGACCGGGCTAAGGGGAGGGCCTTTGACATCATGACCTACACCTTCGGCGCGCTGATGCTGACCTTCGCCATTATGGGTGTGGACCTGGCGGCGGTGCTCCTGCTGGTGTTCGCCTACCTTTTTGTCCACGGCTGCGCGGTCTACTACCGGATCAAATACGAGCGGGAGATGTAAAACCGCCGCCCCTTGCCAAAGGGAGTGAAAGCGGGTACAATGGGCGGAAGAGATCAGCGGCCGGCCCGGCGGGGCGGCAGGGAGGAGCGGCAGAGTGGAGGCATACTACTATCAGCAGATGGACCGGCAGCGGCGGGAGGTCTATCACGCCATGAAAACCGGCTTCACCGCCCTGCGGGGCAGTTTCCCGGTGCCCCGGCTGGATGGGCAGGTCCTGAGCGAGGTGTTCTTCCAGCTGCGGCTGGACTGCCCGGAGATCTTCTATGTGACCGGCTTCTCCTACCGGTATGCCCCCGGCGCCGCCAGCGTGGAGCTCCAGCCGGATTACCTCTTTGATAAGGGAAAGATCCGGGAGCACCAGCAGGCCATGGCCGCCCGGCGGGACAAGCTGCTCCGGCCCGCCCTGAACCTCTCCCCCTGGGAGAAGGAGAGGTACGTCCACGATTTTATCTGCCGGAACGTGCGCTACGACAAGCTGAAAAAGCCCTATTCCCACGAGATTATCGGCCCCCTGGGCCAGGGGGTGGGGGTCTGCGAGGGGATCGCCAAGGCGGTGAAGCTGCTGTGTGACGGCCTGGGCCTCTGGTGTGTGATCGCCGTGTCCGACGCGGCGCCGGAGGAGGGGATCAAGTACCGGCACGCCTGGAACATCCTGCGCCTGGAGGGGCAGCACTACCATCTGGACGCCACCTTTGACAACAGCCTCAGCACCCCGGATCTGGTGCGGATGGATTATGTCAACCTGGATGACCGGCGGCTGCTCCGGGACCATCGGCCGCCCATGTATCCGGTGCCCCCCTGCACCGACGGGAAGCGGAGCTACTACCAGGAGCAGAAGCTGTCCTTCACCAAGCTGGAGGAAGTGGCGAACCGGGCCCGTCAGGCGGTCCGAAAGAAGAAGCCTCTGGTGTTCCACTGGCGGGGCGGCCATCTGACCCGGGAGGTGCTGGGGGAGCTGTTTCCGGTCCTCCGGGAGGCGGCGGAGGCCAGAGGGCTCCACGCCGCCGTGTCGGTGAACTGGCCCCAGGCGGTGCTCTGCGTCCGGTTCCTCCAGCAGGGGCCCCAGGAGGAGCTGGTGTCCGAGGAGGCCAACGAGGGGGAGCTGCTGTAGGGCGGACGGCTCCGCCCCAGGGCTCTTCCGTGGCGAAACCGCGGGAGAGCAGCGATACTGCTCAAGCTGCCAAAAGGTCCGGCAGGAGTTACCGACAGATTGAGAGAGGCCAGCGCCATTTTGGCGCTGGCCTCTCTGCTTTCCCGGAGGGCGATGGGAAGCTGCCGCCGGGAGAGTGGAAGAATTCCCAGCTTACAGGTTCTTCTCGTAGGACTCGATCATCTTCTTGACCATCTGGCCGCCGATGGAGCCGGCCTCACGGCTGCTCAGGTCGCCGTTGTAGCCCTGCTTCAGGTTGACGCCCACCTCGTTGGCGGCCTCCATCTTGAACTTGTCCATGGCGTCCCGGGCCTCGGGAACATTGATGCGGTTACTCTTCTTAGACATGTTTCGTTTTCTCCTTCTCCGATAATTGCGCGGCTTGGCTGAGGAAAAAATCGAAGATTTCTTCTTCACCCCCGCCGCACACATAGCATGACCACTTCAGGCGCGAATATGTCCGTCGGAAGGTCGGTAAATATTTGCAGACGAACCAATTTCCCAGAAAAGAGGCCGAAACAGCCGGATAGGGAGCGCGGACGGTACCTATTTTATATGATAGCTATGCCGAAAGAAAGGGCCGGCCCATGTTCAACGGGCCGGCCCTTCCGGTTCTGCTTGCTCCAATTTTCCCAGGCGTTCTCAGCGGACGAGAGCGCCGCTGGCCGCCATTGCGGCGGAAACCTGCTGCTCCGCCGGGGTAACCTTGGGCTGGGTCAGGCGGCGGATGATATTCTGCCGGGTGACGATGCCCACAAAGGCGCCCCGGTCATCCACCACTGGGATGAAGCTCTGGCGCATGGCCCGCTCCACCAGCTCCACCATGGCCACATCAATCCGCACCGCCGGATTGAAGCCGGGGCGCAGCAGCTGGCGGAGGGGCTGGCGCTCCTTGGCGCGCAAGCTGTTGTTGTCCCCGTCCAGAATATTCCAGAGGAAATCCCCCTCGCTGACCGTCCCCACATACTGGCCGTCCCGGCTCAGGACGGGAATGGCGGTGTATCCGCAGTTGCGAAGCTTCTCCAGACCCTGCCGCACGGTAAAATCCTCATAGAGATAGGAAACTTGTGCCTTGGGGGTGAGCAAAGAAATCACGTTCAAGCGTCAGCACTCCTTCCTTCCACGTGATGATTGGGCTCTATCGTAACTTGTCGGAGCTTCTATACTAAAATTACCATAAGACGGGGAAAGAATCTACCAATAAATTGTTAACTTTATATCGACGATGCGGCGGAAACCACCTGCGAAACGTCTGGAGCTGGGCGATGGGAAAAAGGGAAAACCGGCATTGACAGGTCCGCCGGTGGAAGATTACAATAAAAGATAGGAAATGCCCGCCGCTAAGAGAAGGCATCAGAGGCCTGCGGAGCAGGAGAGAGGAGATACGAAATATGCGCTACGTCACATTTCACGGGGAGCAGATCTCCCGGCTGGGCTTCACTGTACGAAACGCCTTTACCGCAGTTGGACTGAGGTCCCACCGTCCTAGGAAGCGATATACCGAACTGGGCGTATACGCTCTGTACGAATCCGGAACAATCAGCGCCGTCAGTAAGACTTGTACCGCCATACTTGTAT
>CAJFVK010000018.1 GCA_904420435.1 uncultured Oscillospiraceae bacterium
GGGATGCCTTGCCCCAATGCCCGGGCCATGTATAAGGCGTTTGTACGGCATGGCACCTGGGAAGGTTGTTGCGGTTGCTGCTCCTGTTGCCTGCGGCGGCATACCTGCTCCGTCTGCTGCCAGTATGTGACGCGGCAGGAGCCGGCGGCGGAGGCGCAGGACGGGGACGATGAAGATCTGGACGCCCGGATCGACCGGATCCGGGCGGTGGCGGAGTCTGCCGCCGCAGACTGGAAGGCCGAGCGGGAGGCCTTCGGCGAGCGTTTGCGGAAGGCGCGGGAGAAAACAGGACTGGACCGGGCGGCGTTTGCGGAAAAGCTGGGACTCTATAAGTCCACCTATTCCGCCTGGGAAAACGGGAGCCTGCCGGGAAGCGGGCAATTCCCGGAGCTGGCAAAGGGCCTGGGCGTCAGCACAGACTATCTGTACGGCCTGACGGACGATCCTACGCCGCCGGGACAGCGGCAGGCGGAGCCGGAGGGGCAGCTGGTGATCGCCGGCTGGATGCCCGGCGGCTGCACACCGGCAGAGCCGGGGGAGTTTGTGGTATTGGTGGACCTGGGGGCAGATGGATATTATCGGGCCTTTATGGCCTGGACCGGCACCGGGTGGGAGATGCTGCCGTCCCGGCAAACGCCGGAGCTGCCCATCGGCTGGTGGCTGCGGCTGCCGCCGGAGCCGGAGAAAGGATCGCAGGAATGATCCGATATATTTATGACCCGGAGTCGGGAGCGATGGAAACCACAGCCAGCGGGACGGCGACAGATATCGCCGCGGAGCTTGGTCTTCTGATCGGGACGTCGTACAACCTGATCCGGTCGCGGAATCCCCAGGATGCGGAAAACTTCCGCATGCGGCTGATGACCGTCATGCTGCCGGGCAGTCCGATCTGGGACAGGAAGGACGTTCCAGACCCATCTGTGGGCATCAAGATTGTGCAGGTAACGCGCAGGAAGGAGCAGAATCATGAGTGAGCAGGCATTTGAGCGAAAAAAGGACTTTATCAACCATGCCCTGAGCCGCTGTGTGGCGGCCATGTATCCCAATGTGTGCCGGGTGGCTTACCACATCCGGGAAACCGACGAGGGCCTCCTGGAAACCGCCCTGATCCACCTGGCCGGGGGCTACTCCCGGCGGGTGGACGTGACCGGCCTGGATCTGCCCGCCACACTGGACACCGTGCTTGCGGTATTCCGGGAGGCGGCGTGATGGAACGGTATACGGGCCGGGAACAGGTGGAGAAGGTGTGGAGGGGTAAGTGGAAGCCCACAGAATCCCCGTATATGAACGAATGCGAGGACTGCTCCGTGTGCGGGTACAGAACCCCGTGGGGGCACGGGTTTAGATTCTGCCCTGCCTGCGGTGCCGCCATGATGGACGAGGCCGTGGAGATCACCCTGCGGAGATTGGAGGCGGTGCACAGTGACTTGTAAGCATTGTATCTTCTGGGAGCTGGCCAACGATGAGGGCACGGACTACCACCGCTGCGCCTGCGACCCGTCGCCCAGGCTGGACGATGTGACGGAGGCGGAGGATGGCTGCGAGTACGGCACCGACTGGCCCCCGCTGGAGCGCACCATCGGCTGGGCGGAGGCCCGCTTGCGGGGCGCTCTGCTCCCTGGAGCGAGTCGGATGTACCGGGCCATATTGGGATACTTACGGGAATTGGAGGTGCTGAAAGATGAAACGCCCGATTGATGGAGAGGCATACATGGAACTGCTCAAGGAGCAGTATTTACACCATAAGTCTATGGGGAGCAACCAGATGGCCCAGGCATGGCAAGGCGCAATGCAGTTGCTCTACGATATGCCCACCCTCACCCCGCCGAATGAGTGGATAAGTGTGGAGGACAGGCTGCCAACGGACGAGCGGCCGGTTTTGGTATTCGTCGGTTATGCAGACACCATGACGGGATTTATTACCACTTCGTCCTATTTTTGCTTTGACGCAAATCCGCATTGGCAGTGGGATGGATTGGTCCGGGACGAGCAGCGGACTCTTTTCTGGATGCCCCTGCCCGCACCGCCTGACCGCCGCCCGCCGGAGGGAGAGGAGGAAACCTGATGAATACCGCAAAGGTACTGGAGCAATCCCCTGGGCCGGGGAGGCTTGAACCGGTGCTGGTGGTCACGGCGCCGAAGCTACCGGCGGAGCGGCTGGACCAACTCCGCCGGTCCATTGCAAGGCAGCTCCGGGAGCGGCTCTGGGTCGTGCCGGACGGCGTCCGGTGGAGCGTGGAGCTGCTGCCGGTGGGCGCCGAGGCCGTCCTCCTGCGGGCGGCTGATCCGCCGCCGGAGGTGTCCGGCCAGGAGCAGGAGGACGTGCCCCGGAAAGAGGCCGCCGAGAAGCGGAGGATCCTGGAGCGGCTGCAGGCATACCGCAGGGACAAGGGCCTGGGCTGCTTCGGCCCGGTCGCCGCCAAGTGCCGGCGGTGGAAGGTAACGCCGGAGCTCCTGCGCTCCGCCCTCTTTGAGGGCGGGGCGATCTCCATGGAGCAGCTCCGGGCCGTGGACCGGGCTCTGGACAAGATCAGATCGGAGGAGGGGCAGCTGCATGAGGCTGACATGGAAAAGGCCTGACGGCAGCTGGGGGCTCCGCGGGGTGGAGCTGGCCGCCCTGCCGCCCCTGGCCTACGCCGCGGCGTATAAGCTCATGGAGATGGAGGAGCTGGTGGATATTCTGGCAGACAGCCGCTCCCCCGGCTGGCTGGTGGACAGCGCGCTGGAGGATCTGCTGGGTATGGGCGGCAAGCCGGCAGGCCGGGAGGGGACTGAGGGTGCTCCTGAGCGGGAATGATCTGAAGGCGATCCAGGCCGCCCTGGACGGCGGGCGGCAGCTGGAGCTGGAGCGCTCGCTGGGGGCCCTGCGGATCCGGGTCACCACCGGCCGGGCTTCGCCGGTGTGGCTGCCCCACACCACGCTGGCGCGCCTGGAGATCTGGGAGGGCAGCGTTTACAGCACCAAGTGGTGCGTATCAGCGGAGGAGGTGCGGCGGTTTGGACGATAGGGCGGCTGGCAGGCCGTGGATCTGTGTGCGCCAGCAGGCGGGGCCGCTGGTGAAGGAGTGCCGGGCATTGCGGCCCAACTACAGCAGGTATGACACCCTGGACGTCCGGCGGGAGAAGGCGGAGATCAAGCGCAGCTCCGGCGTCACAAGCGTCTGCCGGACCAGGCGGGACCGGCTGGAGCTGCGGCTGGCCCTCTTCGGCCGGGACGGCATCTTTTATACTCTGACCTTTGACCGGGAGCACGAGTGCTATAGCCTGGATGAGGTCCGGCGGCGGTGGAAGGCCTTCCTCTACCGGCTGCGGAAGTGGAGCGGCAGGCAGGAGATCGACTACATCTACCTGATCGAGGGCCGGCACGGGGACCGGCGGTACCACATCCACGCGGTGCTGCGGGACAGCGAGTTCCCGCCGGCGGTTGTCCGGTATCTCTGGCCCTTCGGCGTGGACGTGGACGATCAGCCGCTGCTGAAGGGCGAGAAGGACAGCTACGCCCGGCTGGCGGAGTACATGAACAAGGAGCGGTCCGACGGCGTGGTCCTGCCGCTGGACAGGAAGCTATGGGTGTCCAGCCGCTCTCTGTGCCGGCAGCTGCCGGCTGTGGAAACCTGGAGAGATTCCAGCGGCGTCATCGAGATCCCGGCGGATGCCGTGGTGCTCCAGCACCAGCCGCTCTACCGGAACCGCTTCGGGTGCTACACCTACGCCAAGTGGCTCTTGCCGCCTTTAGATGTACCCGCGCGTGCGCGCGCGAACAATCTTGGAATAGAGTGTAATAAATGAAGAAAGGACGGGAAGCTCTTGCAATCTGCTGTGAAACCTGCTAAACTGATCATAAGGAACGGACGGTATGTCTGTCCCAACTGCAAGCAGACCACGAACCAGAAGGCCAGCCCGGACACCAACGCCGACCGGCTGATCCTCTGGTGCCGAAACTGCAAGGCAGAGTTCGTCGTGAATATCGACCATGGCCAGTGCTCGATTGTTAGCCGGTGCCGATGATCTCCCAGAGCGGGAGAACGTCGGTGCCGGCTTTTTGTTTTGCCCGGAGGTGATAGCCCGATGGCCTTAAAGCCGCTCCGACCATGCCGGCATCCCGGCTGCTCCGTCCTCACCCGGGAGGGCTACTGCCCCAGACACAAGCCTCAGAAGGCGCCTCGCCGGGCCTCGGCGGAGTACCACGGCTGGTACAGCCTGCCCATCTGGACGGACGGCCTGCGTCCGGCGCAGCTTCTGCGGGAGCCCTTCTGCCGGGAGTGCGCCCGGCGGGGGATCCGTACCCGGGCCACGGTGGCAGACCACATCGCGCCCCACCGGGGGGACTGGGGGAAGTTCACCGACCCGGCCAATCTCCAGAGCCTGTGCAAGTCCTGCCACGACCGCAAGACCGCCCGGGAAACGGCGGAGGATCGGAAGAAAAACAGGCGCTGATTACGCCCCAGACGGTGGGGCTTGCGGCGGAACGCTTGGGCGCACGTGCCTGACGGGCGCGCGCCGGCAGGAATTCCTTTCCGCCCGCCCCCCGTCAAGAAGATTTGCGGCAAAAGTGCGCAAGACCGCAGGCAGCCCTCCGTGAGAAAAATTTTCCCCACGGAGATTTTCCGAAAAGAGCATGGAGGATAGCCGGAACCGGCGGAAGGCGCAGAAGCCAAGGTCACCGAGAGCCGGGGCTGCCGGGATGCAAGCGATAAGAGATGGTGGACAAGAGGTGGAAAACAATAGGCAATCTGGAAAAGACAGAGTTTGAGCGGCGGATCCGACTGCATTGCTGTGACTGCCTGGTGGGTATGAGCCGTGTAGGTACCGGCAGTGTGGACCTAATCCTCTGCGACCTGCCCTATGGAACGACAAACTGCTCCTGGGATGCGGTGATCCCTTTCGAGCCCCTTTGGGAGCAGTACCGCCGGGTATTGAAGCCCAGGGGCGCTGTGGTACTGACGGCTACACAGCCCTTCGCCACGGATCTCATCAACAGCGCCAGGAAACTGTTTCGCTACGACCTGATCTGGGAAAAGACGGCGCCCGTGGGCTTTGCCAACTGCCGCCGGCAGCCCCTGCGCTCCCATGAGCTGATTCTGGTGTTCTATCAGCGTCAGCCGACCTACAACCCACAGGGGCTGATCCGGCTGGAGCGGCCCGTCCGCCGGGCGGCAGGGCGCCGGGGCGGGAACGTATACGGCGGCCTGGACAAGGAGCATGTGCAGGAATTTACCAATTACCCGCGCTCAGTGCTGCGCTTCCCTTTCCGCGGGCGGCGGCATCATCCCACCCAGAAGCCTCTGGAGCTGATGGAGTATCTGATTTTAACCTACAGCAATCCAGGGGATCTGGTGATGGACAACTGCATGGGCAGCGGCACCACTGCTGAGGCCGCCCTCAACACCGGGCGGCGGTTCGTGGGGTTCGAGCGGGAGAGGTCCTATTTTGAGATTGCTGTGGACGGTGCGCAGGCGCGGATAGCGGAAATGATTTCAGTCTAAGTGAGAGGGGGTGCCGGCAATGCCGGGTCCAAGGCAGCCAACTGACGTGATAAAGGCCCGGGGGCAAAAGCACCTCAGCCAGGCAGAGGAGGACAGACGGCGGGATCAGGAGGTCCACGTCCCTCCTCCCGACCAGGTAACACCTCCGGTGTGGCTGGGAAAGAAATTCCACAGGGAGTTCCGGGAGATCGGGGAGATCCTGCGGCAGGCAGGCCTGTACACGGAGCTGGACCGGGACGTGCTGGCCCAATTCCTGGTTGCCAGGGAGCGATGGCAGCGGGCGGATAAACTGGCGTCCGCTGCCATCCGGCAGAAGGATGAGCGGACAGCCAGGGAGTGGACCGGCGTGCAGAGCACCTATTTTCGCCAGTGCCGGCAGTGCGCCGAGGTGATGGGGCTCTCCATCTCCTCCCGGTGCCGGCTGGTGGTGCCGGAGTTCCTGGCCAATGCGGCCAGGGATGAGGGCGAGGAGGACGAATTTACCCGGAAACTCCGCTCCCGGCAGGCTCGGGCGGCGGGGGGATAACCTGTGGCGGAGCGGGACTGGGAGTGCGGGCAGTTTGTCTGCGACTTTGTGGAGCGGCTGCCCACCACCGCCACAGGCAGGCCTTTCCGCCTGTACCCCTGGCAGAGGGAAAACCTGATGGAATTCTACTCCACCCTGGAACGGGATGAGGCGTCCGGCCGGCTGCTGCGGCAGTACCAATACCTCTACCTGGAGATCCCCAAGAAAAACGGAAAGAGTGAGCTGGCGGCGGCCCTGGGGCTTTACCATCTCTTCGGGGATGGGGAGCTGAACGCCGAGGTCTATCTCTGCGCCGCGGATAAGGACAACGCCAGTATTGTGTTCCGGGCGGCGGTGTTCATGCTGGAGTCGGCACCCTGGACAGCAAAGATGATTGCCCGTGGGGAGCTGAAGATCACTAAGTCCCGGAAGATGGTGGAGTACCGCCGGAGGGTCAAATCGGAAAACGGGGGCCTACGGTGGGTTACAGTGGGCCTAATGCAGGTCATGTCCGCCGAGGCCTTCTCCAAGCACGGATATAAGCCCAGCTGCGTGATCTTCGACGAGCTCCACGCCCAGCCCAACCGGGACATGTGGGACGTGATGACCGGCGCCGCAGGCGCTGCCCACAGCCAGCCGGTGTGGATCGTGCTGACCACGGCGGGCGACGATCCGGACCGGAAGAGCATCGGCTGGGAGATCCACGAAAAGGCGGTGGCCATCCGGGATGCCCGGCAGCTCCGGCGCATCCTGGCGGAGGGCGGGGACCCGCGGCAGGTCCTGTCCCTGCGTAACACCGCAGAGGAGGATCTCCCCACAGCCCAGGCGGCCCTGCTGGAGCGGGACGAGAGCAACTGGCTTCCGGTGCTCTACGGCCTGACTGCCTTGGTCGGGGATGATCCGGACGACCTGGCGGCGGTGGATATCTGGGATGAGAAGCTATGGTACCAGTGCAATCCGTCCCTGGGATACAATCTGACGCTGCGCGCCCTGCGGCTGGAGGCCCAGGCGGCGAAGCGGAGCCCGGCGGCGGAGAAACTGTTCCGCTGGCTGAGGCTGAACCAGTGGATCAGCGTAAAAGCGGTCAGCTGGATTCCCTTACCCCTGTACGACAAGACCCAGTGGAACCGGCCGGAGTGGAAGGAACTGAACGTTCTGGAGCGGCGGCAGGCGGCCCGGGACTGCCTGGCGGGGAAAAAGTGCTACGGCGGCCTGGATCTGTCCAAAAGTACGGACCTGACGGCCTTTGTGCTGGTATTCCCGCCCCAGGAGGGGCTGGAAACCTGGGTGACCTTGTTCTGGGCCTGGCGGCCGGAGGAAGGCGTGGAAGAAGCGGAGCAGCGGGACCACGTTCCCTATCGGGACTGGGCCCGGGCGGGCTTCCTGGAGCTGTGTGAGGGCGACATTGTGGACTACAGCCGGGTAGAGGACACGATCTGGGCGGCGGCGGACAGGTTTGATCTGCTGACCCTGGGGCTGGACCCGGCTATGAGCTGGACGCTGAGCCAGCGGCTGATGAGGGGAAGCGAGGAGCGCCAAGGGCTGGAGGTTATTGAGATCTCCCAGACCATGCTGGGCATGTCGCCGGCGACCAAGCAGCTGGAGCTGCTGATCCGAAAGCATGCGATGCTCCACGAGCACAACACCTGTGCCCGCTGGAATTTTGGAAATGTGCGCTGCGCGGTGGACGGCAACGAGAACATGAAGCCCATGAAAAACCGCAGCACCGGGCGGATCGACATTGCAGTGGCCTGGATCATCGCGCTGGCGACGGCCATGGCGAAAATGCCCCAGGGCCCGGATATCAACGAGCATGTGCTGGCGGAATCCTGGCACCTGTAGGAAGGAGGAGCGTGTGAAAGAAAAATGGAGAGCCCTTTGGGGCAGAGCGGCTCCCGTCCTAGGGCAGGGGTTGCGGGCTCTGGGCCGCGGCCTGGCCCTATATCTGGATGATCTGTGCCTGCTGGGGGCTGGCTGCTGCTGCACAGCGGCGGCCGCTGAGCTGGCGGGAAAGCCAGGGGCGCTGATCTGCGCGGGCGTCTGGCTCACAGCCTACGCCGTGGTAATCGCCCGGTCCAGGAGAGGGGGCGGCGGCAAATGATTCTGAGCCAGGCCATGGCGGCGCCCGGGGCCGGTCAGGAGAGTCGGGACGCCCAGAGAGAGTTTGAGAAAATTCTCCGGGATATCTTCTTTTCCGGGGAGGAGTCGCCCACTGGCCAGGAGGCCGCCGAGCAGCTCTCCCCGGTGGCGGCGGCCCACCGGATCCTGTCCAACGCCTTCGGGGTAATCCCTTTTGGCGTGTTTCAGAAGGTGGACGGGGCCCGGCAGCCAGCGGAGGATGAACTTCTCCAGCGCCTGTTGAGTCGGCGGCCCAGCGCCTACATGACGCCGTTTCTCCTGAACAAGGTGGTGATGTCCAATGCCTTCTGGCACGGCTTTGGCGCCGTGTGGAACCGGAGGGACAGCGCCGGGCGGCTGGTGGAGCGGATCGCCCTGCCCACAGACTGCTGCAGCGTCTACAAGGATCCGGAGGGGCCGCTTTACTGGTACAGCTACAACGTGGACGGAGTCCAGAAGGTCTTTGCTCCCCGGGAGCTGAGCATCCTGTTTTTCGAAACCTACAACGGGATCTGGGGGCGCGGGGTTTTGGACCTGGCCCGGGAGGCGGTGGCCTCCGACGCCCTGGCCCAGCGATATGGCAGGAAGTTTTACCAGAACGGGGCGCGCATCTCCGGGATCGTGGAGGTGGACACGGACGCCTCCCCCGTCACCAAGGACAAAGTCAAGCGGGAATTCGCCCGGTATGCCTCAGACGACGCCTTCAAAATCGCGGTGCTGGATCACGGCATGAAGTACACGCCCCTGGGGCTGAGCCAGAGCGACGCACAGTTTATCGAGAGCCGGACCTTTACCGTGGAGGAGATCGCCCGGTTTACCGGGGTGCCGAAGCACATGCTTCAGACCGGCAAGGAGAGCTACGACTCCAACCAGCAGCAGCGGGTGAACTATGTGACGGACACCCTGGTGCCTTTTGTGACCCAGTGGGAGCAGCAGAACACCCAAAAGCTCCTGAGCCGTCAGCAGCGGGGGCTGGGGTGGTACGTCCACGGCAATGTGTCGGTTCTGCTGCGGGGGGACGACCTGACCCGCTCCAATTTCTACGAGCGGATGATCCGCAACAGCATCTACAACCCGGACGAGTGCCGGGCTCTGGAGGAGAAGCCGCCGATTCCCGGCGGCTTAGGGCAGGAGTTCCTGCTGAGTAAAAATTTCGGATCCCTGCGATCCATTGTGAGAGGAGGAGGCGAAGGTGGTTGATATTCAGCTCCGGGGCGAGCTCTGGGACAACGACAGCGCGGACGTTCTGAGGTGGTGGGGGTGGCGGGACATCACGGCCCCCATGGACATCCAGGCGGCCCTGGATGCCGCCGGCGGGGATGAGGTGACGCTGCTCATCAACTCCCCGGGCGGCAGCATGGCGGTGGGCAGTGAGATCCGCTCCATGCTGCGGCGGTATCAGGGAAAGACCACGGCCCTGTTCCAGGGCTATGGAGCCAGCGCGGCCACCCTGGCGGCAGCGGGCTGCCAGGTGATCCAGTCGGAGCCTGGGGCTCTGCTGTGTTATCACAACCCGCTGGGACAGGCGGATGGGGACTACCGGGAGATGCGGCGCAGCGCCCAGGGACTGGAAAATGCCAGGGACTGCGTACTGGAGATCTACCTAGCCCGGCCGGGAGCGGCGGACCGGGAAGCCCTGGCGGAACTGATGGCGCAGGACACCTGGATTACCCCTACCCAGGCCAAGGGCTACGGCCTGATCGACGAGATCGTCGGCAGCGGCGGAGAGAACGCGGATCCGGCGGCCTTTGTGGCCGCGGGGCGGCGCATCCGGCTGACAGCGGCCATGCGGGAGCGGTATCAGGTCCATGTGGCGGAGGAGCGGGCGCTGGCCGCCAAGATGGAGGAAGCAAAGCGCACCCTGGCAAAGCTCAGGGCGCTTGCACAGTATTAAACAGACAGAAAGGAGATTTTGACAACATGGACTTCAAGGCGAAAATTGAGGAGCTCCGGGCGAAGAAGAAGGAGCTGATGGCCAGCGCGCAGTCCCTGGCGGACGAGGGCAAGGTGGATGAGCTCAACGAGATTACCGATCAGATGGAGGGGATCAACAACTCCATCAAGAGCCTGGAGCGGCTGGCCCAGGCCAGCGGGCAGGAGGCCGACCCGGTCTATGACGGCGCCCTGCGCCAGGACGGCGAGTCCCCCAAATCTCAGAAGCAGGACGATACCCGGCCCTTTGCCAGCCTGGGCGAGCAGCTGAAGGCCGTGTACAACCTGCGCCGCCACGGGATCCAGGACAGACGCCTCCAGCAGGTGAACAACGCGGTGCTGGGGAACAACGAGGGCACCGGCGCGGAGGGAGGCTTTGCCATCCAGACCGACTTTGCCGGCCGGATCCTGGAGAGCGCCCTGGAGCGCAACAGCCTGCTCCAGCGCCTGGACCGCTACACCTGCAGCTCCGGCGCCAACGCCATGCGCTGGGTGGCGGTGGATGAAACCGACATCTCCTCCAGCGTGTTCGGCGGCGTACGGATGTTCTGGGCCAGCGAGGGCGGCACGGTGCCCGCCACCCATCCCAAGCTCCGGGAGATCAAACTGGATCTGGAGAAGATGATGGGCTTCGCCTATGCCACCGACGAGATGCTGGAGGACGCGGTCTTCATGAGCGGTTTTTACTCCACGGCCTTCTCCCTGGCGGCGGACGAGCTGCTCACCGGCGCGGTTATCGCCGGCGACGGCGTGGGCAAGCCCCTGGGCTGGCTGAACAGCTCCGCCCTGATTGCCGTACCCAAGGAGTCCGGCCAGGCAGCCGGCACGCTGGTGGGCAACAACGTCATCAAGATGCAGGCCCGCTCCATGCCCAAGGGACGGGAGCGGCTGGTGTGGGTGATGCACCCGGATCTGGAGGAGCAGCTGCCCACCCTCTCCATCTCCAGCGGCGACGGGAGCGCCTCCAAATTCCTCTGGGACCCCGAGGGCGGCATCCGGAACTTTGACACCCAGCGGGTGCTGGGCAAGCCGGTGATCTTTGACCAGAACTGCGCCTCCCCCGGCGTGGTGGGCGATGTGATGCTGGTGGATCCCTTCCAGTACATCCTGCTGAGCAAGGGCTCCGTCAAGCAGGACTGGAGCATGCACGTGGAATTCCTGACGGATCAGATGTGCTTCCGGGTGGTGTTCCGCTGCAACGGAACGCCCAAGGTGAAAAGCCCCCTGACCATCAAGAACAGCACCAAGACCCGCAGCCCCTTCGTGGCGCTGGCGGACCGGAGATAAGGAGGACAGGAGCATGAAACGTATTTGTGAGGATTTGGCCTTTCAGGCCGTACTGGCCCCGGCCAGCGTGAGCGCGTCCACGGGAACCACCAGCGGCTATGTAGATGCCTCCGGAGCGGACGAGGTGGAGTTTGTGGTGTCTACGGCCCCTCTGGGCGCGGGCAAAAGCCTGACCGTGACGCTGCTGGCTGCCAGCGACAGCGGCGGCAGCGACGCGGAGGAGCTTGGAGAGGCCACCTTTACCGACGCCGAAGGCACGGCGGCCCAGGCGGCGGTGGTGAGCTACAAGGTGTCGCCGGAGTACGGCCGGTATGTGGCGGTAAAGTTCCAGCACGATGCGGATGCCGCTGTGACCTGCTCGGCGGTGGCGGCCGCCCGGCAGATCTATCGGCCCGCGGAAAACGGCTGGACCCTGGCGGTGTAGGCCGTGGGGATCCCGGAGGACCTGCTGTCCCAGGTGAAGGCCTACTGCGCGGCTCAAAACGCCGACGACGCCGATATGCTGAATCTGAATGACGCCTGGGACTCCGCTCAGAGCTATCTGGCCGGGGCGGGGGTCACAGAGCCGGAGCGGTCATCGGGCACCTGGCCGCTGTGGTTTCAGGTGATGAAGGCCCTGACCCTGGACGGCTTTGACCAGCGGGGCGCCCAGTTTGACCAGGGAAAGCTGCAGGACAACTCAGCCTTCCGCCGGCAGCTCAATCAGCTGAAGCTGTCGGCGCTGCCGGAAGCGGAGGAATAGAGGCCGGGTGTCCGACTCGGACACCCGGCGGGGAGGAGCGATAACATGAGCAGGACCAGCATTGACGCGGGGAAACTGACGGAAGACCTGCAGGTTCTTGCCCTGCAGGAGGTCAGCCCCAATACATGGGACTGGACGAGTATGGCGTCCACCAAGGGGCAGGTAGAGCTGAGCACCGCCAAAAAGAACCTGTTCTCCTCTGTGGGGATCGGAGCCAGGGCCGCTCAGGTCCTGATCCGCCGGCAGGCCATCACCCTCCACAACGCGCTGCTGTGGACGGATTTTCTCAGCGGGGCAAGGCGGCACCTGTTTTTGACCTCCATTGTTCCGGAGGGGCGGCTCCACCTGCGGCTGGAGGCGGCGTTGGTGGAAATGGTACAGTGCCTGGCTTCTAGAACAGCGGATACGGTAGGTACCGCCGGACGACCGGTTTCCACGGAAACGATGCGCCTGGCCTTCCCGGGCGTCCTGACAGAAAAATATGCTCGATACGAGAGAGAGGAAACCCATGCCGAGCAGGAGACTGGTTACGTTTTGGTAGTACCCAAGCCGATAGTTCTTCGTCCTGGCGATCTGATTACCGTCCAGGATGGGCCAGCCAGGGCGGTGTACAACGTAGCGGCCTGCCATGTGCTGGATCCATACAAAAATGAGTATGAGATTGTCTGGAGGCGGGATGTGTAATGGCACAGGCAGTAGACGCCAGAGGAATGGACCAGCTGATGTCCGCCTGGGACAGACTGCTCCAACGCTTTCCCCAAGAAAAACAGCTGCTGCTGCGGCAGGTTGGCGGCACTATCCTGGAGCAGGTCAGGCTGAGAATCGGCGGCACAGGTAAGGTCGCCGGCTGGCAGGAACCCCATATGGGCAGCAAGGGGGGGTATGTGGCCGTCCGGCCTGCATCAGATGTGTTTCAGATGACACAAAGCGGCACCCGCTACCCGGTAGGCTATATCACCAACGCCATTGAAGGCGGTCACAGGATCTCAGAGCCCAGAGGTGGCAAGGGGTACCGCCCCAGAATCCATGTTCCGGCAGTGTCCGGCCGGTGGTTCTACGATGCGGTACGTCGGCAGCTGCCCGGAATTGCAGAAGAAGCAGCCCGACAACTGGCGAACCTGATCTGTGATGGATTGGAGGGAATGTTGTGACCTATCAGGAATTGACAGAAGCCATTGCGGAGAAGATTTCTGCCCTTTGGCCAGGCCGGATGATCTACCGGGACTTTTGCCCGGTAGATCATAAACGTCCCTCTGGTTTCCTCTATGTGACACAGGCGGACTGGAGCGACGCAAACCTGGGGCTGGTACGGTGGGATTTTACGGCGGAGCTGACGCTGTTCGCCGCCACTGACAGCTACGCACTGGAAAGCACTGAATCGCTGCGCCTCGACCAGCTGGCGGTCCTTCAGGCCTTCAGCGGGCCGTCCATCCAGGTAGGAGATCGGCACATTGTGCTGACATTGGGGGCTCCATCTCCCGGCCCGGGAGAGGCCTATGTTCAGTTTACAGCCTCTTGGCTGGACAGCCGGCCGGGGTATGTGGACCAGGACACGGAGCCGGAGAGCGTCAGCGGCGTGCCGCTGATGGAAGAATTTACAATGGACGTATCGACAAAGAAGGAGTGATTGTATGGCGACCAATATCGGGCTGCCCAGCCTGACGATTTCCTTTCAGAGCGCGGCCAGGGCGGCGGCAAACCGGAGCAAGCGGGGCTATGTAGGGGTGTTTGTGCGGGACGCCCAGGCCCAGGGAGTGCACCAGCTGAGCAGCGCGGCGCTGATCCCCGCCACCCTGGGGGCGGACAACCAGGCGTATCTGCGGCGGGCCTTTACCGGCAGCGACCGGGGGACGCCCAGCCGGGTGACGGCGGTGGTCATCGCCCCGGGCACGGAGGACACCACCGCCCTGGAGGCGGGGCTGAAACTCATCGAGGGGATGAGCCTGGACTACATCGCGCCGCCCCCCGACGTGACGGCGGCGGAGAAGACCCTGCTGGAAACTTGGGTGAAGGGGCGGCGGGCGGCCTACTACACCGAGAAACTGGTGGAGCCTAACCCCGCCACGGCCCCCGACAACATGGGGATTATCGCCTTTACGGAGACGGACGACGCCCTGGCGGAGGGGGAGACCACCTACACCGCCGGGGAGTATGCCAGCCGGATGGCCGGTATCCTGGCGGGCATCCCCTCCGGCATGTCCGCCACCTATGCCCAGCTGCCCGAGCTGACGGCCGTGACGCCCCGGGACACCGAGGAGCTGGAGGAGGCGGTCAACGACGGGGAGCTGGTGCTGATGCACGACGGGCTGGTGGCCAAGATTGCCCGGGGTGTGAACAGCCTGACCACCGTTCCGGAGGGCGGCAGCGCGGACTGGAGCAAGATTAAGATTGTGGAGGGCATGGATCTGGTCACCTACTTCCTGCGCACCACCATCCAGAACGAGTATGTGGGCCGGTACCCCAACACCTATGACAACAAGTGCGTGCTGGTGACGGCCATCTCCGCCTTTCTCCAGGAGCTGGAGGCCCAGGGGGTGCTGAATCCCGGGGAGAGCTGGTGCGAAATTGATGCGGAGGCCCAGCAGAAGTGGATGCAGAGCCAGGGCGTGGACACCGCCTCCATGACGGAGCAGGAGATCCGGGAGTACCAGACGGGCAGCTGGGTATTCATCAAGGCCGGCGGGCGGCTGGTGGACGCCATGGAGGACTTCCAGGTGTCCTTTGACGCCCTGTCCGACCTGGCGGCGTAAGGGAGGATGACATATGGCAAGACGACTTGACAGCGCCAAGCGCGTGATCAACGGCACCTATGGCGAGTTGTGGGTGGATGGCGAGAAGATCGCCGAGTGCACCGCCTGCCAACTGAAGGTGGCCAAGAACAAGCAGACGGTGAACCTGTGCGGCCAGTTCATGGACGACAGCAAGGCCACCAGCGGCAGCGGCACCGGGAGCCTGACGCTCTACAAGGTGGACAGCGGCTTTATCCGGCGGCAGCAGGGCTTGCAGGACGGGGAGGACGTGCGGTGCACGGTGATCTCCAAGCTGCGGGACCCGGACAGCTACGGCGCGGAGCGGGTGGCCGCCTACAACGTGAGCTTTGACGATCTGACCCTGGCGGACTGGCAGGCGGCCACGGTGGGCACGGTGACGGCCCCCTTCACCTTCAGCCTGTATGAGCTGCTGGACGAGATTGAGGTGCAGTGATGGGAACGAAAGTTCGGAATATAGCGGCATCTCTGCTGGACTTGCCGGAGTTTGAGCCGGAGCGGGCGCGCGTGCGCCTGCCCCGGCTTGGGTTGGAGCTGGAATTGCAGGAGCTCCCATATGACAGGCTGGTGCGTGTGCGCAGGGAGGCTGATCCGCAGATCCACCTGCTGCTGGCATCTATCACCAACCACCCGGAGCTCAAGCAGGAATCATGGTACCACGACCAGATGGGCTGTGCCACTCCGGCGGACGCTCTGAAAAAACTTCTTCGGATGGGAGAGGTGGAGAAGCTGTGCCGGGTGATTGACCGGCTCAACGGCTACGCAGCAAACAGCGTAGTCCCACTGAACAATCAGGAGCTAGAGGAGGCGGCACTGGTTTCCGCAGTGGAGGATCTGGAAAAAAACTGACACAGCGCCCAGATCTGATCACAGCCCAGCGGCTGCTGGTCAGTCACGGGATCTTTCCCGGGGATTACCTGAGGCGGCCTCCTGGGGAGCGGATCCTGATCCGGGCGCTGCTGATCGACTACAGGCGGCGAAAGGACGGTGAGATCTAATGCCAGGAACCCGTACGGACGCCAGTATTGCCCTCAGCGTCAAGGACAATTTATCCCAGTCCATTGTTGGGATGAAAAACTCCCTGAACAGCTTCAAAAACGATGCCGAAGGGCTCCAACAGCAACTGGATACCCTGACCGCCACCAAATTTCAGCTGAAGAATTTCGACCTGAAAGCAGCAAAAGCCCAGGTGGATCAGATGCGGCAGGCTTTGGAGAGCCTGGGGGATTCCGCCACCGACGCAGAGCGGGCGGCAGCCCGGGCAGACTTTGACGAGGCCCTGCAGAACTACAGCCATGTGGAGCAGCAGCTGAATTTGGTGAGCAAACAGGCCCGGCAAACTGAAAAGGACCTGCTCAACGCAACGGATGCCATTTCGAAAACGGAAAATCGGGCAGGCCGGTCAGGCGGCGCAGGGATCCTGTCCTCCCTTGGTCAAGCGGGTGCCCTGTCCCAGGTGGGCGAGGTGGTCAGCCAGTGGGCACAGGTCCTGGTGTCCTCCGCCTATGGTTCGGAGGCAGCTTCCCTATTTTCCGGCGCCCTGAGCGGTGCTGGAAGCGGTGCGGCTATCGGCTCTATGGTGGCTCCCGGCATAGGAACAATACTCGGCGCTCTGGCTGGGGGCGCCCTAGGCGCAGTCCAGGGCGCCTCCCAGACTTACCAAGCCCAGGACGAGGCATTCAAGGCCTACTACCAGCAGCTCTATGAGTCCGGCACAGCTCAGGCGGAGGAGAGCCTGACCAGCGGCAGCGCCACAGCAGCCCAGCGAGAACTGGACGCTATCGCTTTTGCGCAGCTCCTGGGTAAGGACAGCGGGTCGTCTTACCTGAGAGATCTCCGGACCTTAGCGGCGGATACGCCCCTGGAGTATGCGGATTTGACCCAGATGTCCCGCGCCCTGGCCACCGGTTTTGGGGACAGCCCGGAGCGGATGCTAGAGCTGCTGGAGGCTATCGGCAACGCCGGCAGCGCCGTAGGCGTTACAGCCTCGGATATGTCTATGATGGCCCAGGCTATGAGCCGGATGAACAGCTCCGGCAAGGCAACCCTGGAGTATCTCAACATCCTCCAGGAGCGGGGCGTGGATGTGATCGGCATGCTAGCCGAGGAGTATGGCAAGACCCAGGGCGAGATATACGACATGATCTCTGCCGGTGATATCAACGGCCAGGAGGCTGTGGATGTTATCCAGCGGGGTATGGAGGCGCGGTACGGCGGGGCGATGGAAACCATGGCGCAGACCTTTTCCGGCTTGACCTCCACCCTGGAGGACACCATGGCGGAGCTCGACAACGCCCGTGGCGAAGGTTACAACACCGAACGCAGCCAGGGCCTCCAAGCGGAAATTGACGCCTACGGCGGGGCGTTGGGTCAAGCGGTAGAAAGCATCAATACCATTGCCGGACAGAATCAGGCTTACCTGGAAAATCTGCAGGAGCAGTACACCAGGGAAGCCCTCTCCGCAGTACTTCTGGGGGAGGACACCACGCTGTTTGACTCCAGGCAGCAGGCGGAACTGGAGAAGATGCGGGAGAGCTTCCTCCAGGCCAGCGCGGAATACGACGCCGGGAGTCAGGAGGCCGGCCTGCAGATGGACAGCCTCAGACGGCAGGCGGAATCCCTGGCCACAGCAGCCTACGAGAGCAGCGAGCAATATCAGCTGGTGCAGGATACGGAGCTGACCCTGATCGACGCCATCCGGCAAAATACGGCGGCCCTGCAGGGATGGAAGAACGAATACACCCGCGCTCAGGCGCTGAGCCTGGGCCAGCCCACCCAGAGCGCCTGGTCCCCGGAGAGCGACCTGATGGACGCGCTGATAGAGAGCCGGGACGAGGGGGATCCGGAGGGCGTGCTGTCCTACCCCGAGTGGGTGGCGGCGAACCCTCTGGCAGACCCCAGCGCCTACGCCCTCTACCGTGCCAGCGCCACGGCAGACAGCCACGCGGCGGGTCTGGGGCGGGTGCCCTATGACAACTATGCGGCGCTGCTCCACGAGGGGGAGCGGGTGCTGACGGCGTCCCAGGCCCGGGAGCTGGACCGGGGCGGCAGCGGCGGCGGCGTCACGGTGAACCTGAGCGGCAGCTGGACGGTGCGCTCGGAGGAGGACGCGGAGGAGCTGGCGGAAATCCTGGTCCGCAAAATCGAACTGGCCCAGAAGGCGGGGGTGATAGGGTGAAGCGGCTGATTACCTTTCTGGACGAGGGGAGCGGCACCCAGCTGGTGCTGCCGGTGACGCCGGCGGGCTATGAGTGGGCGCGGCAGGCGGCCATTCAGGTGGTGACGGTGGACCAGCTGGGGGACCTGAACTTTTTCGGGGGACGGCGGATGGCCTCCGCCACGCTGGCGGAGTGCATCCTGCCCGCCCACGCCTATCCCTTCCTGTCCCCCGGGGCGTCCACAGACCCGTGGAGCTATGTGGCGCAGCTGGAGCGGTGGATTGAGGCGGGGACGGTGCTCCGCTTTCTGGTGAGCGGCACGCCGGTGAACGAGGCGGTGCTGCTGGAGTCGGCGGTATACCGGGAGCAGGACGGCACCAACGACCTGTACGCGGACCTGACCATCCGGCAGTATCTCAAGCCGGAGACGCCGGTGCTGCCCGCCCAGGAGCAGGCGCAGCCCGCGGCCAGCCGGGACAGCGCCACGGGGGCCTCCCAGGCGCGCACCTATGAGGTGGTGCGGGGGGACACCCTGTGGGACATCTGCCGGCGGTTTTATGGGGACGGGAGCTTGTGCTGGGACTTGGCGGCCTATAACCAGGTGGCCAACGCCAACCTGATTTACCCCGGACAGGTGTTCCAAATCCCGCCCCGGGACCAGCTGCCGGGGGCGGAGGAGAAGCCGGAGAGCGCCCGGGCGGCGGAAGCGACCACGGCCCGCTATGGGGACGGGGGCTGGACCCTCTCCCTGCCGGAGGGGGGCTGAGCCGTGGGGGAATATCAGCTGATTCTGACGGGCCGGGACGGCACGGCCTATGACGCCACGCAGCGAGTGAGCAGTCTGAGTTGGAGCGGCAGCATCCGGCAGACCGCCCGGCAGGTGGAGACGGTGCTGGCCACGCCCACGGACGGGAGCCTGCGGCAGCTACCCACGGAGAACGGCACCGGGGTGCAGCTGCTGCTGGGGGGCGCGCCGGTGTTCACCGGCGTGGCAGTGACCCGGAGCCGGAGCACCCAGGGCCAGACCACGGACCTGTCCGCCCTGGACCGGGGGTTTTACCTGGCGGGGAACGAGGGGTGGTACAGCTACGCGGACGCCGCGCCGGAGCAGGCGGTGGCCGCCCTGTGCGCCGACTTCGGCATCCCGGTGGGGGCGCTGGCGGCCACAGGGGTGCGGGTGGCGCGGAAGTTCCCGGGGGTGGCCCTGGACAAAATTGCCGCCACCCTCTACACCCTGGCGGGGGAGCAGAACGGGCGGCGGTACCTGCTGCGCTTTAACGGCGCGGGGGCGCTGGAGGCGGTGGAGAAGCCCCGGAGCGCGGCGCTGGAGATTATGCCCCGGAAGAACCTGCAGAGCCTGCAGGTGACGGAGGACATCTCCGGTCTGTGCAACGGGGTGGCCATCTACACGGACACCGGGCAGCTGGTGCGGACGGTGGAGGACGGCGAGAGCATCGCCGCCTTCGGGCGGCTGCAGCGGATTTTGCAGCAGCGCAGCGGCCAGGACGCGGGAGCGGAGGCAAGGGCCATCCTGGAGGACAGCGGGCAGCAGCAGACCATGACGGTGCAGTGCCTGGGCAACCCGGCGCTGATTACGGGAAACGCGGTAATTCTGCGGGACAACGTCACGGGGGCGTCCGGGCTGTGCTGGATTGACAGCGACACCCACACCTTCAAAAACGGGCTGTACTTCTGCAAGCTGGGGCTGAACTTCCGGAACCTGATGAACGAAACCAGCGCCGGACAGGCGGACTGAGGAGGCGAGGCAATGAGCGATATATATGCAAGGCTGGCCGCCATGCTGGACGGCGGGACAGGCCGGCAGGGGGCCTTTGCGCCCGGGGGGTGGCTGTTCGGGGACGTGCTGGAGGCCGGGCAGGGGGAGCTGCGGCTGGCCTGCGGCGGGCTGTCCTTGACCCAGGGGGACGTGAAGGTGGACCGGGGCCTGAGCTATACCTGGACGGAGGATGAGGGCCAGGAACACTATCTGCGCGCGGGGGACCGGGTGCTGGTGCTGGTGACGGCGGACGGCCAGGAATACTATGTGCTGAAAAAGGCGGTGTTTGTATGAGGGAGCTGTTCCCCCTGTTTCAGACGGCGCCCCAGAGCGCTGCGGCGGCGCTGCCCCTGCTGCGGGACGTGGCCATGGACTATGAGAAGGGGGCGCCCCTGTTCGCCGGGGGCAATCCGGTGGTGGTTAGCGGCCTGGAGGCGGTGAAGAGCTGGGCGTGGCGGGCCATTCAGACGGCCCGGTACCGGTACAGCAGCTTTTCCTGGGACTACGGGTGCGAGCTGGAGAACCTGGTGGGCCAGCCCTACGGCCAGGACACCCGGCGCAGCGAGGCGGTGCGGTATGTGCGGGAGGCCCTGGAGGTGTGCCCCTATATCACCTCCGCCCAGGCAGTGGTGGAGGGGCTGGAGGGGTCCAGCCTGCACATCCGGGTGGTGATGCGGACGGTATACGGGGACGGAACGCTGGAGGTATAGCCGAAAAAGCGGCGCGGCACTGTGCGGCGGCGGGGGCGAGCCCCCGCCCTGCGAAAAAGGGACGGCGGGGGCAAGCCCCCGCCCTACAGAAGGAGCGGAGCGAATGTTTGAGAGCATGACGCCGGAGGCCATCAAGGCGGCGATTTTGGGGAGCATCCGGCAGGGACAGGGGATCTCCTCCATGGCGGGGAGCTTTGCCGACGCCGTGGCCGGGCCGGTGAGCGAGGAGATCAGCAAGGCGTACATGGCCCTGGACGCGGTGCCGTCCATGGTGTTTCCGGACGAGAGCAGCGGGGGCTATATCGACCTGGTGGGGAAGCAGTATTACAACATCACGCGGCGAGGGGGCACACGGGCCTACTGCGACATCTCCTTCACCGGCGCGGCGGGGCTGGTCATCCCCCAGGGGACGGCTTTCCTGACCGCCGGGGGCCTGTCCTTCTCCCTGATGGCCCAGGTGACCCTGGGGTCCGGCGGGACGGGCACGGGCCGGCTGGAGGCGGCGGAGGTGGGCGCGGTGTACAACGTGGAGGCCGGGGCCATCGACCGGATGTATGTGAACCTGGCGGGGCTCACCGCCTATCAGAACCAGGAGGCCAGCGGCGGCACGGACCCGGAGAGTGACGCGGCCCTGCTCGCCCGAATCCAGGAGCGGGTGCAGCGGCCGCCCACCAGCGGCAACGGCTATCAGTTCCGGCAGTGGGCGCTGGCGGTGCCCGGGGTGGGGCAGGCCAAGGTGGTGGAGCTCTTCCAGGGGGCCGGCACGGTGGGGCTGACTATTGCGGACAGCAACTATGAGGCCCCCGGCGAGGAGATTGTGGAGGCCGTGGAGGCGGCCATCCAGACGGAGCGGCCCGTCGGGGCGGCGGTGACGGTGGAGGCGGCCGCGGAGCTGACGGTGGCGGTGTCGGCGGCGGTGACCGTGACCCAGGGGGTGAGCAAGGGGACGGTGCAGACAGCCCTGGAGGAGGGGCTGCGGCGCTATTTCCGGGACCTGATCGACGCCAAGTACACCCCCATCTACTACAAGCCGGCGGAGGACGTGAGCTATACCCTGATTTACAACCGGGTGGTGGCCATTCTGCTGAACATCCCGGGGGTGGAGAACTTCACCAGCCTGACGGTGAACGGGGGCACGGCGGATGTAACCATCCAGGCCGGACAGATTCCGGTAGCCGGGGAGGTGAGCGTCACGTGAGCGGCAATCTGGTGTTCCGGCTGCCCCGGTACTACCAGGACAGCCCGCCGGTGAGCGAACTGGAGCGGGTGCTGGGGGAGCAGGCGGAGGCCCTGACCCAGGCCGGGGAGGACACCCGGGCGCAGCTGTTTGTGGAAACGGCCACCTGGGGGCTGAATCTGTGGGAGCAGTGGTGCGGCCTGCCCACGGACCCCTCCCGGCCGACCAGCTGGCGGCGGCAGCGCATCCTGGCCAAGCTGCGGGGCCAGGGGACCACCACGGCGGAGCTGATTGCCAGCGTGGTGGCTTCCTTCGGCTATCACCCGGAGCAGGTGAGCGTGGTGGAGCACCCGGAGGCGTACGCCTTTGAGGTGGTGCTCTCCGACCTGGCCGGTCAACCTGCGGATGTGTCGGGCATCACAGACGCGGTCAACGAGATCAAGCCGGCCCATTTGGACTGGTGGTTCACCTATCAGCTCTCCCAGCTGCTCGCCCAGGCGCGGACGGGCGGGGGCTTCTGGCGGATCCGGGAAGTTGCGCTGCCGGCGATGGAGGAAGCATAAGGAGGTTGTGAGGACGGTATGTATGGATTTGTTGTGACCACGGCGGGACAGGGGATGCTGGCCCGGGCTTCAGCAGGGGAAACTCTGACACTCACCGGGGTACAGGTGGGCAAGGGCGTCGCGGCCAGCCGGGAGGCAGCCCTGGCTCTGACCGCCCTGATTGACCCGGTGGCCAATGGCACCAGCACGGAGCCGGCGGTGTCCGGAAATCAGCTGAGCATGATTGTGGAGTACCGCAACGACATGAACGGCGGGCTGGAGGAGGGCTTTGACCTGTCGGAGTTCGGCGTCCTGGCCAGGGTGGGGGACGACGCCCCCGCGCTGCTCTACTACGCCAGCCTGGGGGACAGCCCCCAGCCGGTGCAGCCGGAGAGCGCGGGACTGGACGTGCACCGCTTCCCAGTGGCCGTGGCGGTGACGGACGAGGTGACGGTGACCCTTGGGTACCCGGCGGAGGCCTTTGTTACGGCCGATGCCCTGGAGGGGTACGTCCCCCTGGGGGAGGACGGAAAGGTGCCGGGGGAGTATCTGCCGGAGATGGACTACATCCCCACCAGCCAGAAGGGCGCCGCGGGCGGTGTGGCCAGCCTGGACGACGAGGGAAAGCTGGTCCAGGACATCGACTGCGGCGTCTGGGACGCGGACCCGGTGGCGGAGCACAACGCCACGGCCACCGCCCACGCCAACCTACTGGTGGACGGGAACAACGTGGAGGCTGTTGACGCCTCCGAGAGCCTGGAGGAGCACATGGCGAACCCTCTGGCCCACCAGAACCTTGTGATTGACGGCAACGCCGGGCAATAAAGAAAAAAGAAAAGGAGAGCATGACAATGGCAGTTATCCAGATCAAGAGAGGTTTACAGTCTGCGGTTTCCAACCTGGTGCTGGCCCCGGGCGAGCTGGCGGTGGCGCTGGACACCGGCAACGTGTACGTGGGCACCACAACCGGGAACGTCCACATCAACCCAACCGGCGGAACAGCCGACCAGGCGTCCAAGCTGTCCACGCCCCGGCAGTTCTCCGCCTCCGGCGATGCCAGCGCCCCTGCGGTGCAGTTCGACGGCACCCAGAACGTGGAGCTGGTGCTGACCCTTGCCAACATCGCGGCCCTGACCCCCGGCACCTATACCAAGGTAACCGTGGACCAGAAGGGCCGGGTGACCGCAGGGCAGACCATTGAGGTGTCCGACCTGCCGAGCATCCCGAGCACCAAGATCACGGGCCTGGGCACGGCGGCCACGGCCAACACCGGCACCCAGCAGGGCAACGTGCCCGTGGTGCAGGCGGACGGCAAGCTGCTGGCGTCCCTGCTGCCGGATCTCTCCGGCACCTATGTGCCTATCACCACCACCATTAACGGCAAGCCCCTGTCCGCTGCGGTTACTCTGACGGCGGACGACGTGGGGGCCATCCCGGCCACGCAGAAAGGCCAGGCGGGCGGCGTAGCGGAGCTGGATTCCACCGGCAAGGTGCCGGCGGCCCAGCTGCCCAGCTATGTGGACGACGTGGTGGAGTATGACAGCCAGAGCGATTTCCCGGAAACCGGCGAGGACGGCAAGATCTACATCGCCAAGGACACCAACCTGACCTACCGCTGGAGCGGCACGCAGTATGTGGAGATCTCCGCCTCCCTGGCGCTGGGCGAAACGGAGAGTACGGCCTATCGGGGCGACCGGGGCAAGATCGCCTATGACCACAGCCAGATCACCAATGGCAACCCCCACGGCACCACCTATGACGAGGTAGGTGCCGCGCCGGAGAGCCATGTGACTGTACAGGCATCTTCCTCTGTGCTGGGCCACATCAAGGCTGGCACCGGCTTCTCTGTAAGCGGGGACGGCACCCTGAGCCTGGACACCGTGGACGGAGGCACATTCTAACCAAAGGAGGGCTTTACCATGGCGGTAACAATCCAGATCAAGCGGGGGACGAAGGCGGGGCTTCCCGCCCTTGCCCCCGGAGAATACGGGCTCGCCACCGACACCGGGGAGCTGTTTGTCGGCGGCAACAGTGGAAACATCCAGGTGGCGACCCTGAGCAGCGACGGGAAGATCCCGGAGGGCCTGCTGCCGGAGATGGACTATGACCCGGCGGGGAGTGCTGCGGCGGTGCAGACCAACCTGACCAGCCACGTCAACAACAAGAACAACCCGCACGGCGTCACGGCGGCCCAGGTGGGGGCCTATACCAAGGAGGAGAGCCTGGCGGCGGCCACCGCGGGGCTATACGGCTTGGGGAGCGACGCCGTGCCGGATGATGTGTTCAACGACATATACAGCCGGCTTATTATGATCGCCCAGGACAAGGCGCGGCTGATTGTCACGGTGAAAGACGCCTCCGGCGCTCGCACTGACCAACGAGAACGGCGTCGCAACCGGATACGCGGATGAAGGGACCGCAAATATCAGCGTTTCCGGGTTCGCCGACCTGGTGGATAAAACCGTCAGCCAGGCCGTGCAGAAGGGAATCACGTACAACATTGACCTATCAGTCGAAACACGAAATTTCCTCAAGATTACATCGTCTGGAAACTACAAATTCTCCGGACGGATCACGCGGGTTGACGTTACCGTCGTAGGCGGTGGCGGTGGTGGCAATGGAGGTTATTGCCGTTCTGGATCTTCCCGCGGAGATCGAGCAAGTGTCGGTGGTGGCGGTGGATACTGTGTGGTGCAAGAAAATGTGGACTTTTCACCTAACACACTATATGGAGCTGTTATTGGCGCTGGTGGTCGAGGTGGAACCGGTAATGCTTATGACAAGTTCGACTCGGAATTCTATGGCGAAAATGGTGGAAGTTCATCCTTCCTTGGAGTTACAGCAAACGGCGGTAGTCATGGTACACAAACTTCTGGTGGAGCAGGTAATGGTCGAGGCGGTAATGTTACCGGGTCAGCTCATGATACTGGAGGAAACGGTGTAGCCGGCTCCGTATATGGATATAGCAGTTTTACTGAAACCGTTCTTTATGGAGGCGGAGGCGGTGCTGGATACGGCGGTAAGGGTGGAGCAGACTTTGGAGGAGATGGAGCAACTTCTTGGAATTCACCCCCTACAACCGTGCAAGCTAACACTGGCGGTGGCGGTGGCGGCGGATTAGGTGATGGAGGTAGAGATGACGCTACTAACGGTGGGGATGGCGGCAGCGGCGTCATCGCACTCCGTATGCACACCGCAGCCTAGCTCTTGGAGGTGATGGAATGGACTACTATATCTACGAAAACGGCCAGCTCATCAACACCATCGTTGCCGATGAAGCCTTTGTAACTTCTTACTGCAAGGACAACGGCTACACCTATGAGGCTGTAGAACCGACGCCGGAACCCGAACCGGAGCCGACCGATACCGAAGTATTGAACGCTTTGTTAGGAGTGTGAACCATGAACAGACTGCAAGCTGCTGAACAGCTTAGAAAAGCCCTGCAAATGTTCGTTACCACGCTGTCAGAGGAACAAGCGCTAGAGGTGGCCACCGTCTATCCCATTTGGGAGGCGGGCCGGGCCTACGCCGTGGGGGACATCCTCTCCTACGGCACCAACAGCGTGGGGGACCCGCAGCTCTACAAGGTGGTGCAGGCCCACACATCTCAGGCGGACTGGACGCCGGACGCCACCGCGTCCCTGTACGACGCCTTTGGGCTGGACGAGGGCGGCTACCCGGTCTGGAGCCAGCCCAGCGGGGCCCACGACGCCTACAACACCGGGGATATCGTCAACTACAACGGGACGCTGTACCAGTCCCTGATCGACGGGAATACCTGGGCACCGGACGCCTATCCCGCCGGGTGGGAGGTCTACAGCGCATAAAAAAGCCGCCCCCGCGAGAGAGAGCACGGGAGCGGCAGGGCCACATCTTACAAAATATGAACATCCAACAAAAAAGGAAGATCGGCCCAAATACAAACTACCACAAATCGTCAAATCTTGCAAGGATTCCCTTGCAAAAATAGAAAGGAGCACCACTATGTTTCTGAAGTACACCAAGGAGATCTACACCATTGCCAAGGCCAAGAACGTGGACGTGGGCGTGGCATTTGCCATGTTCAATGCGGACGTGAAGGCCGGGAAGGCCCAGGATGGCAACACCGACGGCCTGCTGCCCGGCTTCGACTACGCCAAGGCTCAGGCGGAGCTGGCGGCGATGAACAGCGACCAGCAGGACGCGGCCTACGCGGAGATCCACAGCCTGCTGAAGGACCCGGACGTCCTGAAAGCCCTCCACGCCGCCTACCCCAGCCGGGAGAAAATGGACGCCGTAGTGGGCGACTGGATCGTGGCGGAGCATCAGAAGGAAGAGCAGAAGGATGCTGAATAGTCGGGACATCGACCTGCTACGACCGGATGTGGCGGCCAACTGCCATTTGTGGGTGGAGCGGTGCAGGGCCGCCGGCCTCAACGTCCTGGTGACCAACACCGTCCGGGACCGGGAATACCAGGCCTACCTCTACGAGCAGGGCCGCACCGGCCGGGAGGGATCGTCACCAACAGCCCGGTGCCCACCTTCCACGCGGACACCTCCGGCCTGGCCTTCGACTTCTGCAAAAACGTCAAGGGCCACGAGTACGACGACAAGGACTTCTTCCGGGAGGCGGCGGCCATCGCCAAGGAGATGGGCTTCTCCTGGGGCGGGGACTGGAGGAGTTTTGTGGATCTGCCCCACATCCAGTGGGACGACGGTAAGCGGTATACAGACAGCGATATCAAGGCCGGGCGGTATCCGCCCGAGATGCCCCTTTGGGGAGGCAGAGGAAGTGGCCACTACTTATCACACCATCAATGACGTGCCGGAGAGCTACCAGCCCACCATCCGCAAGCTGATGGAGGCGGGCGTGCTCCAGGGCCACAGCGACCCGGATCCTGAGAGCCTTACGGACAACGTGCTGGACATCGACGAAACCTACTGCCGGGTGATGACCACCCTGGACAGGATGGGGATTCTGGGAGAGGAGGCGTAGCCTGTGGACTTTGGCATTGCAAGCGTAGCGGCCATCACGGTGATCTGCTACCTGATTGGACTTGTCATCAAGGCGTCGGGCCTGGACAACAAGTGGATACCGGTGACCATGGGCCTGTGCGGCGCGGTTTTGGGCGCGGCGGGGTTATACCTGGGCCTGCCGGACTTCCCGGCCGCGGATCCGCTGACGGCGGTGGCGGTGGGGATTGTTTCGGGCCTCGCCGCCACAGGGGTCAACCAGGCCGTCAAGCAGCTTTCCAGTAAGGGGGAATAAACCATGGAGCTTGCCGTTTCCCTGCTGTCCACCCTGGGGATCAACAGCATCGTGCTCTTTTTCATCAAGCGCTACTTTGACCGGCGGGACAGCAGGGAGCGGGAGGCGCTGGAGCAGAAGAAAGACCTGTTCCACCGGATCGACACGGCCCTGGAGACCCTGCGGCTTTTGAGCTACCACCGGATGAGCCAGGAGATCGAGCGGCTTCTGGACCAGGGCTACGCCTCCCCGGCGGAGCGCCGGGTCCTGGACGAGATGTACGCCAACTACAAGGACCACGGCTGGAATGGCGACATGGACGCCCGCCTGGAGAAGGTCTACCAGCTCCGGACGGACCACGCACCGGAGTAACGAACAGGAGGAAGGGAACCAAATGGCACTTTCAAAATATGACCAGGTGCATCTGAGCAAGGAGGACCAGGACAAGATTTCCTCTCTGACCAACCAGGCGGAGAGTGGTTCCATCTCCTGGGACGACGCCCACGCCCAGGCGGAGGCCATCCGCGGGAACGCCGGCTACTCCGGCGGGGACGCCGGGGACGACTACATCAGCCGGGGCGGCGGCACCGTCATCATCAGCGGCGGCGGGTCCAGTCAGCCCAGCGGCGGCGGGAACAGCTATGAGGCGTCGGACCTGTCGGACTACCTGAAGGAGCTGTACGCCCAGAACACCGCCGCCCAGCTGGCGGCACTGAAGAGCACCTATGAGCAGAACGCGGCGGACCTGCGGGCCAACGCCGAGCAGATCCCGGAAACCTACCAGGCGGCCAGAAACGAAACCGCCGCCCAGAACGAGCTGGAGCGGCGGGCCTTTCAGGAGTATGGAATCGCCAACGGGCTGAACACGGGCACCTCCGGCCAGGCGGAGCTGGCCCGGTCCTCCGTCCTCCAGGGAAACCTGGCGGAGATCAGCGGAAGGGAGGCGGACGCCCTGGCGGAGAATGCCCTGGAACAGGAGCGGCTGGCCATTGCCTACCGCAACGCCATCGACCAGGCGGAGGCCAGCGGCAACAGCGCTTTGGCGGAGGCCCTGTACCAGGAGTACGTCCGGCAGGACCAGGCGGCCCAGGACGCGGCAACGGCGGCCCAGGAGCAGGCCAACTGGCAGGCCCAGTTCGACTTCGCCCAGCAGCAGTACGGGGACAGCTTAGACAGCCAGGGCCGGGACGCGGCCTACAACCTGGCGATGACCATGCTGAACGCCGGGATCATGCCGGACAGCGCCACCCTGGAGAGCGCCGGCATCTCCGCCTCCGACGCCCTGGCCATCCGGGAGGCCGTGGCCCAGCAGCAGGCGGGCGGCGGCACGTCCTCTTCCGGCAGCTCCGGCAGCGGGAGCTCCGGCGGCAGCGGCGGGTATGAGCCCACGCTGACCTACAACCAGGTGATGGACGCCATCGACCGGGGGAATTTGACTCCCACGGTATTGGCTGACTACCGGCACTACATGGGGGCGGACTATGACGCCGGGGGGACGGGCGATACAAGCGACAGCAACAGCAACGCGCCGACCACGACGACCGACCATTATTACCAGGCCTTTTTGAATTCCCTTACATCCCAACTCAACCAGGGGAATGAAAACGGTATCATTAACCTGGTGGACTACCAGTGGAATAAACTTTCCGCAAGGCAGAAGCAGGGCGTCCAGGAGCTTCTTTCGCAGTATGGCGTCGCATATTCCCCGGACTGACCTGATTATTTGCGAGGTGTGAGCAACTATGGGAAAATTGGTTCAGATCGGGGCTCAGAAGTCTGTCAGCTCCGAGAAAAAGGACACCCAAAGTAAGGGGCGGCTGGTTCCGATTGGCACGTCGTCAGCAAACAACCCCTTCCGGCGTATGAACAACTATGCGGAATCTGCCCTGCAAATGAGCCGGGAATCTCAGCCGGAAACCACCCCCTCCCCTTCCCTGCCGGAAACGGAACCGGTGACGCTGGACACGGGGCGGGGCGGCGGCTTCGGGACCGGGAACACCGGCGGGGCGGCTCTGAGCCAGACGCCGAGGGCGCGGCTAAATCAGGCGGTCCAGGAGGGGCCGGAGAGCGTGGGGCGGTTTGTCCTGACGGAGATGGCCCGTCCCTTCGTGGACGAGGTGGGAAACGTCCTTCAGCGGCAGGACGAGCTGAACAGCGCCCCGGCAGCCCTGGCCGGAACGGTGGTCCGGGGCGCAGACCAAGCGGCGGGGGCCATCACCTCCACCCTGGCCGCCGGCGAGGACCTGCTGCTGGGGGCCCTGGGACAGCCGGACGCGGAGGGGCCCCTCCAGGCCCTGAACCGGAGGATGCAGGAGGGGGCGCAGCGCAACGAGGCATACTTCGCCCCGGCCTTTGAGGAGGCGGGCTCCATCGGGAACGTGCTGGAAACATTCGGCATCCCCACGGTGGCGGCCATCCCCCAGGCGGCCCTGGCCTTTCTGACCGCCGGGTCCAGCCTGGGCGCCCAGGGCACCACGGCGGGGCTCCAGGCGGCCTCCACGGCGGCACAGTCCGGGCTGGGGACCTCCATCCTCAACGGCATCCGCACCATGGCGAGGCAGCCCAACTACTGGCTGAGCTTTGCCCAGGGGGCGGGCAACGACTACTACGAGGCAAAGGAGCGGGGGGAGAGCGACCTGACGGCCCTTGCCTACTCCACCCTCACGAACCTGCTGAACTCCGCGGTGGAGGTTGGCGGCGGTATCGACGTCCTCCCCCGGCAGCTCCAGAGCGCGGCCCAGGGGGGAAAGGGCGCGGTCCTGGATTGGGTCAAGAGCATGTTCGACGAGGGCCGTGAGGAGGTCATCCAGGGGGCCATTACCCAGCTGACAGAGAACGTGGTGCTGGGGGCGGAGAACCCCCTGTACTCGGGAACGGACCAGAACGCGGTGCTGAACCCCTCCCGGGCGGGACAGGAGTTTCTGGGCGGCGCGGTGGCCGGCGGACTGCTGGGCGCGGGGCAGGCGCTCGTGAACAGCGCCATCAACCGAAATGGCGGCACCAGATCCAGCGCAGGAGCACAGGAGAGCTCCATTCCCGTGTCCCAGGATACCCGGGCGGAAACGGCCCCACAGGCCACGGAAATGCCGATTCTGGACGCGGAGGTCCAGCGGCTCTTTGGGCAGCAAAATGCCGCCCCCAAGACGGAGGCGGCGGACGTCCCTCTTCGGGAGCGGGTGCGCAGCAGCATTCCTGCCCTCCAGGAAATGAGGCCCGTTTCCGTTTTGGACGGGACGGAAATCCCGCGCGGTGGGAGAATGATCGACCGGCTGGTTTCCTTTGTCAACTCCATTGGGAACCGGGTGAATCGGCCTGGCTTCGGAGATGTGCTGTTCTCCCGTGGGCGGATCAAAAACAGCATGATCGGTCATGGTGTTGGGCAAGCAAAGATCGATACCTTTGCCGCCGTCCCGGACGTCATCCGAAACGGGCAGCAGATTGATTATCAGAAGAATTGGAAGGGCAGGAACTATGACACCTATACCTTCGCCGCGCCCATCAATTATAAAGGGCAGGAAACATATTTAGGTGTCATTGTTACAAAAGACAGCGCAAGCAACCGTTACTACCTCCATGAGGTGGTAGATGCGGACGGGAACATTATTTTCACAAATAATGAATCCCCCGTGTCTACATCAGACGGAACTTCTGCCCTTGCGGGTGACCTCGATACCGTAGCAGACACGGGGGATGGTGCGGGAGATTCTTTGGGCACTGTCGACACCGTAACAGACGGGCGGGCCTCCCAAGAAAATTCCGCGTCGGTTGAGGGTACGCGTCCCCTCAATTCTGATTCTACTATACCACAGAGGGCGGATTCTGTCAACGACGTGATGGGCCGGGAGGCGGCGCGGCTCTTCGGGTCGGCCCCCTATGAGGGGGGACGGGTGCCCCAGAGCACCATGACGGAGGGGCAGATCGACCGGCTGGCCCAGGAGTGGGAGCAGGGCACGGCGGGTCTGGACGCCGCCGGCAACGCCTTCCGGGCGGACCCGGCGGAGCACATCGACCGGCGGACGGCGGAGAGCGTGGGGAGCCGGCAGGTGAACGCCTTTCAGTTTGACTGGCCGGAGCTCCACAGCTACATGCAGCAGGCGGCCCGGGACCTCCTGACGGACGCGGACGTGTCCCTCCAAATGCCCCAGACCAGAAGGATGGAGCGGACCACGGGCGGGCGGCGGTACACCCAGAACATCACGGAGTCCCAGCAGCTCCGGTCCGCCATGGACATGGGACTGACCCGTGACCAGATCATCACGGCGGCGGAGCGGCTGATTGCCGACAGCGGCCAGGAGAACTACGCGGCGGCCAAGCGGCTGGAGCTGGTGCTGGACGACATGCTGACGAACGGCTACCGGACCATCTCCGGGGAAACCGTGGAACCAAACCAGGACTACATCCGGGCCAAGAACCGGATCGCCGGGGCGGAGCCCAGGGTGGAGGCGGCGGAGGAGCTGCCGCTGGGGGATGTGCCGGACGGGCGGTTTTACGACAGCCTGGGCAGCGCCCGGGAGGGCTTTACCGGGGCCGGGCTGGAGGGCACGGAACGGGTGAGCCGCCTTGCGGACTCCCTCCCCTACAACCGCTTTCAGGAGGAGGCGACAGGCCTCTCCAAAGAGGACTATGCCCGGCTTTTCCGCTATGAGAGCCAGACGGAGGGGAGGTCCATGCAGCTGGCGGAGGAGCTGCTGTACTACATGCAGGACGGGCAGCGGACGTTCCTGCGGGACATTGACGAGGAGGCCTACCGGTCCCTGGTCCAGTCCCTGGACGAGTCCACGGCCTGGAACGCGCCCCAGATGGACGCGGCCCGGATGATCCAGAGCGAGCTCCAGCGGCGGTCCGCCAACCTGGAGATTCCGGAAACGGAGTACATCGACTTCCTCAAAATGATGCGGGAGCACGAAACCGCAACGGGCCAGGGCGTACAGGCCAACGCCAAGTGGAGCCGGACGGACAACGCCGGCGGCCAGGCAAGCGAGCTGGAGGCCTGGGAGAACCTGGAGAACTCCGACCTGAGCGAGGCGGAAAAGGCCCAGCGCTTCCAGCAGATCGTCCGGTGGGATACCCAGATCGAGGGGGTGCCGGACGGGGACACCCAGGCGCTGAAGGACATCATCCTGGAGGTGGCCCAGGAGCGCGGGACCCTCTCCGGCCTGTCCGGGCGGCAGAGTCGGGCGCTCTACAGCATCGCCAGCAACTCCCTGGACGCGCTGACCTTCGACCAGCTCAAACAGTTTGCCTACGCCTCCACCTCCGCGCTGAGCCAGGACAGCGCGCCGGTGAGCATCGGGCGGAAGGTGAAGACCGTCCAGATCCTCAACATGCTCTCCAACCCCAAGACGGCGGCAAAGAACATCCTGGGCAACACCACCTTCTACGGACTGGACGCGCTGGCCATGCGGGGGGCGGCGGTGCTGGACGCGGCCCTCTCCAGGATCACCGGCACCAGGAGCGTGGCCGCCGGCGGCACCAGCCTCACGGATGCGGTGAAGGCCATGCAGATGGCGATTGCGGAGATCACCATGGACGTGAACATGGACAGCGGGGAGTCCCGCTACGGCACCAGCAGCCGCAGGACCTTCAAGGCCAGCGGGAACCTGGCGGAGCGGGTCCTATCCATGCTGGAGCGCAACCAGGCCTACCTTCTGAACGCAACGGACGAGTTTTACAAGGGGGCGGCCCGGAGCACCCAGGAGCGGACCCAGGCCCTGGTGGACCAGGGAAGAATCCGGACGGACAACCCCAACTACGCCCAGGAGCAGGCGGAGCAGCTGGCCAGATACCGGACCTTCCAGGACGACAGCACTCTTTCTGGATGGCTTCAGGACATTCACGATATGTTCAACGTAATAGGAGTCGGTGACAGCGGCAGAACGCGCCCCAACGGGAAAACTATACACGATTTCGGACTCGGAGATATTATAGCACCTTTTACAAGGGTGGCAGGAAACTTAGCCTCCCGTGGGCTGGAATACTCCCCGGTGAACGCGGTGAAGGGAACGGTGGAGATCGTCCGGGAGATGGCCCGGGCGGCCTCCGGCGGCACGGTGGACCCGTCGGTCCAGGCAAAGGCGGTTTCCAACACGGCCCGGGGCCTCACGGGGACGGCCATTGCCTACGGCTTTATGCTGCTGGCCCAGGCGGGGCTCCTGCGGCAGGCGGACGACGAGAACGACGAGAACGTGGCCGCGCTGAACCAGGCGGAGGGGATCACCGGGACCCAGCTGAACCTCTCCGCGGCGGAGCGGTGGCTCTCCGGAGGATCGGCGGCGTGGCAGAACGGGGATACGCTGATCGACCTGTCCTCCATCGAGCCGCTGAATCTCCTCATGAACCTGGGGACGGAAATGGCGAAAGACGAGCAATCCCCGATTGTTACGGCCTTTAACGCAACAAGCGATGCCTTTATGGACGCCACGGCGGAGCTTCCTGTGATGCAGTTTATCGGCAATGCCGCCACTAATATCATAAGGTACGGTCAGAATCCGCGAGAAGTGTTGCTGCAGGAGGGAGCAAACACCATTGCGTCTTCTCTGATTCCGAATATCTTGCGGTCCACGGCCCGGGGGCTGGACGACCGGCCGAGGAACACCTACTCCGGGGACACCTTCCTGGACGACGTGGTGGCCAACATTCAGAACAGCATCCCCGGTCTGCGGGAAACCCTGCCGGGGTCCGTGGACACCTTCGGGGAGGACCGGACCTACCAGGGGGACCTGGGAACGCGGCTTATCAACGCCCTGCTGAATCCGGTGGGGGTGAACACCTACACCCAGAGCGAGGTAAGCCGGGAGATGGAGCAGGTCCGGGAGGAAACCGGCGACACCTCCTTCTACCCCACAAAGAGCATCCCGTCGGAGCTGAGCTACACGGAAGACGGGGTTACACACAAGGTATCTTTGGACTACGAGCAGCGGCAGGACTTCCAGCGGGAGCGGGGGACCACCTCCTTCCTCACCATGTCCGACATGATGGGGACCTCCGCCTACCGGTCCGCCTCCGCCGAGGAGAAATCCGCCCTGCTGGACCTGTGCGGCGACTACGCCTACCAGGTGGCAAAGGAGAGCGTTCTGGGGAGCGACGCGGTGCCGGAGTGGGTCGGCAACGCCCAGAACGCCAGGCGGGACCTGGGGATCTCCACGG
This sequence comes from uncultured Oscillospiraceae bacterium, assembly GCA_904420435.1. Classification (GTDB taxonomy): domain Bacteria; phylum Bacillota; class Clostridia; order Oscillospirales; family Oscillospiraceae; genus CAJFPI01. The sequence continues at coordinate 34,576 of CAJFVK010000018.1, forward strand.
CGGAGTACCTGGCCTACTACAACAAGTACAGCGACCGGGGCTTCCTCTCCGGCAGCGGGTACGAGAAGCTGAAGGAGGCGGTGGCAAACGGCCTCACCATCGACGAGTACGCCGCATACCGGGACGCCACCGCCGGCCTGAGCGCGGACAAGGACGAGGACGGAAAGACCATCAGCGGCTCCAAGAAGGAGAAGGTCCTGTCGGCCATCGACGGCATGGATCTCTCCGACGAGGAGAAGGACGGGCTCTACTATCTGAACGGATATGCGGAGAGCGGGATTGACGAGGCCCCGTGGCGGCGGAGGAGGTGAAAAAAGTCTTCCATCGGGGCGCAGATTGTGGTAGAATCAAGGCTGACAGGAAAGGAGTGCGAGCTGTGGACGAATTGAAGGAAAACTTCCGGGAGTGGGTCAAGGGCGGGCTGGATCTGGTCCGGCCCTGGAAAATCGCCCTGATCGTCACCAACATCTGCTGGGCGGTGGTGCTGGCCCTGTTTATCTGGCTGGCCTACATGTCCCCGGACACCAGCTACCAGTACCAGGACTTCGACGAGCACATCCAGACACAGGCGGATGGGGAGTATGACCCGTCCATGGCTCCGTATGTGACGGAGTAAATGGCGCGGCAGTTACAGATCCGCAAACGAGGCGCAAAGCAGCCCAGAAAGCCACGGAGGCCCCAGCGCCCCGCCGCCCGCCGGGTCCGGCGGAAATAGGCGGGAGGGCGAGGAGGCTTGCAGGAAAAGACCTTCGCCGTCCGGGCGATGCTGCGGCGCATGGCGCCCTGTAAATCCATCCCCATCATCCAGGCGTATCTCCTGCCGGAAGAGGAGGAGATGGTGCTGATCGAGCACGAAGCGCGGGGCAAGAGCCTACAGAAGATCGCCCTGGAGCACAACATGTCGATTGAAACCGTCAAGCGCCGGCGGAGGTCCGCCCTGGAGAAAATCGCAAACAGCATTTGACACTTTTTCGGGATAAAAGTGCCCGATGATTGCGGCTTTACCGGCCCTTTCATCGGGCGCTTTCCCGTTATACTAAAGCCATAAGGTGGCCGCCTGAAAATCATGATTTTATGAAGGAGAGAATCACCATGGCTGAATTTGCAAGTAAGGGCGTGGCCGGGACCGGCCTGGGCCTGGGCATTGCAGGCACGGCGCTGGGCCTGCTGAACGGGGGTGCCAACGCGCTGCTGGGCGGCGGACTGAGCCGGGTTGCCAACTGCGGCGGTTGCGCAGGCAGCGACGCCATTGTCAACCGCTATGAAATGAACCTGGTGCAGGAGATCGCCGCCAAGGACGCTCGCATCGGTCTGCTGGAGGCCGACAAGTACACTGACCAGAAGATCGTCGAGGTCTACAAAGATCTGGCCGGCCAGATCGGCGCTCTGAACGACAAGATCCAGGCGAACCGGGACGAGCAGAACGCCATCAACTGCCAGCAGGCGGTGTACAACGGCACCATGAACTCCACCATCAGCTGCATCCAGGGCCAGATCGCCCAGCTCCAGAGCCTGACCAAGCTGGTGGTGCCCAACGCCAGCGTGTGCCCGGGCTGGGGCAACGTAACCATCACCCCCGCCGCCAGCACTACTACTCCTACCGCCTGAAGGGCGGCGGCATTGCTGGCGGTGAGCCGGAGGACAAGGGCAAGAGCGAAAAAGAGGCGGGGGCAGTAAGCTCCCGCCTCCCTCAAAGGAGAATGCTATGGTTACTCTGACGCAGTTTCAAAACGGCGTGATGCGCTACATCGACAACGACGTGCTGCCCCACCTGACGGGGTTTCGGCGGGTGGGCCTGGGGATCTACGCAGGCCTGGCCGCCAACAACGTGGGGGATCTGCTGCTGAAGTACAAGGACCACCCGGCGGTGGAAGTGCTGAACGTGGTGGACAAGGACGGCAGTATCGACGTGGACCGGCTGTACAGCGTGGCGGCGCCCATGTTCGCCAACGGGGAGCGGTACAGCGTCAACATCCCCATGATCGGGGAGATGACGGTGGACCGGACGGACCTGGAGAAGCTGTACCAGTACATCAAAGGATAAGGGAACCCCGGCCAGGGAGAAACTGGCCGGGGCTTTTTCATGCCTTGTACTCCACGTACTTCTTGTGGGGGGAAGAGGTGCTTTTCCCGGAGCGGACCCTGACGATGCGGACCTCCAGGCCGGCGGCGGCCAGGATGGCGCAGAGGGAGCGGCGGTCCTCCTCTCGGTCGATGGGGACGGGGATGCGGATGTAGTCAGTCATGGGCACCTCCGATGATCTCGTCGAGGGTGTAGGACCGGCCTGGATGAATGCTCGGGAACATTTCAGAATTTACCACAATCGAAACGCTGTTGTCTGATTTCATAGCAATCAGCCCATTCCCATATATATTTCTTCGCACAGAATCGACTTTCAGGATACGCTTTATGTACTTTGCATCCTCCACCTCCTGCTGGGTCCAGCGTGTCTTTCTGATGATTTGATCGGGGAGGTTAATCATCATACAAATTTCCGGTAATCCAACGCTTTTATCGTCCTCTTCTCTTTTTACAATTCCATCTTTGTCAACATAAAACCCCATATCCGCACCTTTGAGTTTGAAGTTTTGGCCCACCTCAACCCCCAGCACCTCGCAAATTCTTGGCTTGTCCATGTTGGCCTCCTCCTTTGGAATCCAGTTAGACGGCGTGCTTGATCTTCCTCCGTTTATATTGATAGCAGCAATACAACTTCCGCACCTCTCTTTGTTTTCAAAATGCCTGCAAGTGTGGCAGTCTTTATCCTCCAACTCTCCTGGATTTCTGGATGGTTCGTCCTCCTTGTCCATGCGAGCGCCACACGCCGGGCAATATCGCATATTGTTTTCTTCCGGTGTTCCTTCGTTTAATATCAATGGCTCTCCGCATTCGGAGCAAATATAGGCTTCGTCTGGTTCTCCGCCTCCCATATCTGACGGAATCCACCTCCCGTGCCTCACCTCCACCACGTCTGCGGCAGGGAGGTTGGCCAGCATCCTCTTGATGACCGGGAAGTCCGCTCCGGGGCAGTCTGCTTCGCGCTCCGCTTCGGTAAACGCTTCTATGGTTGTCGCCCTCTCGATGTAGTCACTCATTTATCCACCTCCAGTGGCGTTGTGTGATCTGTTGTGACGATGATCGGATAATCCCCGCTATCTCTATTCGGACAGACATAGCAGGCGCAGTATGTAGGATTACTGGTGTCGTTCTGCCGGAAGGGGCAGAATGTGTTGTAGCAGTTGCTATTCATCCTGCTCCCTCCGCAGTGCGGCCTCGGCCTCTTCTTGCGATTTATAGCAGTCAGAAATGGGGTAGCCAGAAAAATCTCCGCTAAAACTGCTAGCTGTTTCCTCCACAAAATCGCCCAGGATGAAGTCAAGGTCACTGCAATTATTGATGGACGAAGAAACTATTGCGACACCGCTTACTGATACAACAAAAACAAAGCCGCTTACCTCGGTTGCCTCGCCATCTTCGTCCCTCTCCACTATCCACACTTCGCTGCCTGGGGCGAATTTCTGCACCACGCACCGCCCCTCCCGGTCCGCCTGGGCCAATTCACGGAGCCTCTCCAGGTCGTACTCGTCGCCCAGGATGTCCTCGATGGCGGCAAGGCGGCGTACAATGTCATCAACACTTTCGCACTCGAAAGATATACTGGCTCCATTTGTTCTAATTGTCAACCGTTCCATTGTCAGCCCTCCTTTTCTGCGCCAAACGGATAAAACGCTACCTTCTCTTCTTCGTCCAGAAAGCTATCAATTTTCATCTCGGCCTTCTTCAGTTCTGCCCGCAGCTTCTCGTTTTCGGCCTCCCACTGTCCGCACTCCTCGTAGTATGCGTTCGCGTGCTCCCTCTCATACTCCAATTCTGCCCGCAACCGGGAGTTTTCGGCCTGGAGCGTGGAGAGGGCGGTGGCGGCCTCCAGGCGCAAGTCTGCGTATCCGTGCACCTTATCTGTCCAGCAATCAGTATTTTCTCCTAGCCGTTCAATCAACTTCTCAACGTCCATCATGTGTCCTCCTTCGCTGGCTGCTGGAGCCATTCGGCAATTCTGTGTTTTGCTATTGACATATCTTTCTCCCGTCCCCAGAAATACCGGTACAAAAATTTCGCCAGCTCCTCGTCGCTCATGCGCCGAATAATATCAGCGTTTGTGGCTGGCTCAAAACATCTGCATTCCCGTTCAATGTCCATGTCTGGGCTGTCGTTGATCTCATCACACCAGCCAAAAAACGGTCGTCCAGGGTATTCCTCTGCCCATCTTGGATGCTTACAGTTTCGGCATTTCATTTTGGCCCTCCTCTCCCTCCGGCGTCCATTTAATGCCCAACGTATTTCTTACGGCAGGATCAAGCCTCCCATGTATAACTCTCTTCGCCGCGCGTTTGCCAGTTACCTTACATTCCGGCCAACCGGGCACAGTGAAACGATATACGGGGTGCTTTCCGTCCGGAAATTGCTCTTGCGTGACTTCGCAGTCAATCCTATATATGCACTCTTTCATACCTCTCCCTCCGGCGGGCGGCGGTAGACTTTATACCCATGAGGCTCCAATCTCTCGCCGCGCATGTAATCCACAAAGTCAAATCCAGCCCCCTCTAAGGTGTCTATGCTGTAAATATAGCCGTTACACACAAGTGCCCATTCTCCGGTGCCATCCTCATAGTCAATCCACACCTTGTCATAGTCCATGCCATCAAGGTCGGCCTGGGTCAGCGGCTCGTTCGGCGGGGTGAGGGTGCCAATGCGCCGAATCGCCTCATCGGGCGTGTGTCCGTCCCATTTCGGGGCAAACTCAAGCTCCCTGACATGGAACAACCCCCAATAGGGCTCTATGTCATAGTGATATGTTGCTTGTCCCTCTGGCGTGTCAATACCCACGATGAACATACCATCGTACATAGTACCGTCGTGGTGCCGTTTGGATTTCCAGGCAATATCAGGCCGCTCATTGCAAATTACACTGAACAATATCGCCCTATGGTGATACAGCTCGTTGAACGTGTGGTATCCATCCGAAGTATCTCCGGTTATCGGAGGCGGGGTGAGGGTGGGCATATCCTCCAGAATGTCCTGCAACTCAGATAAGCACCATTGCACATCGTTGTTTGCAATCACTCGATCTGCAAGGTTGTCATCGTTCAGCGTGTTCAGCTCACGCACCAAATCCAACAGGGAGCTATTCATTTTTCATTGCCTCCAATTCCCGCAAATATGCCAATATGGCCCGGTACATCCGACACGCACCGGGGAGCAGAGCGCCCCGCAGGCGGGCCTCCGTCCAGCCGATGGTGCGATCCAGCGGCGGCCAGTCGGTTCCGTACTCGCAGCCGTCCTCCGCCTCCGTCACATCATCCAGCCTGGGGGACGGGTCACAGGCGCAGCGGTGGTAGTCCGTGCCCTCGTCGTTGTCCAGCTCCCAATAGATGCAGTTTTTACAAATCATCGCGCAGTTCCTCCAATCTCTCCATCACCATCTGCACGGCCTCGTCAGTAAGTGGCTTCCCGCATACTGGGCAAAAGTTACTTGGTTTATACTCGGTCACTACGCACTCTGCATTGGGATCGCATTTTTTGCATGGCATATCTTTAAGATTATTTATGCAGAACACACAACTCCGGCAGCTTTTACATGACCGACACCCAGGAAACACCTTCTCCACCTGCTCCCGGCGCTTATCGCAGTACACCGCCGCCGGGTGGTGCTTATTAAACCAGATAGACCGCCCTCCGCACGTCACATCAAGGATTTTCTTTTCCATATAGCATCTCCATCTCCTCCGCGCTCAGAATCGGTGCGCGGGTGTTCCAGGCGAGACGGGTTGCGTAATAGTCATAACTCCAAATAGAAAAGTTAACCCCGCACTCACATTCAATACTTACGGGATCGCCGCCGCTATCAGGGTCATAGAAGGTCGGCTTCC
>CAJFVK010000019.1 GCA_904420435.1 uncultured Oscillospiraceae bacterium
CAACTCCTTCTCCATGATCGGGGCGCTGATCCTGGGGGACTTTGCCGTCCAGGCCCGGTGGCTGGTGCCGGAGGTGCTGGTGTATATGGCCTATGTGTCCATCGCCTCCTTCGCCCAGCCCAGCTTTGAAATGGGGTACGCCTTCAAGCTGATGCGGGTGGTGCTGTTGATTTTGATCGCCCTGCTGGACTGGTGGGGCCTGGCGCTGGGAATGGCGCTGCTGCTTGCGCTCCTCTTTACCACCAAGCCCATTGTGGGGAAGGGGTATATGTATCCCGTCTATCCCTTTAACAAGAAGGCCTTGGGGGACCTGCTGCTGCGCAAGCCCATCAACAAGCGGAATACCTGAGAAGAGAAAGAAGCGGGAGCTGCATGGCGCAGCTCCCGCTTTCCGGCCTTTTGCGGCCGGAAACATGCCGTACCTTTCCCGCTGCGAAGCAGCGAGAGAGTCCCCGCTTCGCGGGCCGCACGCCTTGCGCAGCAAGGCGTGCGGGGCATTTCGTCGAATTCGAGGAGGGCTTTGCCCCCTCGAACTCCCCCGACTTTTCGGCGAGAGCGCCGAAGGGAAGTGGGCTTCAGCGTGGTTCCGTTCTACTCCGCTTTCAGGACGGCGGCGTAGAGCTCGTTTTTGTTGAGACCGGTGGACTCAGCCACCTCCCGGACCGCCTCCTTCATTCGCAGGCCCTCCTCCCGCCGGGACTGGACCAGGGCGACGCCCTCCTCCAGAGTGGCGGCGGTCTCCTCCGCCGGGGCGGCGCCGGCCACCACCAGGACAAACTCCCCCTTGGGCGGGTTCTCCGCATAGAGGGTGACCGCCTGGGAGAGGGTGGTGCGGATGGTTTCCTCGTGGAGCTTGCTCAGCTCCCGGCACAGGGAAATGGGCCGGTCCCCGAAGGCCTCCAGCAGATCCGTCAGGGTGCCGTTCAGCTTGTGGGGGGCCTCGTAGAAGACCATGGTCCGCGGCTCATGGACCAGGGACTGAAGGTGCTGCCGCCGGGCCTTCCGGCTGGTGGAGAGGAAGCCCTCAAAGGTGAAGCGGCCGGTGGGGAGGCCGGAGAGGGCCAGGGCGCACACCAGGGCGCAGCAGCCGGGGACGGCGATGACCTCCACCCCCTGTCCGGCGCACAGGCGCACCAGATCCTCCCCCGGGTCGCTGATGGCGGGCATGCCGGCGTCGGTGACCAGGGCGCAACTCTCCCCCGCCAGCAGCCGCTCCAGCACCGCCGGACCGGCGGTGAGACAGTTGTGCTGGTGGTAGCTGACGAGGGGCTTTTTGATGGCAAAGTGGTTGAGAAGCTTCAGGGTGACACGGGTATCCTCGGCGGCGATAAAGTCCACGGAGGAGAGAATGTCCAGGGCCCGGGGGCTCAGATCCCCCAGGTTCCCGATGGGAGTGGCCACCAGATAGAGCGTTCCGGCCATGGGCTGCGGCCTCCTTTATGGCAAATCACGAAAATAGATCCGGCGGAGCTCCGGCGTGTCGCTCCCGTCGGGGCCGTGGAGCACCAGGGGAGGCTCCAGCCGGAGGCCGGGCTTCCCACCCCGCCGGCCCTCGGCCAGCACCAGGGAGGGGGAGCTGGCCGGCCCGTGGCAGACCAGACGCAGGCGCTTGGGCTCCAGACCATCTCGGCGCATGGCCTCCAGCAGGTCGCACAGCCGTTCCGGCCGGTAGACCAGGCAAAAGCGTCCGCCCCACCGGAGAAGCCGCCTGGCGGCGGCGCAGACGTCGCCGATAGTGCAGGAAGTTTCGCTGCGGGCGGTCCGCCGGGCAGCCCCCTTCGCCGGGCGGCCGGCGCTGGGGGCGAAGTAGGGCGGATTGGAGATCACCAGGTCAAAGCCGCCGGCGCCCAGGGCGGCGGGAAGGCTCCGGAGATCCGCCAGATACTGGTCCGCGGCGACGCCATTTTCCTGGCAGGTCCGCTCCGCCAGGGCCAGGGCCTCCGGCAGGATCTCCACGTTGCTCAGGCGGATGGAGGGCTCCCTGGCAAACAGCAGCAGGCCCAGGAGCCCCGTCCCGGCCCCCAGATCGCAGACCCGATCCCCCGGCCGGAGAGGGGGAAAGGCGGCCAGCAGAAAGGAGTCCGTCCCCGGGGGGAAGAGGGCGTCGTCATACCAGTAGGAGGGGCCGCCGGCCCAGAGAGATTCCCTTTTTTCCATCTCCACCCCTCCCGCAGGATTTTCCTCCATTGTAGCGGAAATCCCGGACGGATGCAAGGGGACAGACAAAAACACGCCACCGGGAGAAGCCCTCCCAATGGCGCGCTTTGCGTTCAGATGTAGAAATTACTCAGCCACGATGGCGTCCACGGGGCAGTTGGCAGCGCAGGCGCCGCAATCCACGCAGGTATCCGCGTCGATCACATACTGGGTGTCGCCCTGAGAGATGGCGTCCACGGGGCAGTTCTCAGCGCAGGTACCGCAGCTGACGCAAGCGTCGGTAATCTTATGAGCCATAGTTACACCTCCATTAGAATTGTACCCTCATTGTAACATGAAACGGCAAAATTGCAAGGGCGAAATCTGTTTTTTCAAAGTTTCTTTACATTCCACATTCTCCCGGAGAAATTCGTTCGGCCGGAATGGTTAAAACCGGCAGAATCGGGCATCCTTTCCATAAAGATAGTTTCCAAAGGGAGGGAATGAAATGAACGACAGCCGATTGACGCCGAGGGCGAGAAATGTGCTCCGGCTCAGCCATGAGGCGGCCGGGGAGCTGGGGCACAGCTATGTGGGGACGGAGCATCTGCTGCTGGGACTTTTGGGGGAGGAGGCGGGCGGGGCCTGCCATATCCTCCAGGAGTCCGGCCTGAGCCGGCAGGCCGCCCGGGAGCTGGTGGTGCGCAGCGTGGGGACGGGAGCGCCCGGAGCCGCGCCGCCTCAGGGGCTGACGCCCCGCGCCCGCAGGGCCATTGAATACGCCGCCGCGGAGGCCCAGCGCAGCGGGAGCGGCAGCGTGGGGACGGAGCACCTGCTGCTGGGCCTCCTCCGGGAGGGGAGCAACATGGCGGTGCGGGTGCTCCGCTCGTCGGGAATGGACATCCGCCGGCTCCAGGCGCTGACGATGCAGCGGCTGAATCCCCTGCCCCGCAGCTCCCAGGAGAGCGGGCGGACAGACAGCCGGACGAAGGTCCTCAACGAATATGCCGCCGATTTGACGGCGGCGGCCCGGGAGGGGCGGCTGGACCCGGTGATCTGCCGGGAAAAGGAGATCGACCGGGCCATCCAGATCCTCAGCCGGCGGACCAAGAACAACCCGGTGCTCATCGGGGAGCCGGGGGTGGGCAAGACCGCGGTGGCGGAGGGCCTGGCCATGCGGATCGTTCTGGGGGACGTGCCGGAGGAGCTGGCGGACAAGCGGATTTTGTCCCTGGACCTGCCGGCCATGCTGGCGGGGACCAAGTACCGTGGGGAGTTTGAGGAGCGGGTGAAAAACGCGGTGGCGGAGGTGAAGCGCTGCGGCAACATCATCCTCTTCCTGGACGAGCTCCACACGATTGTGGGCGCCGGCAGCGCGGAGGGATCCATCGACGCGGGAAACATTGTCAAGCCCGCCCTGGGCCGGGGGGAGATCCGGGTGATCGGCGCCACCACCCTCCAGGAGTACCGAAAGCATATTGAGAAGGACGCGGCCCTGGAACGGCGGTTTCAGCCGATTCTGGTGGAGGAGCCCAGCCGGGAGACGGCCCTGACCATCCTCCGGGGGCTCCGGGAGAAGTATGAGGCCCACCACCACCTGGCCATCAGCGACGGGGCCCTCCAGGCGGCGGTGGAGCTGTCCTGCCGGTATATCCACGACCGGTTCCTGCCGGACAAGGCCATCGACCTGGTGGACGAGGCAGCGGCCCAGGTCCGGCTGGAGGGGGGCACGTCCTGCCCGGGGCAGCGGGCACTGGAGGAGAAGCTCGCCCAGGTCCGGCGGGACCGGGCGGCGGCAGCGGCAGCCGGGGACTTTGAGGAGGCGGAACGGCTGCGTTCCATTGGGCGGAACTTTGAGCGGCAGCGGCAGGAGGCCCTGGCGGGGAGCTTCTGCGAAACGGTCGGCGAGGAGGATATTGCCCGGGTGGTGTCACGGTGGACGGGCGTACCGGTGACGCAGCTGACAGAGGGGGAGGCCGGGCGGCTTCTGCATCTGGAGGACACCCTGCGGGAGCGGGTGATCGGGCAGGAGGAGGCCGTGGCGGCGGTGGCCCGGGCGGTGCGGCGCAGCCGGGTGGGCATGGGGGATCCCAAACGGCCGGTGGGCAGCTTCCTGCTCCTGGGCCCCACGGGCGTGGGAAAGACGGAGCTCTGCCGGGCCCTGGCGGAGGCTCTCTTCGGCCGGGAGGACGCCATGATCCGCATCGACATGAGCGAATATATGGAGCGGCACAGCGTATCCCGGCTGATCGGCGCGCCGCCTGGCTACGTGGGTCACGACGAGGGGGGCCAGCTGACGGAGAAGGTCCGCCGCCGGCCCTACTCCGTGGTACTGCTGGACGAGATGGAGAAGGCCCATGAGGATGTGTGGAACCTACTGCTGCAGGTGCTGGAGGACGGGATGCTCACCGACGGACAGGGCCGGCAGGTGGATTTTCGCAGCACGGTGGTGATGATGACCTCCAACATCGGCGCCAGGGCCATCTCCCGGCGGACGCCCCTGGGCTTCTCGCCGGGAATTGGGGAAACGGAGAACTTTGAAACCGTCCGGCGGACGGTGATGGAGGAGGTGCGGCGGACCTTCCGGCCGGAGCTGATCAACCGGGTGGACGACGTGGTGGTTTTTCACCAGCTGAGCCGGGAGAACCTGCGGGAGATCGCCCGGCGGCTCCTCCGCCAGACGGCGGAACGGGCGGCGGCCCTGGGGGTGACGCTGGAGGTGACGGAGGAGTCGGTGGAGGAGCTGGTGGGCTGCGGCCTTGCCGGGGACAACGGCGCCCGGCCCCTGCGGCGGGCTATCCGCCGGCAGGTGGAGGATCTGGTGGCGGAGCAGATCCTCTCCGGAGCGGTGGGGCGTGGGGACACCCTGCGCCTCTCCGCCGCAGCGGGGGCGCTGACGGTGACGCCCGCCCAACCGGTATAGGAAAACCTGAGCGAAACGACAGGGAGGGCGGAAATGGTTTGCCATTTCCGCCCTCCCTGGGAAAACTGCGGGTCACGCCTGGAGATCTACATAGAAAAAGTAGGAGGCGGCGCCGCCCCAGCCGCTCTCCGGTTCCCACCGGGCCTCCACCTGGTAGATCCAGCCTCCGGGTTTCAGGGAGAGGGTGTCGCCCCGGAGGTCCGCAGCCTGGCTCTCCGAGCGGGGATCTCCCCAGCAATCGCCGCTCCAGCACCGGGCGCTGACGATGGCGTCAGGAGCCTGGGCAAAGCGGAGCCGGGCGGTGGGCTCCCAGGTGTCCAGGGGCGTCACCAGCTCCCGGCAGGAGAGAGGGTGGGGGCTGTCCGCCAGGAGAGCTTCCACGGCGCCGCCCTCCGCCCGCCGCTGCCAGTGATAGCTGCCCAGACATCCGGCGACGGCGGTGTCATCGCTGACAACGGACAGGGCCGGCGGCTCCTCCAGCACCACCGGCAGATCCCCCTCCTGGAGCAGACGGTTGGCATAGGCGTTCAGGGCCTCGCAGGGGGCGTGGGCCGTCCGGTAGCCCACGCCGTCCACCACCAGGAAGGGACTGTAGGCCGTTACGGTCCGCTGGCTGCCGTCGGTCAGGAACAGGGTAAAGGTGACGGCCTGGCCGGCGTAGTCCGGATAGGAGTTGTCCTCCTCGTAGATGATGGCCTCACGGAGATAGTCCGTCAGCTCCCCCAGGTCCTGAAGGAGGAGCGTCTGGTCCGGCGGGAAGAGGGTCACGGTGGCGGAAGCGATGGAGGACGGCTCCAGATCCCGGAAGGGGCGGCGGCCGGCGCCGCCGGCGGACAGGGAGAGAGCGGCGGCTGCCAGGGCGCAGAGGGCCGCGGTAGCCAGAAGCTTATAGGACCGCATGGAATACCTCCTTTTTGAAACGGGTGAATGTGCCTTCATGGAGAGAGACGAAAACGCCCCGGAGATGTGCCGGATCTCCAGGGCGCTTTGATTGGAAGGGAAAAAGAAGAGGGCTCTCAGCGGTAGAGCACCAGGCTGAACCAGGTGACCACATTGGGGGCTGCCAGAAAGTCCATGCCGAAGCGCTCCGCCAGCTCGGTGACCAGAATCCCGTGGCTCTCCACACAGGGGAACATCCGGTCCGGGTGGCGGCAGGGACCATCCGGCCAGGCGCACCGGGGGCAGATGGCGCAGGACTCGGTGGAGAGGGCCATGGCCTGGGTGCCGTCCCGGCGGACCAGATCCAGCACCTGGTGGGTCAGCTCCTCGTGGGGCATCCGGGTGGGAAGGGTCTGGGACATGTCGGCGGCGTCGTCCACCTGGGCCATGGTGACCAGCAGGAGGGCGTTGGGATAGGAGAGGCAGCGGCGGCGGCACGCCTCCACCTCCCCCACTGCCGGGGGACAGGCCCAGGAGGTGTTGTACATAGGGCACTCCTGGCGGCAGATCTGCCGGACCTTGTCGGAGAACACCAGGGTGTCGGTGGGGAAAAACTCATAGAGCACCAGGGGCAGCTGCCGCAGCTCCCCCTCCAGCCACTGGCGGTCCATCAGCCGTTCCCTCCATAGACCTCCGGGCAGACCGCCAGGATCTCCGCCTGGAGGCGCTTCAGGTCGTCAAAGGCGTCCGGCCGGCGGGAGGGGTCCCGCAGCAGGGCGGAGGGGTGGTAGATGGCCATCATCCGCACGCCGGCCCGCTCGGTCCACTGGCCGTGCTCCCGGGAGATTTTGAAGTCGCTGCGGATCAGCTGCGTGGCGGCGATCCGCCCCAGGCAGACGATGATCCGGGGCCGGACCAGGGCCACTTGGCGGCGGAGAAAGCCGATGCAGGCGGCCTGCTCCACGTTCAAAGGGTCCCGGTTTTCCGGCGGGCGGCACTTGCAGATGTTGGTGATGTAGACCCGGGTCCGGTCCAGGTCGATAAGCTCCAGCATGTCGTCCAGGAGTTTTCCCGCCCGGCCCACGAAGGGGACGCCCTGCTGGTCCTCGTTGAAGCCCGGGGCCTCGCCGATCAGCATCACCTTCGCCTGGCGGTTCCCGTCGCCGAAGACCACATTGGTCCGGCCGGCCCCCAGGCCGCAGCCCTGGCACCGGCGGATCTCCGCCTCCAGGGCTTCCCAGCTGTCAGGCATTACGCACGCCTCCTTTCCTCCAGCCAGTTCAGCACATCCCGATAGATGAAGCGGCTGGACTTCTCGTTGAGAATTTCATGGCGCAGACCATGGTACAGCTTTTCGGTTACCTGGGTGAGCCCGGCGGCGCGGAAGGCGGCGCAGGCCCGGTCCACTCCCTTGCCCATGTCCCCCACCGGGTCCTGGTCCCCGGAGAGGAAGAACACCGGCAGGGCCGGGTTCATCTTCCGGATCTGCCGGGGGTCCGTCACCAGGGCGATGCCCTCCAGCAGGTCGGCGAACAGGGCCAGGGTGGCCCGCCCGCCGCACAGGGGGTCCGCCAGATAGGCGTCCACATTGTCCGGGTTGGCGGAGATCCAGTCGTAGGCTGTCCGGTTGGGGGCGAAGGGGCGGTTGTAGGCGCCGAAGACCAGGTGGTTGATCCGCTCGCTGTAAGCCTCGGGGCCCAGGCGGGCCATCTCCCGGCGGACCATCCGCCGGCCGGCGGCTAAGAGCAGCCGGGACTGGTGGCCGGTGCCGCAGAGGAGGGCACCGGCCAGAGGGGCGGGACGCCGGGTCAGGTAGGTCCGGGTCAGGAAGGAGCCCATGGAGTGGCCGAAGAGGAAGTAGGGCACCTCTGGGTAGAGGCCGGCCATCCGCCGGTGGAGGGAGGCTATGTCGTCCACCGCCAGCTGCCAGCCCCCCGTTTCGGCGAAGAAGAGCCGGGGACCGTCAGGGCGGCAGGAGAGGCCGTGGCCCAGGTGGTCGTGGGCGGTGACCACGTAGCCGTTTTCCGCCAGGAACCGGGCGAAGGGGGCGTAGCGGCCGCCGTATTCGGCGATGCCGTGGGCGATCTGGACCACGCCTTTGGGCGGCTCGCCCAGAGGCGTCCACTGATTGACGTGAATCAGGGTTTTCTGATCCGCGGAGGGGAAATAAAACGCAGAGGCAACCACCACGGGAAACACCTCGCTTTCTGAAGGATGTGGGAGAGAAGCGCGGGGGCAGAGCGATCGGGCGGAAGCTAAGGGCGGGAGGCGGGGCGCACCGGGTGGCGGATGACGGTCCGCCATTTCTCCGGCGGCACCTTCCGGGCGTCGGAGAGGTAGATCTCATGGTGGAGCCGGGTGGGGGAGAGGTCGTTTTCCAGGCCCTGCTCCCGGAGATAGGCGTCCATCAGGGACACGGAGGCGGCCTCCTGGTCAAAGGGACCGATGTGCAGGATCTGGACGCACAGTCCCTCCTCCACGGGGAGAAACTCCGCGGCGGAGCAGTCCAGCTTCTTCTTCCGGCCCGCCTCCTCCACCGCCCAGGCGAAGTCCGCCCGGGTGACAAAGTCCGGCAGACGGATGACGGAGATCCAGCGGAAGTCGCCCTTGCGGGAGAGATCCAGGAGACCTGTGCCCTCCTGCTGCCAGAAGCCTTCCAGCGGGGGGACCACATAGTCGAAAAATCCCTCGATTTGATGTCCGCTTTTAGCGCTCATCCGGAGGGTGTAGGCCACCGCGTACAAAACGGAGATGGCCTGCTGGTAGGCGCCGCCCGGCTGGTTGGGGTCGCCCTGGCCCCGGACGGCGATGTAGTTTGCGGGCGGGACGGTGACCAGGCCCGGCACGGCCTTGGGGAGATAGAATTCCCGGTACTCCTTTTTGAAGTCAAATGCCACAGAGATCCCCTTCCTTTCGCCAATTTGTTTCAGTTTAACACGGAAGCGGACACAAATCAAGGGGACAGGGGCACACGGGAGGCCCTGCCCTTTACAGAGGGGAAAATTTGTGGTAGAGTACAGGTGCGCTATGCCCAGAGGGGCAAAAGAGAGATTGACACCGCCCGGAGCGGCTGCGGCTGCGGGGCGGGCAGCGGGAGAGAGAGTCATGTGGATCCTATTGACAGTGCTGCTGGCGCTGCTGCTTCTGGCGGCCGCGGCGGCGTTTCTGATCTGGCCCAGGCGGGGGCAGTGGCAGCTCCAGGAGCTGCGGCGGTTCCGGTATGCCCACCGGGGGCTGTTCAACCCGGAGCGCGGGGTGCCAGAGAACTCCATCAAGGCCTTCCGCTACGCGGTGGCCGGGGGCTTCGGCATTGAGTTGGACGTGCGCCTGACCGGGGACAAGCGGCTGGCGGTGGTCCACGACAGCAATCTGATGCGGCTGTGCGGCAGGAGCGTCCGGGTGGAGGAAACGCCCTGGGAGGAGCTGCGGGAGCTGCGGCTGATGGAAACGGAGGAGCGGATCCCCCTGCTGGAGGAGGTCCTGCGGACCGTCCGGGGCCGGGTGCCGCTGATCATTGAGATCAAGACGGAGCGAAACAACAGCCGGGAGCTGTGCGCCAAGGTGTGCCGCCTGCTGGAGCGCTACAAGGGAAACTTCTGCGTGGAGTCCTTCGACCCCCGGGCCCTGCGGTGGCTGCGGCGGAACGAGCCCTTTGTGATCCGGGGGCAGCTGGTGACGGGAAAAACGAAGCCGGGGCGGTACCGGAAATCGGATCCCATGCGCTTTTTGTCCAGGCTTCTGCCACTGCTGCTGACCAACGTGATCGCCCGGCCGGACTTCATCGCCTGCCAGCTGGAGGACCGGAAGCGGCCGGCGGTGCGGCTGTGCGTGGAGGGGCTGAAGGCCCAGGAGGTCAGCTGGACCATCCGCTCCCAGGAGGAGCTGGAGGAGGCGGAGCGGACCGGGGCCATGGTGATTTTTGAGGGGTTCCTGCCCAAGGGACCCCTGCCCGCCGGGAAAACAGAGCGGAGTGAAAAGCAGTAGAACATGAGAAACGGGCCCCCAGCCAAAGGCTGGGGGCCCGTTCAGGTTATGTCCCAAAATCCGGGGAATGCCGGCTCCTTCCCAGGGGGAGGGCCGCCCGGCCTGCGGGTGTTCAAGCTGATTGGGGGCAGGCGCCCCCACTGTGTACGCATGATCCCTATATGTTCAGACGCGATGAAAAGCGCGCCGCGAATGTTCGCGGCGCGCTTTTTCCCTGTCTGGGGGTTTACTTGACGGCGATGGCCTCGATCTCCACCATGGCGTCCTTAGGCAGGCGGGCCACCTCCACGGCGCTGCGGGCGGGGGGATTGGTGGGGAAGAAGGTGGCGTAGACCTCGTTCATGGCGGCGAAGTCGTTCATGTCCTTCAGGAAGACGGTGGTCTTGATCACATCCTCCAGGGTGCAGCCATCAGCGGCCAGGACGGCCTTCACATTCTCCAGGGACTGGCGGGTCTGGCCGGCGATGCCGCCCTCGGCAAAGGCGCCGGTGGCGGGGTCCACAGGCAGCTGGCCGGAGGAGATGACGATGCTCCGCAGGGGGGCGGAAACGCCCTGGCTGTAGGGGCCGATGGCGGCAGGAGCTTTATCGGTGGAAAGAATGTTCTTCATGGAAAGATCCTCCAAATCATTAGAATTCCTATCCATTGTACCAGATTTCCCATGATTGTCAATGAAGAGCCGGGGAATTTTTGTTGCACAGGCTGGGGCAACTTTTCCGCCGGGCCGGACACAGCCGGAAAGGAGGCAACGATGGACAAGGAGCGAGAGAAACTGCGCCGGCAGCTCCGGCGGCTGGCCTTCTGCCGGCCCAACGACGGCATCCGCGTGGCCCTGGGGGAGGGCGGGGACCTGCGCCGCATGCGGCTGGAGGGAGTGTCGGAGTTCAAGCGGGGCGCCGGCGGGGCGGTGGAGATCCGGTTTTTTGACCGGGTGAAGGCCATGGAGCTGCTGCTGGCCCTGGAGCGGGAGGAACAGGGGAGCCAGGACGGCGTGGGGGAATTTCTGCGGAGCCTGGCGGAAGAGGAGCTGTGACGGTCCGCCGCTTTTCCCCCAAGCAGAAGCGGGCTCTGCTGTGGTGGACCAGCCGCTCGCCGGACCGGGGCCGGGACGCTATCATCTGCGACGGCGCGGTGCGCAGCGGGAAGACCCTGGCTCTGTGCCTGGGGTTCGTCTGCTGGGCCATGGCCACTTTCCGCGGCCAGCAGTTCGCCCTGGGCGGAAAGACCATCCTCTCCATCCGGCGGAACATGCTCCACGATCTGCTGCCCCTGTTGGGGCGGCTGGGGTTTGTCTGCCGGGAGCGGCGGGGGGAGCACACCCTCTCCATCTCCGGCGGGGGGAGGGAGAACACCTTCCACCTGGTGGGCGGCAAGGACGAGGGCAGCGCCGCCCTGATCCAGGGGGCTACCTTCGCCGGGGTGCTGCTGGACGAGGTGGCCCTGATGCCCCGGTCCTTTGTGGAGCAGGCCATGGCCCGGTGTAGCGTGGAGGGGAGCCGGCTGTGGCTGAGCTGCAACCCGGAGGGCCCTGACCACTGGTTCTACAAGGAGTGGATCTGCCGGGCGGAGGAGAAGAACGCCCTCTACCTCCACTTCACCATGGCGGACAACCCGGGGCTCTCCCCGGCGGTCCGGCGGCGGTACGAAACCCGGTACTCCGGGGCCTTCTACCGGCGATTCGTGCTGGGAGAGTGGGCGGTGGCCGAGGGCCTGATCTACGACTTCTTCCAGCCGGAGGAGTTCGTCCGCCCGGCGCCGCCGGAGCCCCTGGAGCGCTACTGCGTTTCCGTGGACTACGGCACGGCGAACCCCTGCTCCTTCGGACTGTGGGGGCTCCGGGAGGGGGTCTGGTACCGGATCGGGGAGTACTACTACGCCTCACGGGAAACCGGGCGGCAGAAGACGGATCAGGAGTATGTGGAGGACCTCCGGCGGCTGGCCGGGGGGCGGCCGCTGAGCCAGGTGGTGGTGGACCCCTCCGCCGCCAGCTTTCTGGCGGCCCTCCGGCAGGCGGGCTTTCCGGCGGTCAAGGCCCGCAACGAGGTGCTCTCCGGCATCCGGCTGACGGCGGATCTGCTGAAGGCGGGGAGGCTGGTGATCTGTGAGCCCTGCGAGGACTGCCTGCGGGAGATGGCCCAGTACTGCTGGGCCGATCCGGACGGCGGCCGGGAAACGCCCCGCAAAGAGAACGATCACGCCATGGATGAGCTGCGGTACTTTGCGGCCACGGTGGCGGGGCGCCGGGAGGGCGGGGGCATCGCGGCGCTGAGTGTGGGGCGGTGATCGTTCGCCCGCCGGGAGGCGTCCGGCCCGGGAGGAGGACCCCGCTCCCGGTCGGCTCCGCTTTTCCGGGAAGTGGTATCCGTCTTTGGGACGAGAAGAGAGAAAGGAAACAGGAAACATGGCTTTTTTCAGGAGGAAGGAGCGGGCGCCTGTGGGCGTGTCCACCCAGCTGAGGGGGCAGAACTCACCGTCCTTCGGCCTGCTCCAGGGGAGCATTCCACTGGGCGGGGGAACGGCGAGGCTCTACCGGGCCATCCGGCAGGCGGTGCCGGCGGTGGACGCGGCCATTGATAAGATCATCCGGCTGGCGGGAGGCGTTTCGGTGCGCTGCGACGACCCGGAGGTCCAGCGGGAGCTGGAGGTGTTTTTGAGGACCGTGCCCACAGGCAGGGGACAGGTGGGGCTGAACGCCTTCCTGGACGCCTACCTGGACTCCATGCTGGTCTGCGGCCAGGGGATCGGGGAGATGGTCCTCTCCCCGGACGGGCGGGAGATCGCGGCATTGCTGTGGGGCCGGGTGGAGGACATCGCCATCCGGGAGGGTGCGTCGGCGCTGGAGTTCAGCATCTGCGCCGCGGGAGCGCCGGAGGAGCCGCTGCCCAGGCAGGAGCTGCTGCTGTTTACCCCCTATGGGGCGGAGGCGGACAGCCCCTACGGGGCGTCCATGCTCCGGTCCATGCCCTTTTTAACGGAGCTGCTGGGAAAGATTTACACCGCCATGGGGGCCAACTGGGAGCGGATGGGCAACGTGCGCTTCGCGGTGGTGTGCAAAAACCAGGGGGAGTTGGATGCGGACACGGCACGGGAGCGGGGGCGGCAGATCGCCGAGGAGTGGAGCCGGGCCATGCAGAGCTCCAAGAACGGTGATATCCGGGACTTTGTAGCCATCGGCGACGTGGAGATCCGGGTGATCGGCGCGGACAACCAGGTCCTGGACAGCGAGGTGCCGGTGCGGCAGATCCTGGAGCAGCTGATTGCCAAGACGGGAATTCCCCCTTTTATGCTGGGGCTCAGCTGGTCCTCCACCGAGCGGATGAGCGCCCAGCAGGCGGATATCCTTACCTCGGAGCTGACGGCCCTGCGCAGGAGCCTGACACCGGTGGTGGAGCGGATCTGCCGGCTGTGGCTCCGGCTCCACGGGTACTATTGCGGCTTCGAGGTGGTCTGGGACGACATCAACCTCCAGGACGAGCTGGAGGAGGCTAAGGCGGAGTGGTACCGCCAGCAGGCCAGGCAGCTGCGGCTGCGCAGCGACCGGGAGGAGGCCGGGAAGTGACCGGCGGGAGACAGAGAAACGAGAAGCGAGGAGGGCATCTGCGGAAATGACGGACGTTGTAAAGACCATGGGCGCGGCCCTGGGGACGGCGGCGGAGGCGGATCTGGAGGCCATCAACCGCCTGACCAAAACAAGACTTACGGCGGAGGAGGTCTACACCTTCGCCATCCGGCTGTGCGACAACCTGGTGGACCGGGATTTTGAGCGGTTTACCACCGCCGCCCTGGAGCGGCTGGGGGAGCTGTTCGTGGGAAAGAGCGGGATTTTTGACCACAACTGGTCCGCCCAGGGCCAGACGGCCCGGATCTACCGGACGGAGCTTGTCCGGGAGCCGGAGGCGGCCGCGGAAACAGGGGAGGGCGCCTGCTATCTGAAAGGCTACGCCTACATGCTCCGCTCGGAGAAGAACGCGGCGCTGATCCAGGAGATCGACGGGGGCATCAAAAAGGAGGTCAGCGTGGGGTGCAGCGTGGCCAAGCGGAGCTGCTCCATCTGCGGCTGCACCGACGGCAGCTGCGGCCATCAGCTGGGCAGGCGGTACGACGGGAAGCTGTGCTTTCTGAATCTGGAGGAGCCGACGGACGCCTACGAGTGGTCCTTTGTGGCGGTGCCCGCCCAGCGGCAGGCGGGGGTCCTCCGGAAGAGCGCGGCCGGCGCTCCGGCCAGCCTCCGGGAGGCGGTGGAGAAGGCCGGGGGAGGAAGCCTCCTGGGCCAGCTGGAAAACCTAGAGCGGGAGGCGGAGCTGGGGCGCGGCTACCTGGAGGCCCTGCGGCAGGAGGTGGTGCGCCTGGCGGGGCTCGCGGAGGAGGACCTGAACTGCGGCATTTTCAAGGGGATCGCCCAGAGGATGGACCAGCGGGAGCTGCTGGAGCTCCGGCGGATCTACCGCCGGAGGGTGGACCGGAAGCTCGCCGGAGGCCCCCAGCTGGGACAGGTCCGGAAGGAAACAGCCGGGGAGGACGCCTTCCTGGTGTAAAAACAGAAGGAGGATTTTTCTATGAGCGTATCGTTTCACGGCATCGGACAGTGGTGCGCCACCTTCCTGGGGGACGGCATCCAGGAGGGAGCGGTGGTGAAGGTAACCGGCCAGGGGACAGCGGCGGCCTGCGCCGCCGGCGACCCCTTCTGCGGCGTGGCCGTGGCGGGGGACAAGGAGGCCTGCACCGTGCAGCTGGGGGGCTTTGCCCGGCTCAGCTATGACACCGCGGCGCCGGCCATCGGCTACACCGCCCTCAGCGCCGACGGCAAGGGCGGCGTCCAGAGCGACGAGGACGGCCGGAGCTATTGGGTTGTGGAGCAGGACGCGGCGGCGAAGACCGTGACGGTCCTGCTGTAAAAAAGAGAGGGGAGTGCGCGCAATGGCATATCTTTACGAAACGGTGAAGCTGGACAAGGGGATGTACGGGGAGAGTGGAAAATCCTTCACCCAGGTGCTGGAGAGCTGCGACCCCAGCGAAAATTACCGGGGGACGCCCCTGGAGGGGCTGGACGCCTTCCAGCGCCAGCTCAAGCGCTTTGACATCCGGGTGCGGGGCGCGGGCAGCGACGTGGTGGAGAAGTTCTTCCACACCACGGACTCCGCCGTGCTGTTCCCGGAGTTTGTGTCCCGAGTGGTGCGGCAGGGCATGGAGGAGGACAACATCCTCCCCAGCATTACCGCCACGGTGACCGCCTTCCACGGTATGGACTACCGCTCCATCACCTCCATCCCCTCCGAGGAGGACCGGAAGCTCAAGCGGGTGGAGGAGGGGGCCCAGCTGCCCCAGACGGTGGTCAAGACCCAGGAGAACCTGGTGAAGCTCCACAAGCGGGGCCGAATGCTGGTGGGCTCCTACGAGGCCATCCGCTTCCAGCGGCTGGACCTGTTCTCCGTGACGCTGCGGCAGATCGGCAGCCATATCGCCCGAATGCATCTGGAGGACGCCATCCAGGTGGTGACCGAGGGGGACGGCAACGAGAACCCCGCCGAGGCCTTTACCATCGGCGACAAGACCATCGGCGGTACCGCCGGGACCCTCAGCTACGATGCGCTGCTGAAGTTCTGGGCCCAGTTTGACCCCTACACCATGAACACCATCCTGGTCAGCGGGGACGTGATGCTCCAAATGCTGCGGCTCAGCGAGTTCCAGAATCCCCTGACGGGGCTGAACTTCCAGGGCACCGGCACCCTGACCACGCCCCTGGGGGCCACCCTTCTGCGCACCAGCGCCATGCCGGCGGGCAAGCTGATCGGCCTGGATAAGCACTACGCCCTGGAGATGGTCACCGGCGGGGACGTTCTGGTGGAGTACGACAAGCTCATCGACCGGCAGTTGGAGCGGGCGGCCATCACCAGCATCTCCGGCTTTGCCAAGCTCTACCAGGATGCCAGCAAGGTGCTGAGCATCCAGTGACAGCCGACGGGGGCGGCAAGTGCCGCCGCCCCCGTCCAGAGAGAGGAGGAGCCTGGTTGACAGATAAAATTTTTGCCATTGCCGACGGCCTGTGCGGAGCCGGAGAGGAGGAGCGGGAGCTCCTCCGGATACTGGCGTCGGCCGCGGAGAGCCGGGTGCGCAAGGCGTCGGAGGGGACGGACACGGCGGAGGATATCCTGGCCTGCGCCGCCGCCTGGCTGGCTGCGGCGGATCTGCTTACCGCCCGGTCCGCCGCCCGGGTGGAGCGGATCACCGTGGGGGAGGTGTCCCTCTCCCCGGACGGGGCGGAGAGCAGCCGGGCGGAGGCGCTGCGCCGGCAGGCCTGGCGTCTGCTGAATCCCGCCGGCGGGGATGGATTCGCCTTCCTGGGGGTGAGGGGATGAGAGAGACACTGGAGCGGTTCCTGGGCCGGTGGGGGCAGGAGGTCCGGCTGGAGCGGCGGGGTGGGGAATCCTTTGCCGCCCGGCTCTCCCTCCAGCCGGTGCTCCGGAAACGGCAGGAGGGGACACTGCAGCCCACCCCCATCGGCTGGGCAGATCAGCGGCGGTGGACCTGCTTTGCAGCCATAGAGCTGCGGAGAGGGGACCGGATCCGCTGGGGCGAGAACTGTCTGCGGCTGTTGGACGCCGCGCCGGTCCATCTGGGGGAAGAGATCCTCTACTGGTACGGCAGCGCGGCGCCGGAGCAGGTCCCGGAAGAGAAGGAGGTGGACGGATGAGCGCGGCGGAGCAGATTTTGTCGGAGGTCCTCCGGTGCCTGAGCGCCTGCGGCCTTCCGGCGGCGGAGGCGTACCGCCCCCGGGGACCTCTGGAGCGGCGGGAGGCGGTGGCGGCATCCATTCAGCGGCTCCAGAGCCGGCCCGCCGGGCTGGACGGCTATCTGGGACAGCGGTATGAGGCGGAAACTGCCGCCTGGCGGGAGCTCTACGGTCGGCGGGGAGAGGTGTGGATCGCCCTGGAGGCCTACGCGCCCCGGGCGTCCGGGTGCGAGGCCCTGCTGGAGCGGGCCCACGACGCCCTGACCGCCGGCCTGGCGGCGGGGCTGCGGCCGGGGGAGATGGAGTGGGAGGCGGTGTGCTGGGATGCGGAAACCGGCATGTTCCGCCGGAGGGCCATCCTCCGGTGCGAGGTGTTTTTGGTGGCGGCGGCCCCGGAGGAGAGCGGGGAGCTGCTGGATTTCAGACTGAAAGGAGTGCCTGAGAGTTGAGCACAATCGTACATGAGAGGCCGGGGGTCTATTCCTCCTATGAGGCCTCCACCCTGGTTCGCCGGGGGGCGGGAACCAAGACCGTCGGCGTGGCGGCCAAGGCCGCCGGCGGCACCGCCGGAGAGGTGACCCTGGTCACCAGCTACGAGGCCGGGGTGCAGAGTTTCGGAACCGACGGGGATACGCCGGGGATGGAAACCATTTTGAAGCTGCTGTTTCTCAACGGCGCCGCCGTGGTGCGGGCGGTCCGGGTGGCGGCGGACGGGTCCTACAGCGACGCCTTTGACCTGCTGGGGCTGGAGGAGGACGTGCAGGTGGTGGTGTGCGACAGTGGGGATTCCGCTGTTCACCAGCAGCTGCGAACCAGCCTGGAGGCGGCCTCTGCGGCCCGGCGGGAGCGGATCGCCGTGGTAGGTGGCGACGGGGAGGATACGGAGGAACTGCTGGAACACAGCCAGGCCCTGAACAGCGAGCGGATGGTGCTGGTGGGGCCGGACGTGCTGGACAGCGGGGGAGAAGAGCTCTCCGCCGTGTTTGCCGCAGCGGCGGTGGCCGGGGCCATTGCCGCCGGCGGCGACCCGGCGGTTCCCCTGAACGGGGCCGCCCTCCAGGGGCTGGGGGGCGTGGCGGAGCGCTACGGGGACAGCGAGATCGACACCCTGGTCCGGGGCGGCGTCACCCCCCTGGAGGCGGTGGGCGGCGTGGTGTCCCCGGTGCGGGGCATCACCACCCGGACCAAGACCGGCGGCGTGGCGGACAGCACCTGGCGGGAGCTGACCACCATCCTTATTGTGGACGACGTGATCCCCACAGTGCGCAGCGCCCTGCGCAGCCGGTTCTCCCGGACCAAAAACACCGCCCAGACCAGAGGGGCCATCCGCTCCCAGGTGATTTTGGAGCTGGAGAACAAGCTGGCGGCGGAGATCATCGACAGCTACGGGGACGTGACGGTTTCGGTGGACGAGGCGGAGCCTACGGTGTGCGTGGTGGAGTTCAGCTTCGCCGTGGCCCACGGGCTCAACCAGATCTATCTGACGGCTCACATTACGGTGTAAGGAGGAAAAAGCATGGCAAGCGCAGCAGGATTCCCCACCAGCAGCGACATCTATCTGGAGCTGGAGGGGAAAAAGGTGGCGGTGGTACAGAGCTACACCGCCAGGGCCACCAAAAGCAGCACCGCGGTGGAGGCCTTCGGAGAGGCGGAGCCGGTGGCCACCATCGTCGCCCAGTGCCAGTATGTGCTGGAGCTGACCAGGCTCTACGCCACCGACGACGCCATCGCCGACGGCATCAACTTCTATGACCTGCGGGACTTCTCCCTGGTGATCTGCAAGCCGGACCGGAAGGTGATCTACAGCGGCTGCAACTGGAGCGCCATCACCGAGGAGGGGAGGCTGGGCGCCATGGTGGCCGAGCAGGTGACGGTGCTGGCCCAGCGGCGGATGGAAGTGGCGGCATGACGGAGCGGGAGAACTGGCTGGAGATCACCCTGCGGCTGCCGACGGGGGAGCTGGGAGCCCTGCTTCGCTCCCTGGCTGGCGACGGGACAGGGGGGAATCCCGAAGCGGCCCGGGAGAACAGCGCCTTTGAGCCGGAGCGGTTCGAGCAGCTGCGGCGGCAGGAGAGGGAGAAAACCGGCGATCCGGCGGAGGAGCTGACGGAGGCGGCGGACAGAAGCAGCCGGGAAGGCGCGGAGGCGCCGGAGAGAGCTGAAACAGCGGAAAAGCCCGCGCCCAGCCGGCGCACCGGCCGGGCAGGGCGGCGGGAGGAAAACGGGCCGTATACCTTTCAGCTGGAGGAAGCTGCCGCCGCGCCGGATGGAGAGGGGAACGGCAAAGCCTGGACCGGCCGCACCGTCAGCCGGACGGGACCGGCGGTGGCGGCGGAGCATCCGTCGGCTGCCGGGGGGACGGCGGCCCGGGAGCTGTCGGACGCCTGGGAACGGGACAGCCGCCGGTATGACGGCGGATTCAACAGGTACTGAGGAGGGATGAAACCGTGGAACTGACACCCATGCGCTACCGGACCTTCCTCTGGCCCCACAACCCCCACACCTACGCCATCACCTTCCGGCGGCCTGTGGCGGAGCACAAGATCCCCTTTGGCAACTACTGTATCCAGGACCTGGGGCTGGTCGGCCGGGTGCTGGAGGGAGAGGGGGAGTTTGTGGGGGAGGGGGCCTACGACACCTTCAAGGAGCTGGCGTCCCTCTTCTACCAGGGCGGGCCGGGGCTCCTGGTCCACCCGGTCTGGCAGACCGCCAGCGCCTACTTTACGGAGCTGTCCCTCCTGCAGCGGCCTCTGCCGGACTATGTGAGCTACCGCTTCGCCTTTGCTGAGGACTTTACCGGCTACCGGGCGGGGCTGGAGCTCCTCTCCGGCGGCACTGCGGCGGAGGACGGCGGCCCGGCGGCCCAGCGGACCCACCAGGTGGTCCAGGGGGACACCCTGTGGGCCATCGGGGAGCGCTACGGCGTGACTCTCCGGGAGCTGCTGGCGGCCAACCCGGCCATCCGGAACCCCAATCTGATCCATCCGGGGGACAAGGTGGTGATCCCGGGATGACAGGAGAGCTGATCTGTTTTGACGGGACGGTCTACCGGATGCCGAACACCCTGAGCTGGCGGGTTTTGCGGACCGGCGGCGTCCCCTGCGACGCCTTCTCCATCACCTGCCTCTACGACGGGAAGCTGCGGGAGGTTCTGCCCACGGCTTACCGCTTTGCCGCCTACGAGGGGGACACCCTGGTGCTGCGGGGCGTGGTGGACAGCTGGCAGGCGGAGAGCGGGACGGAGGGCCTGCGCCTGACGGTGGAGGGCCGGGGCATGGCGGCCCTGCTGCTGGACAACGAGGCGGAGGCGGTGGAGTACCAGGGGGTGACCCTGGAGGAGATCCTCCGCAACCACGCGGCCCCCTGGGGGATCACCTGGGGGGATGTGCCGGCCCTCCGGTGGGCCGGGGCCTACCGGGTGGAGAGCGGCAGCAGCCAGTGGAAGGCCCTCTCCGGCTTTACCAGCGTGGCCAGGGGCTTTACGCCCCATTTCACCCACACCGGGACCTTGGAGCTGAGAGCCCTGGCGGGGAGTGGGGAGAGCCGGCTGCTGGACAGCAGCACGCCGGTGCTCTCCTGTCGGCTGCGGGAGGAGCGGTACGGGGTGATCTCCGAGATGCTGGTGAAGGACAAGAGCCGGGGCATCCGCCACACGGCCCGGAACGAGGCCTTCCTGGGTAGAGGAGGCAGCCGCCGGCAGGTGCTGTACCTGCCGGCGGCGGGGAACCTGAGCGCCATGCGCTACACCGGCGCCTACCAGATCCAGCAGTCGGAGCGGGGGAAGCGGCAGCTGGAGATGACAGTGGCAGGCGGGTTCGCCGCCCAGCCGGGGGACGTGGTCCAGGTGCGGTACTGGCCGCTGGACATCAGCGGCAGCTATGACGTGGTGGAGGCGGACAGCCGGGGGGACGCCGGCGGCGTGACCACCACCCTTGTGATGGAGGAGCGGAGCTGAGATGTGGATTGCAGAGCAGATGGCCCGGGGCCGGGGGGAGAAGCCGGCCGGCGGAGCGGAGCTGGGAGTGGTGACCATCGGCGGCGCCGCCGCGGCGGCGGAGATCCGGGGCGAGGAGCGGGGCCTTCCTATCTACGGACCGGGGGGCCTGGTCTGGCGGCCCCGGCCCGGGGACCAGGTGCTGGTGGTGAAGGCCGGCACCGACGGGGCGGAGCGGTGCATCATCGCCATGGCCCCGGTCCAGGCCCCGGAGGGAATGGAGGCCGGGGAGCTGTGGCTGGGCACGGAGAGTGCCTCCCTGTGGCTGCGCCGGGACGGCAGCCTGGCCCTGCGGGGGAAGGTGGAGATCCAGGGGGAGCTGTGGCTCAACGGACAGCAGATCACAAAGGAGCAGTGAGAGATGGAGCTGCAGATCAAAAACGGGGACTATGTGCCGGACAGCCAGGGAGGCCTGGTCCGGCTGGAGGAGGAGCGGGCGCTGCTGCAGCGGGTCCTCTTCCGGCTCAGCGCCCGGCGGGGGGCCCTGCCCTTCCTGCCGGGGCTGGGCAGCCGGCTGTACCTTCTGAGCCGGGAGAAGCCGGCTGCCCGCCTCTCCGCCGCCCGGCAGTATGTGGCGGAGGCCCTGGCGGAGGAGAACGTGGACGTGGGGGAGGTGACCCTCTCCGGCGGGGAGGGGGGACATATGGAGGTATCGGTGTTCCTGACCTGGCAGGGGGAGGAGCTGGAGGCCTCCGTAACCATATGAGAAGAGGGACAAGGCATGAGGACGATTGAGGAGATCTATCAGGAGATGCTGGAGGTGTTCGCCCAGCGCACCGGCTATCTGCCCCACGGCGCCTGCGACCTGGCGGCCCGGCTCTACGCCGCCGCGGCCCAGCTCCAGGCGCTGGAGGCCCAGGCGGACTGGGCGCTGGACCAGTGCTTCCCCCAGACCGCCCAGGGCGTCTATCTGGACTACCACGCGGACAGCCGGGGCCTGAGCCGCACCGCCGCGGCCGCGGCGGTGGGCACGCTGCGCTTTTCCGTGGACGAGGCGGCGGAGGCAGCCCTGGCCATCCCCGCCGGGACCGTCTGCATGACGGCGGCGGGGGTCCGCTTCCAGACAACGGAGGACGGGGCCATCCCGGCGGGGGGAACCCAGGCGGATGTGCCCGCCAGGGCGGTGGAGAGCGGCACAGCCGGGAACGTGGGGGCCGGCACGGTGGTACTGATGGCAGCGGCACCGGCGGGCATCCAGCGGTGCACCAACCCGGCGGCCTTCACCGGCGGCATGGATGCGGAGGACGACGCCTCCCTGCGCCAGCGGATTCTGGACAGCTACCGCCGTCTGCCCAACGGGGCCAACGCCGCCTACTACGAGCAGGCCGCCATGGCCTATCCGGGGGTGGCGGCGGCCCAGGCGGTGGGCCGGGCCCGGGGGATCGGCACGGTGGACGTATACATCGCCTCCGCTGCCGGCGAGCCGGAGGAGAGCCTGCGCCAGGCGGTGGAGGCGGACCTCCAGAGCAGGCGGGAGATCGCCGTGGACCTGGAGGTCCTGGCCCCGGTGGAAAAAGAGGTGGACATCCAGGCGGTGCTCTACCCCGGGGAGGGCTTCTCCTTCCAGGAGGCCAAGGAGGAGGCAGAGGCGGCCCTGGCCTCCTACTTCAGCGGCCGGCTCCTGGGGCAGCCGGTGACCCTGGCGGCCCTGGGCAACCTGCTGTACGGCCTGGAGAGCGTGGCGAACTACCGCTTCCTGGCCCCGGCGGCGGATGTGGCTGCGGCGGAGGGACAGCTGCCGGTTTTGGGGACCGTGACCATCACGGAGCCGGAGGTGGAGTAGCATGGGATACGCGGACTACCTCCGGGAGCTGCTGCGGCCTCTGGGCATCTACCGCCTGGAGGCGGACAGCCTCAGCGGCGGCGAGCTGGAGGCTCTGGGCAGCGGGATGGACGGGTGCGGCGCGGCTTTGGAAATTCTGGAGCGGGAGGGCATTCTGTCCACAGCGGAGGGGGAGGGGCTCTCCCGCCGGGAGAGCCTCTTCAGCAAGCGGCCTGTCCAGGTGAGCGTGCCCCTTCGCCGGCAGGCGGTGGAGGCCCTCTCCCGGGTCAGCGGGGACAGCTTTACCCTGCAGGATATCAACCAGGCCATCCGGGGCTGCGGCATCGAGGCCCTGGCCCAGGAGACCGGGACCTACGGCCATATCCGGATCATTTTTCCGGATGTGGCAGGGGTGCCGGAGGGGATCGAGCAGATCCAGAGCGTGATTCTGGACCTGATCCCCTGCCACCTGGAGACGGAGTTCTACTACCGGTATCTGACCTGGGCGGAGTGTGAGGAGCGGGAGATCACCTGGGCGGTGATCCACGCCAACCAGTACACCTGGCACGACTTTGAGCTGGCGGTGGAGGAACCGGACTCGGCCGCCGGCGCATAGAATGGGTGGGGCTCATGCCCCACAGAGGAGGAAAGCATATGCTCAACAGCAGGGATATCGACCTGCTCCGGCCGGATGTGGCGGCCAACTGCCATCTGTGGGTGGAGCGGTGCAGGGCCGCCGGCCTCAACGTCCTGGTGACCAACACCGTCCGGGACCGGGAATACCAGGCCTACCTCTACGAGCAGGGCCGCA
>CAJFVK010000020.1 GCA_904420435.1 uncultured Oscillospiraceae bacterium
GCCGGATCTGCAGGTCCTGGCCAACCAGGTGGCCTCCATCCCCAACCAGGTGCTGATCTGGACGGTGGCGGTGGGCGTGGGCATCTTCCTGGTGGTGGCGGTGATCCGCATCCGTTTTCAGGTCAGCCTGACGAAGCTGCTGACGATTTTTTACTGCCTGCTGTTTCTGCTGTCCTTCTTCTCCCCCTCTAGCTTCACCGCCGTGGCCTTCGACTCCGGCGGTGTGACCACGGGCCCCATGACGGTGCCCTTCATCATGGCCCTTGGCGTGGGCCTCTCCGCCGCCCGAAGCGACCCGGACGGGGCGGAGGACAGCTTCGGCCTGGTGGCCCTGTGTAGCATCGGCCCGATCCTCATGGTCCTGCTGCTGGGGATCTTCTACCACCCCACTGACGCCGCCTACACCGCCACCGTCGTGCCGACTGTCGCCACCACCCAGGACGTGGTCCGGCAGTTCCTGCTGGCCCTGCCCCAGTACGCCGAGGAGGTCGGGGTCTGCATGTTCCCGGTGGTCGGGGTGCTGGTGATCTTCCAGCTGACCACCCGGACCTACCGCAGGCGCCAGATCCTGCGGATGGCGGTGGGCTTTGTCTACACGATCATCGGCCTCATCCTGTTTCTTACCGGTGTCAACGTGGGCTTCGCCCCGGTGGGCAGCCTCCTGGGCAGCGGCCTGGCAGAGGGCTCCTTCCGGTGGCTGCTGGTGCCCATCGGGATCGTCATCGGCTACTACATCGTCAAGGCGGAGCCGGCGGTGCAGGTCCTCAACGAGCAGGTGGAGGATCTGACCGGGGGCATGATCTCCCGGGGCACCATGAACATTGCCCTCTCCGTGGGCGTGGCCGGGGCGGTGGCCCTCTCCATGGTGCGGGTGCTCACGGGGATCAACATCTACTGGATCATCATTCCCGGCTACGCCCTGGCGCTGGCCCTCAGCCACTGTGTCCCCCAGGTGTTCGTGGGCATCGCCTTCGACTCCGGCGGTGTGGCCAGCGGGCCCATGACCTCCACCTTCCTGCTGCCCCTGGCCATGGGCGCCTGCACCGCGGTGGGCGGGAATGTTGTCACCGACGCCTTCGGCATTGTGGCCCTGGTTGCCATGGCGCCCCTGATCGCCATTCAGATCATGGGCCTGATCTACGACCACCGGGCGAAGAAGGCCGCTCCGGCCGCCCAGCCGCTGCTGGATGACAGCCTGGTGGACTTTGAGGAGGACGAGTCATGACTGTTTCACAAGAGAGCCGGCAGTTCTTCCCCCGGATGGTCATTCTCATCACCCGGCTGGAGGAGCGCAAGAAGCTGGAGGGGATGCTGGAGGACCTGCATATCCCCATCTGCTACCAGTGCCGCGGGAAGGGGACCGCCACCTCCGAGATGCTGGATATCTTCGGCCTGAGCGGGACCACCCGCCTCATTACGGTGGGCATCCTGCCCAAATTCATGACCGGGGAGCTGGTCCAGGCGGCGGAGCGGCACCTCTCCTTCCGCCAGCGGGGCGGCGGCATCATTCTCACCATCCCCGTAACCGGGATGCAGCGGCCGGTCTTCCAGATCCTGACCGACGACGCCCGGGACGCGCTGGAGAAGCATCTCAAGGAAAGGACCGAACGTGATATGGACGAGGTGAAAAATCATATGCAGTATGTGGTCATCTGGGTTTCCGTGGCCAGCGGATACAGCGACGAGGTCATCGACGCGGCCCGGGCCGCCGGCGCCAAGGGCGGAACCGTCGTGAAGGGCCGCCAGCGCCACTCAGAGCGCATGAGCCAGCAATTGGGCATCTCCGTCCAAGAGGAGCGGGACTTTGTGATGATGGTGGTGCCCAGGGAGAAGAAGAGCGAGATCATGTCCGCCCTCAGCAGCGCCTGCGGCCTGTCCTCCAAGGCCCACGGCGTCATTTTGTCCCTGCCGGTGGACGAGGCGGTGGGCCTGGCGGAATAGCCGGCATCGCCAATCAGAGAGAATGGGAGCCCCCTGGCGGGGGCTCCCATTTTTTGCGGAAAGCGCCGGAGCGGAGAGAATCAGGGAAAAATCTTCTCCCCCGCTCTTGACTTCCGCCGGGGATGTGATATGATGTGGGCGGAATCTAACAAAAAGTCTTTTTGCCTAAAAATTTTTGTATGGAGGACCGCTACATGAACGAACCCATCCGGTGGATCGACAACCATATGCCCCCCAGCGACGACCGTCAGCTGAGCAAGATGGCCCTGGACGAGGTGGCAAAGGCCCGGTTTTTCCACAGCAGCTTTCCCCAGTACTCCGTCACCCCCCTGGCCCGGCTGGACGGCATGGCCAAGTACCTGGGGCTGGCGGGGCTCTATGTGAAGGACGAGTCCTTCCGCTTCGGCCTGAACGCCTTCAAGGTCCTGGGCGGCTCCTTCGCCATGGCCCGCTACATCGCCCACCAGATGGGCAGGCACGTCAGCGAGATGACCTACGACTACCTGACCAGCGAGCAGCTCCGGCAGGCCTTCGGCCAGGCCACCTTCTTCACTGCTACCGACGGCAACCACGGCCGGGGCGTGGCCTGGGCCGCCCACAAGCTGGGCCAGAAGGCGGTGGTCCATATGCCCAAGGGCAGCAGCCAGGCCCGGTTTGAAAACATCGCCAAGGAGGGGGCCCAGGTGACCATTGAGGACGTAAACTACGATGAGTGCGTCCGCATGGCCGCCGCAGAAGCCGCCCGGACCCACCTCGGCGTGGTGGTCCAGGACACCGCCTGGGAGGGGTACGAGGAGATCCCCACCTGGATCATGCAGGGTTACGGCACCATGGCCAGCGAGGCCGGCGAGCAGCTGCGGCAGATCGGCGTCAACCGCCCCACCCACGTGTTTGTCCAGGCCGGCGTGGGGAGCCTGGCCGGGGCGGTGGTGGGCTATTTCACCAACCTCTTCCCCCACGATCCCCCCAAGTTCATCGTCATGGAGGCCCGGGCGGCGGACTGCCTCTACCAGGGCGCTCTGGCCGGGGACGGCAAGCCCCGGATTGTGGAGGGGGATCTGAAGACCATCATGGCTGGCCTGGCCTGCGGCGAACCCAACATCATCTCCTGGGACATCCTGCGCAACCACGTGTCCGCCTTCGTGTCCTGCCCCGACTGGGTCAGCGCCCGGGGCATGCGGATGCTGGGGGTGCCGGTGAAGGGCGACCCCACGGTGATCTCCGGCGAGTCCGGGGCGGTGGGCATGGGGCTCATCGCGGCCCTGATGGAAACGGACCAGTACCGGGACCTGCGGGACTACCTGGGGCTGGACCGGTTCAGTCAGGTCCTTCTCTTCTCCACCGAGGGCAACACCGACCCCATGAAGTTCCGGAAGGTCCTGTGGGACGGGGAGTACCCCACGGTGTAAGGGAAATTTTTTCCGATAGAGAGCCCGGCAGGCGTTTTTGCCTGCCGGGCTCTTTTCCTTTCCTTTCATCAGCCGCCGTCCCCGTCCGGTTCCCCCTCCCCGGGGAGGGCCTCCCAGAGGGCGTCCGCCAGCCGGGCAAACTCCGACAGGCCCAGCCGCTCCCCCCGGACTGTGGGCTCCAGGCCGCAGGCGGACACGATCTCCCCCAGCCGCCCCTTGTCCAGCTGACCGCCGAACACCGAGGCCAGGCTGTTCACCAGAGTCTTCCGGCGCAGGGCGAAGGAGGCCCGGACGGTCCGGAAGAAGAAGTCCTCCCCGCACCGGAGCGCCACCGGCGGCTCCCGCCGGCGGCGGCAGCGGAGCACCGCCGAGGTCACCTTGGGCGAGGGCAGAAAGCACTCTCTGGGCACGTCAAAGAGCACCTCCGGCTCTGTGTGGTACTGCATGAAGACGGAGAAGGCGCCGTAGTCGCCGCCGGGGCCTCCGGCGATCCGCTCCGCCACCTCCTTCTGGATCATCACCGTGATGATGTCAAAGCAGTCCGCCTCCACCAGGGCCGTCAGCACCGGGGTGGTGATGTTGTAGGGCAGGTTGGCGCAGACCAGGGGGCGCAGGCCCGCCAGCTTCTCCTCCACCAGCCGGGGGATGTCCAGCTTCAGAATGTCCCCGCTGATGAGGGTGAAGTTGTCCCAGGGGGCCATGGTCTCCCCCAGCACCGGCACCAGGGCCTCGTCCAGCTCTACGGACACCACCCGGCTGGCCAGGCGGCACAGCTCCGTGGTCAGGGACCCGACGCCGGGGCCGATCTCCAGCACGCCGCAGGAGCGGTCCGCCCCGCTGGCGGCGGCGATCTCCCGGGGGACCCAGTCCGCAATGAGGAAATTCTGCCCCATGGACTTGCTGAAGCGGAAGCCGTGCCGGTCCAGCAGGGCCCGGACGGTCCGGATATCGCAGAGATTCATCTTGCTCTCCTCCTTGTTGTTCAGAAGCGGCCTTCTCCCCCGCCGGCGGCCCCATCAGGCCGGGCGGAACAGCTCATCCACCGTGGTCCCCAGCTCCCTGGCCAGGCAGAAGGCCAGGGCCAGGGTGGGGTCGTACTTCCGATTCTCAATGGCGTTCACCGTCTGCCGGGAAACGCCGCACCGCCGGGCCAGCTCCTCCTGGGAGAGGCCCAGTGCCTTCCGCCGGTCGTGAATGGTGTTGTCCATCTCAGCCTCCGTACTTTTTCTTGAAGTACAGGAGATGGGCGGTGTAGACCAGGGCTGTCACCGTCAGGGTCACCAGGGGATTCAGCCCCTCCGCGGGCAGATCCCAGGCGATGCTCCGCACCAGGCTCTCCCCCACGCAGTACAAAAAGTACACCGCCAGCACGGCCAGGGTGCCGGCTCCAGCCTTCTCCACGATCATCCGCCGGCGCTCGTCCCCCTGCTTTCCAAGGGAAACAAACATGGCAGCGATCACCGCCAGCATCGCCAGCAGGAACAGCAAAAACAGCCCCATCTGCAAAGTATCCATGGCCCCTTCCTCCTCCCCTGCGGGTATGGTTTTGCAAAAATGTCAAATTCTTTTGACAATCCGAGTATACCAGGTCGCCCTCCAACTGTCAAGAGCTTTTTACATTTTCGGGAGGAAGATCCCCCGGATGCTCCCCTCCAAGGGGCGGGGCCGCGCTACCGCTTCTTCCGCGTCAGGAAAATTCCCACAGCCGCACCGATGAAGACCACCGGCGCCAGCCGGACAAACAGCCACTCAAAGGCGTGGAGCGCCGTTCCGGCAACGGCGGTTTCCGGGTCCCGGTAATCCCAGCCCTGGTAGGGACTGCCCAGAACGAAGAGAACCACGAAGAGAATCCCTGTGGCCGCGCACAGGGCGATCAGCAGGCCCCGGAGGAGTTTCCGCCCCAGGTCCTTCCGCCGGGCCAGCTGGAGGTTGATGATCTCCAGCTTCTCGGAGAGCGCCCTGACGTCGTCCGCCTCGGACTCTGAAACCGTCTCCCCCAGCAGCGTGCTGACCGGCGTTTCCAGCGCCTCCGACAGGGCGATCAGCAGGTCCGCGTCCGGCACCGACCGTCCTTGTTCCCATTTCGAGATGGTCTGCCGCACCACATTCAGCTTGACGGCAAGCTCCTCCTGGGAGAGGCCTTTTGCTCTTCTGAGCACTTTGATGTTTTCGCTCAGCATCTACATCAGCTCCTTTCTCGGTAACAGGATTGTACGGGAAACCGCCCGTTGCCGCAAGCAACGGATGCTGACATGGCGCCCTGGCGCCTGAAAAAGGGCAATGTCTGAAAGTTTTCCTTGACAGACCGCCTCTGATTTGCTAATATTAAAATACGTGTGGGCAAATGGAAACACGCACGGTTGACACATCTGAACAGCGCTGCGTGGAACTGCCTTGTTTTTGTGTTGCGGAGGGTCCTCTCGGGGGATGCCGCAGCCGAAAATAGGGCGGCTTTTTTGCGGCTTCCCACAGACTACTTGAAAGCGGAGGTACTCCCATGCGGAAGGACGTTGTCATCATCGGGGCCGGCCCCGCCGGCATTTTTACCGCCCTGGAGATGCTGAAACGGGGCACCAGGCAGAGCATCCTCATGGTGGAGAAGGGCGTGGCCGTGGAGAAGCGCCGCTGCCCCAAGAGCCAGACCAAGCAGTGCGTCAACTGCAAGCCCTACTGCCATATCACCACCGGCTTCTCCGGCGCCGGGGCTTTTTCCGACGGGAAGCTGTCCCTGAGCTACGAGGTGGGCGGCGACCTGCCCACCCTGATCGGGGCGGAGAAGGCCCAGGAAACCATCGACTATACCGACAAGATCTATCTGGAGTTCGGCGCGGACTCCCACATCGAGGGGCTGGGCAACGACGAGGAGGTCAAGGAGATCCGCCGCCGGGCCATCCACGCGGGGCTCAAGCTGGTGGACTGCCCCATCCGCCACCTGGGCACGGAGAAGGCCCAGGAGATCTACTACGCCATCGAGCAGTACCTGCTGCAGCACGGGGTGGAGATGATGTTCGGCTATGAGTGCACCAACCTGATCCTGGACGGGGACGTGTGCAGGGGCGTCTGCGTCACCAACGGCAGGGACAGCCAGGAGATCCTGGCCGGCCACACCATCATCGCCACCGGACGCCGGGGGGCCGACTGGCTGGAGAGCCTGTGCGCGGAGCACAACATCGCCCACCAGCCGGGCACCGTGGACATCGGCGTGCGGGTGGAGGTCCGCAACGAGATCATGGAAACGGTGAACCGGGTGCTCTACGAGTCCAAGCTGGTGGGCTATCCCAAGCCCTTCAAGAACAAGGTCCGGACCTTCTGCCAGAATCCCGGCGGCTTTGTGAGCCAGGAGAACTACGACAACGACCTGGCGGTGGTCAACGGCCACAGTTACAAAGAGCTCAAGAGCGACAACACCAACCTGGCCATCCTCTGCTCCCACAACTTCTCCGTCCCCTTCAACCAGCCCATCGCCTACGCCCAGAAGGTGGGGGAGCTGACCAACATGCTGGGGGCCGGGCACATCCTGGTCCAGCGGTTCGGCGACATCCTGGACGGCAAGCGGACCTGGCCCAAGGAGCTGGCCCAGTCCAACGTGCGGCCCACCCTGCCCGATGCGGTGGCCGGGGACATCACCGCCGCCATGCCCTACCGGGCCATGATCAACATCATCAACTTCATCCAGGCCATGGACCACGTGGTGCCGGGCTTCGCCTCCTATGAGACCCTCCTCTACTCCCCGGAGCTGAAGTTCTACTCCAACCGGGTGAAGATGGACGAGAATTTTGACACCAATATCCGGGGGCTCCACTGCCTGGGGGACAGCTCCGGCTGGACCAGGGGGCTGATGATGGCCTCCATCATGGGCGTCCTCATGGGCCGCCGCCTGGCGGAGCTGGAACAGCAGGCCTGACGCCGGCGTTCCCCATCGGAAGAATCAAATCCCTGGCTGCGGAATCGCCGCAGCCAGGGATTTTTGTTTTTACCGGTACTCCACCGGCAGATTTTTTACCATCAGGGGATTGATCTCCACGCGGACCCTGTCCCCCACCTGGCAGGTCAGGTCCGTCACGTCCACGCAGGTGTGGAGCATCCCGATGTGCCCCAGGGTCCGCGTGGAACGTCCCCCCACGGTAACGGTGGGGGCCGACGGCCGGAGCAGCAGCTTCAGGTTGCTGAGCATCCCCCGGATGCAGTCCTGGGCCCGCCACACGTCCCGCCCCCGCTGGAGGGTGAAGCCGTGGCAGTAGCCGATGCCGATCACCGCCGAGCGGGTTTCCCGCTTCAGGGTGGTGGCCGCGCCGTAGCCCACCGTGTGGCCCTTGGGCAGGACCCGGAGCTCCTCCACCGATGCCTCGGCCCAGCCCACCTTCTTCAGGCCCAGGGGATCCCGCACCGCCACCCGGCCCAGAATGGCAGAGCCCAGGCGGACGCCGTCCAGGTGCATGTCCGGGAAGCGGAGGAAGGCGGAGCTGTTGCAGCAGTGCCGCTCCCCCAGGGAGAGGCCCGCCGCCTCCAGTCCGTCGCACATCCGCCGGAACTGGTCAAACTGCCGGCGGGTGATCTCCGCCTTGCCGAAGGAGGAGTGGAAGTGGGTGTACACGCCGGTGATCCGGACCCGCTCCAGCCCCCGCAGGAGAGTTTCCACCTCCCCCTGCTCCTCAGGCAGGAAGCCGTACCGGCCCATGCCGGTGTCAATCTTCAGATGGGCCCGGCAGGGGCGCTCCCGCTCCCCCGCCAGCTCCTCCAGAATAGCCGCGTCCTCCCGGGAGCTGAGGGTCAAAATCACATCCAGGTCCATCAGCTGCCCCAGCTCCTCCCGGTCGGTGGTGGCCCGGAGCATGAGGATCTGGACCTCCTCCCCCGCCGCCTCCCGGATGGCCCGGGCCTCCCGGGGCTCTGTCACCGCGAAGCGGTCCAGCCCGTTCTCCCGGCACAGCGCCGCCATGGCCCCGGCCCCCAGGCCGTAGCCGTCGCCCTTGAGCACCGCCCAGATGGGAACGCCCCCCGCGTGGGCCTTCAGCCGGTCGATGTTGTGGGCCACCGCCTCTTTCTCTACAATATACGCCTTCATCCTACTTCGCCCCGTTCTCCTTCTCCCGGTTGCGCCGCATGATGAAGCCCTTGCGGACCTTCTTCATGAGCTTGGTGCCGTTTTTCACCGCAAAGGCCACCGGCCGGTTCAGTATCAGGTCCATCTCCCCGATGAACTCCGTAAACTCCCCGCCAAAGCCCTTCTTGAACTGGTAGAGGCCATAGAGGGGGTTGTCCGGGCTCAGGTCGCCGGAAACGCCCCGGAAGTCGTAGATCCGGCAGCCCTTCTCCACCGCCCACTGGATCATCCGCCACTGGAGGAGGTAGTTGGGCATCAGGTTGCGGTGCTCGTTGGAGGAGGCGCCGTAGAGGTACCAGACCTTGTCCCCGTACCAGATGGCCAGGGTGCCGGCGATGGCCTGGCCGTCGTGGTAAGCCATGTACAGCCGGCAGTGCTCCCCCAGGTTGTCCAGCATGTGGGCGAAGTAGTCCTCCCCCCGGGTGACGAAGTTGTCCCGCTGGCCGGTGATGCGCATGATGCGGGTGAACTCCCCCACCGCCTCCTTGCCGCAGATCTTGACCTCCACGCCCTTTTTGATGGCCAGACGCAGGTTGTACCGGGTCTTCTGGTGGAAGCCGGCCATGATCTCCTCCTCCGTCTTCCCCTGGACATCCAGGCGGAAGACGTACCGGGGCTGGATGGCTTCGAAGTTCTTGCCGCCGCCGGTGATCCGGAAGCCCTGGGCCTCCATCATCCGGGTGAAGGCGGTGTTGGAGGAGGGCACGTCCGGGTCGATCTTGATGCAGTAGCTGTGGTACCGCTTGGCCAGGGCCCGGGCGCCGGAGATCAGGTCCTTCAGCGTTTCCTCGTCGTCCAGGTCGCACACCGGCCCCCGGCAGGCGTACATCAGGGTAAAGGGCGTGCCGGGCACCTTGCGAATCAGCATGGCCAGGGAGCCCTTGATCCGCCCCTCCCCGTCCTGGGACACCACTGCTTCCCATTTCCACATGGGCTTCTGCTTGGCCCACAGCACGCTCTGGCTGAAATGGCCCTTGGGGTGGCTCTGTACAAAGGCCTCATAGGCCGGAATCATTTCTTTCGTCACGGTGGTCGCCATATGTTCCCTCCACGGATGATTCGTCTGCCGGGGATTTCTCCCCGGCAGGTATTTGGTCATAAGTGGGAATATTGTACCACTTTCTTTGGCGTCTTACAACCATTATCCGGGAAAAAGCCTCGGTTTTTCCGCCTCCGCGCCGCCGGCCTCCAGCTTTTTCCAGCCGGGTCCCGGCCCGATCCGTACATAAGTTTCCTCCCGGCGCAGATACTAGGTCTGCCAATGATTGACGGGAGGTATTACCATGCACCAAAGAAAACGCGTTCTCACGCTCATAACCGTGCTGACAGTCTTCCTTCTGTCGGCCGCAACCCCTGCCGCCGCCCTCTTTGGGCGGACGGAAGAGGTTTCCGCCGGGGACGACGGGGCCCCCATCGCCCAGAACCTGGAGGCGGAAACCTACAGGGGCATCCCCTACACCGGCACCCTCTCCGCTGTGGACAACGAGGGCGACGCCTTCACCTTCCACATTGTGGAGCAGCCCGCCAAGGGCACCGTGGCCCTGGGGGAGGACGGCTCCTTCGTCTACACCCCCGCCGCCGGGAAGAGCGGCAAGGACTCCTTCACCTACGCCGCCACCGACACCGGCGGCAATGAGTCCGCCCCGGCCACCGTTTCCATCAACATCCGCAAGCAGAAGACCTCCGTCACCTACAGCGACATGGAGGGCCACCCCTCCTACAGCGCGGCCATCTGTCTGGCGGAGGAGGGGATCTGCGTGGGCCGCCAGGTGGGCGGCACCTACCTCTTCGACCCGGCGGAGAGCGTCTCCCGCTCGGAGTTCCTGGCCATGGCCATGGACGCCGCGGGCCTGGAGGTGGATCCTGCCGTCCGGCTCACCGGCTTTGCCGATGACGATTCCATCGCCGTCTGGGCCAAGAGCTACGCCTCCGCCGCCGTCCGGGAGGGCCTGATCAGCGGCGTGTCCACCGGCGAGGGGATCGTCTTCCAGGGTGGGGAGGCCATCACCCTGCGGGAGGCGGCCGCCAT
This sequence comes from uncultured Oscillospiraceae bacterium, assembly GCA_904420435.1. GTDB lineage: Bacteria > Bacillota > Clostridia > Oscillospirales > Oscillospiraceae > CAJFPI01. Next base: position 10,484 of record CAJFVK010000020.1, read on the forward strand.
TATGGACCGGATCCTGAACGTCACCGACGTGCGCCTGGAGGAGACGGCGGCCTGGTCGGACCAGGCGGTGGCCAACATGGAATCCGTCCACGTGATCAGCGCCGGGAGCTTCGGCTCCGAGGCCGCCTCCCAGACCATCACCCGGGCCCAGGCGGCGGAGATCCTGATGGCGGCCATCCGCCTGATGGAGGATCAGGAGGACCAGGGCGGTGGGCTGTTCGGCTGGTTCTGACCCGGAGCGGCATTTCTGCCTTCTTCTGCAAACCGTCAAAACACCGGCGGGCCCCTGGGAAGAATTCTCCCAGGGGTCCGCTTTGTCTGGAAAGCGGAGTTTCTCCCCCCGGCTTTGGAAGCGGCCGCAGCACCTCCCGTTCATTTTTTCTTAACAAAAGAGCTGTTTCTATAGAGTTCTACGCCAGAACCCTCACAAAAGTCTGCGTTTTTTCTCACAGATTTCTCACAAATCCCCTCTACCCTATAAGCGTGCTGAAAAACAAATCCATTTCCCCGGCCCAGCCGGGGATCCCCTATGAATACGTCAGAGGAGGCGTCGGGAACGATGAAGAAAAACGTGAAAGGTATGTTATGCGGCGCGCTGGCGGCGATGATGCTGCTTGCCGGCTGCGCCCCCCAGACCCAGGAGGAGAGCGCCGTCGATGCGCAGGAGGACAGCGCCGCGTCCCACTCCTCCTATCTTGACCGGCAGCTGAGCACGGGGGAAACCCAGGCCGTCCTGCCCCTCTCCCCCGAGGAGGAACCCGAGCCCGAGCCGGACGCCCTCGTCCCCATCGAGCAGTACATACCGGGCATCTATGTGGAGCTGAAGTACGCCACCGACGACAACATCACCGGCCAGGCCGTCTACGACTTCACTGTCCCCTTCCTCCGCTACAGCACCGTCCAGAAGCTGGCGCAGGTCCAGGAGACCCTCCTGGCGCAGGGCTACTCCCTGAAAATCTGGGACGCCTTCCGGCCCACCGCCGCCCAGTTTGACCTGTGGGAGGCCATGCCCGACGGCCGCTACATCGCCAACCCCTACCGGGGCTACTCCGACCACTCCCGGGGCAACTGCGTGGACATCACCCTGGTCACCGCCGACGGGGAGGAGATCCCCATGCCCACCGGCTTTGACGACTTCACGTCCCTGGCGGACCGGGACTACAGCGACCTCTCCGGCCAGGCCCTGGAGAACGTCCAGCTGCTGGAGGACGCCATGGTGGCCGCCGGCTTCGTGCCCTACAGCGCTGAGTGGTGGCACTTCACCGATGAAACCGACTACGACGTGGTGGAAAACTTTGACCCCGCCGCGGCGCTAACGGAGATCACCGTCAGCGCCATCGGCGACAACATCCTGGCCACCGGCTACGGCTTTGGCTACGCGGGCACCTTTGAGGACTACATGGACCGGGTGGGCGGCGACTTCTCCTACTTCTTCTCCGGCGTCTACGACATTCTGTCCAGCGACGACCTGACCATCGGCAACGCGGAGAACGTGTTCACCACCGCGGAAACCCGGGCCAACAAGGACCACCAGGGCAGCAACGCCTTCTGGTTCAAGAGCGACCCCTCCTACGCGGAAATTTACGCGGAGGGGAGCGTGGAGGCGGTGACCACCGCCAACAACCACTCCCACGACTACGGGGAGCTGGGCTACGAGCAGTCCCTCCAGGCCCTGGAGGACGCGGGCGTCACCACCTTCGGCTACGGCCAGGTGGGGCGGTATCAGGTGGGCAGCACCACCTTTGCCCTGCTGGGCTTCAATGTGCTGGGTCCCCTTGAGTACGGGGTGGAGATGGAGGAGATGAAGGCGGAGGTAACCCGGGAGATTGCCGACGCCAGGGAGTGGGCGGACGTGATCGTCACCTACTTCCACTGGGGGGCGGAGCGGGACACTACGGCCAATGAGGATCAGCGGGAGCTGGCTACTTTCGCGGCTGACTGCGGGGCGGACATTGTTCTGGGCTCCCATCCCCATGTGCTCCAGGAAGTGGAGCGCTACGGGGACACGGTGATCGCCTACAGCCTGGGCAACTTCGTCTACGGCGGCTCCAGGAGCCCGGCCCAGGACACCACGATCCTGTCCCTCCGCCTCTTTACCGACAGCAGCACCGGCGAGCTGGCCTTCCTCCGCTATGAGGTGATCCCGGCCTACGTCTACTCCGGTTCCTCCAACGACTACCGGCCTGTGCTGGCCGGCTGACGGCGCTCCCACCCATTTGTTTGTTTCTGTCATAGAACCTTTTTTGCAATCCCTCCTTTCTTTTTTGTTTCTTTGCTTCCTTTCCCACTTTTTCCCTTTTTCCCCTTTTCCCTTTCTCCCCTTCTTTTCTCCTCTTCTCCCCTTTCTGCGGCGGCCGCCCTCCGGGCTGGCCGCCGTTTTGGTTGTTTCCGGCCTTTTTGTCGTCCTTCAGCGGCAGGGCCGCTCCCCCTCTCCCGTTCCGGCGGTTGTCATCTTCCCCCCGGTGGGATATAATGGGAAGTATCCCATGGAACGGATGCTTCGTGCCGCCGCCCTCTTTTGCCGGCGGTACGCTATTTAACATTTTGGAAACAAAACAGAAACCTTTCTATCACAACCGTCCGGTATGCTCTGGCCAGGGAAGGGGGCCTGTGCCTCTCTGTGCGCAGACCGGCGAGGGGGAAGAGATGAAACAGCTCCTGGATATCGCAAAAAAGCTTCTGTACCCGGGGTGGAAGTGGACACTGGTCCTGGCGGCGGCCGGCGGCGCCGGCCTGTACCTGGTGTTTTCCCGGGGCCTGGAGGAGAGCCCTCTGGCCTACGGGGTCTACCTGCTCTCCTTTTACGCCCTGGTGGCCGTGGTGGGGCTGGCGACGCGCGTCTGCCCGCCGGTCTGGCGGCGGATCTCCTCGGTCCCGCTGGTGGCGCGCTGGCGGTCTGACGACTACTTCCGGGTGCGGATGAGTCTGGCCGCCTCCTGCTGGATCGACCTGTTTTACGCAGTCTTCCGGGTGGTCTGCGCGGTATTCTACTCCTCCTTCTGGGACGGGGCCCTGGGCTTTTATTACGCGCTCTTGTGCGCGGTGCGCTTCTACCTCCTCCGCCGGACGCCCGGCAGCAGGGAGAGGAAGGACTACCGCCGGGAGCTGCGCGCCTGCCGCTGGGCGGGGGTCTATCTGCTGGCGCTGAACCTGGCGCTTTTGTGGATCTCGGTCCAGATCGTGCAGTTTGGGCGGGGCTACCACTACCCCGGCACCCTGATCTACGCCATGGCGGCCTACGCCTTCTACATCCTGACGGTGGCCATCATCAACGCGGTGAAGTACCGGAAGTTCCACAGCCCGGTGCTGACGGCGGCCAAATCGGTGAACCTGACCTGCGCGCTGGTTTCCATCTTCTCCCTGGAGACCGCCATGCTCTCCCAGTTCGGCGGGGACGCCCAGTTCCAGCTCCTCATGACCTCGGCCACCGCCGCCGCGGTGTGCATCCTGGTGCTGCTGATCGCCATTTTCCTGGTGGCTTCCATCAGCCGGAAGCTCCGGGAACTCTCATAAAAAGAAGGAGGAACGGCATATGGTCCATATCCTGGTTCTGGAGGACGACGCCAAGCTCAACCAGATCGTCTGCACCTACCTCAATGACAGCGGCTTCGAGGCCAAGGGCTGCCTCAAGGCCAGCGAAGCTTACGACGAGCTGTACAACAGCCTTTACGACCTGATCATCTCCGACATCATGATGCCGGAGGTAGACGGCTTCGAGTTTGCCCGGACCGTCCGTCAGGTGAACCGGCACATCCCCATCCTCTTCATGTCCGCCCGGGACGACCTGCCCGCCAAGCAGAAGGGCTTCCAGCTGGGCATCGACGACTACATGGTCAAGCCTATCGACCTGGAGGAACTGCTCCTCCGGGTCCGGGCCCTGCTGCGCCGGGCCAATATCGAGATGGAGCGGAAGATCACGGTGGGGAACCTGACCCTGGACGCCGACGGCCTGACGGCGGAGATCAGCGGGGAGGAGGTCCCGGTCACCACCCGGGAGTTCAACATCCTCTATAAGCTCCTCTCCTATCCCAAGAAGACCTTCACCCGGGCCCAGCTGATGGACGAGTTCTGGGGGGTGGACAGCGACGCCAGCCTCCGGGCGGTGGATGTGTACATCACCAAGCTCCGGGACAAGTTCTCCCAGTGCGACGGCTTTGAGATCAAGACCGTCCGGGGCCTTGGCTACAAGGCGGTGCTGAAATGAAGCGGGTAGGGACTTCCGTCTACGGTCTGGTGCGCCTCAGCCGGTTTCCCCTGCCCCTGTTCGGCGTCATCATGGGCGGGCTGATGCTGGCCTCAGGGATTCATGAGGGGCTGATCCTGCTGGCATATCGTCTGTCGCTTGGCGACCTTGTTCTGGTCCATATAGTCCTGGTATACTGGGCGCTGGTGTCCTTGGGTATGACATTCCTGATCCGCCACCTGATGAAGAGCACCTACGAAAAGCCGGTGCAGGAGCTGGCCGCGGCCACCCGGAAGGTGGCGGAGGGGGACTTCTCCGTCTACGTCCCGCCCATCCACACCGCCGACAAGCTGGATTACCTGGACGTGATGATCCTGGACTTCAACAAGATGGTGGCGGAGCTGGGGAGCATAGAAACCCTGAAAACTGACTTCTTCTCCAACGTGTCCCACGAGATCAAGACTCCCCTGGCGGTGATCCAGAACACGGCCCAGCTGCTCAAGCGGGAGGATCTGCCGGCGGAGCAGCAGGCGGAGTACGTGGACACCATCGACCGGTACGCCCGGCGGCTGGGCAATCTGATCGGCAACATCCTGCGGCTGAACAAGCTGGAGAAGCAGACCATCCAGCCCAAGGCGGACCCCTACGACCTGTGCGAGCAGCTGGCGGAGTGCGCGGTACTGTTCGAGAGCCGCTGGGAGGAGAAAGGCATCGACTTTGAGGCGGAGCTGGAAGACCAGCTCATCATCCAGGCGGACAGGAGCCTGCTGGAGCTGGTGTGGAACAACCTGCTCTCCAACGCCATCAAGTTCACCGAGCCCGGCGGCACGGTGACCCTGCGGCAGACCTCCTCGCCGGAGTGGGCGGAGGTGTCCGTGGCCGACACCGGCTGCGGCATGGACGAGGAAACCCTCAGGCACATTTTCGATAAATTCTACCAGGGGGACACCTCCCACGCCACCGAGGGCAACGGCCTGGGGCTGGCCCTGGTGCTCCGGATCGTGCGGATGGTGGGCGGCTCCATCTCCGTCAAAAGCGCGCCGGGGGAGGGCAGCATCTTCACGGTGCGCCTGCCGGTCCGGCAGGAGGAGGCCGCGGCTTCCGACGCATCACAGCAGCAACAGGAAAGGAGCGTCAAACGATGAGCGAAATCAGAGAGGACGGCACGTCCTTTGTGGGGTATGAGTATAAGGAGATCCCTGCCGGCGGGGAGCGGGCCTCCCTGTGCCTGGACTGCTACCAGAGCTTCGGCTGGGCAATCGACGAGCGCACGCCGGAGCAGGCCCTCCGGGGCAAGGGAAAAATCCTTTTGAAGCGAAACCGGAAAATCATCAACAAGATGGAGCTGACCCGCCTCCAGCGCCACTTTGAATCCTGCCTGCGGGAGCTGGACGAGCTGGAGCGCTCCAAAACGTCCCAGGCCACCATCTGCTCCGTCACTGTGGGGCTCCTCGGCACCGCCTTCCTGGCCGGCGCCACCTTCGCCGTCACCCACACCCCGCCGCTGGTCCCCCTGACCATTCTCCTGGCCATCCCCGGCTTCATCGGCTGGATCCTCCCCATGTTCCTCTACCGCGCCATGGTCCGCCGGAGGACCAGGGTGGTGGACGAGCTGATGGAGCGCAAGTACGACGAGATCTACGAAATCTGCGAAAAGGGTCAGAACCTGCTCCTGTAGCCAAAAGGGCAGGAGCCGCGTGTCACAGCACTCCGAGCGCCGGAAGGCGCCGCCGCATTCTGCGGCGGCGTCTTTTTCATGCCCTTCTTTCGGGACAGACCGCCGCTTTTTCATAAAGTAGCAACAAAACCGCATCATTTCCCACACATTTCTCCCCTATGATCGTACCAGAATCAAGGGAGCGAGCTCCCAAATCAAAAAAGGAAAGAGAGTGTGCAGCATGAGTGAGTACAATCTGAAAGTTCCCAAGAAGGTGGAGGATGCCGTGGTAGGCACCTACAAAAAGATCGAGGACGCCGTGGTGGGCGCCTACCAGAAGGTGGAGGACACCGTTGTGGGGGCCTATCAGAAGGTGGAAACCGGCGCGGTGGACGGCTACAAGAAGGTGGAGAAGAAATTTGTGGACGCCTTCCTGGAGAAGGCCGACGGGCCGGAGCAGGCGCAGGACAGCCAGGCGGACCAGGGCGAGGGCCCGGCGGACGGGGAGTAAGAAAGCTGGAACTTTAACACGGCGGAAACAAAACCTCAGCATTCGCGAAACAATCCCGCTGTACCATATGGCTGTAAGCAATGAGGCGGGGCCTCTGAACACTGATTTGACTTTATTTTGGAAAGGGAAGAAAATACTATGAAAAAGAGCAGTATCGCGTTGATCTCTGTGATGGGTACCATGGGGGGACTCCTCCTGGCCATCGGCATGTGCATGTGCCTGCTCCCCGAGTGGAACGCGTTCACTCCCGGAGCGGTGCTGGGCGTCCTGGGGGCGGTCGTCCTGCTGGCCATCTGGCCCGTCAGCCGGAAGGCCTCCGGCAAGGGCCCCATCCACTTCAGCGGCTCCCAGGCCGTGATGGTCATTCTGGGCCTCCTGGGCGCTCTGGCCCTGGGCATCGGCCTGGTCAACTGCCTGGAGACCGTCACCGTCTTTGGTCTGGCGGTGGGCATTGTGGGGCTGGTTTTGCTGCTGCTCATGATCCCGGTGGGCCGGAAGGCCGCGGGGAAGAGCCCCATCCCCTTTAACGGCAAAACCGTCCTGGCCTACACCACCGGGGTGGCCGGCGCGCTGATCCTGGGCGTGGGCATGTGCCTGACCATGGTGTGGGGCGCCTTCTACATGGTCCCCGGTATCCTCTTCGGCTGCGTGGGCCTGCTGGTCTGCGTCCTCAACATGGCTCTCCGGCTGTCCAAGGGCGCGTAACGCTCCGGGCGGCCAGAGGAGGTGTTTTTATGGCAGCTTCTCTGTGCGCCCTTGCGGCGGCAGCGGCGGTTTTCACCGGGAAGGCTGCCTGTCAGGATTTGAACAGGAAGGAAGAGCCGCAAGCCGGCAGCTATCCATAGAACATTCGAGCGAGAGGAGGCAGTTTTATGAAAAGGGTCCTGTCCATCGTGGCGGCGGTGGCCGCCGGCCTGGCGGCCGTATCCGGCGCAGCGGCGGCAATCCTGCACATCCGGGACTGCGACTACTGCGGGTAGGCCCGGCCGGGCCGCCTGCGGCGGGTAAAAAGTTCGGATAAAGAGCGCGCCTCCTATGCCCGCGCGGGCATGGGAGGCGCTTGGTCTTTCCGGCGGGCGCTCAATCCGGGGCGCGGCGGCCGGGACGGCCCGCCCTTCCCGTTTCCCGGGTCACTCCCCCGGCTTCAGGAGCCTGCGGTAGATGCGCTCGTCGCTCTCCTTGAAGACGTTGAACACCACCTGGACGCCGAACTCCTTCCGGCAGGCCCGGACCGTCTCCACCGCGATCTCCGCCGCCCGCTCCGGCGGGAAGCGGAACTCCCCGGTGGAGATGCAGCAGAAGGCCACGCTCTCAATGCCGTGCTCCGCCGCGAGGGCCAGGCAGGAGCGGTAGCAGGAGGCCAGCTGCCGCTCCTGCCGGTCTGTCAGCCGTCCGGTGACGATGGGCCCCACCGTGTGGAGCACATACCGGCAGGGCAGGTTGAAGGCCGGCGTGAGCTTGGCTCCGCCGGTGGGCTCCTCATGGCCCTGCCGCTCCATCAGCTCGGCGCAGGCCAGGCGCAGCTGCACGCCGGCAAAGGTGTGGATGGCGTTGTCGATGCAGCCGTGGCAGGGGACGAAGCAGCCCAGCATCTGGCTGTTGGCCGCGTTGACGATGGCGCCGCACCGCAGGGTGGTGATATCCCCCCGCCACAGGCAGATCCCCTCCTCCGCCGGCCGCAGGTCCCCAACGTCTGTGACGCCCTTGGCCGCCGTTTCCGCCTGGAGATAGGCGTCCTGGATTTCCAGGAAATCCCCGGCCGCGATCCGGGGCGGCCGGACGTTCATCAGCGCCCGCAGCAGCCGCTTCTGCTCCCCCTCCTCCGCCGGGACGGCCCCCTCCGGGTCCTCCCCCCGCTCCAGGAGCAGGGCGCGGATCAGATAAACCCTTCTCTCACGCTGGGTCATCTTCATTCCTCCTCTTTACCGCCCCGGCCGGGCAATTTTCATAGCAGGCGCCGCAGTGGAGGCAGTTCTCCTGCCGGATAGCAAAGGGCGTTCCCTCTGCGATGCACTGCTGGGGGCAATGGGCCACGCAGACGCCGCAGCCGATGCAGCTCTTCGTGATCCGGTAGCCCTTGGGCGCGGCGCTGCCGCCGCCTATGGGATAGGTCTCCCGGAAAATGGGGTGGACGCCCAGGTTGAAATACTCGACCGTCCCCTGCCGGATGGCGAAGATCATGCCGATCTCCCGGGTTTTTCCGGGGTACACATTGGCCAGGTAGGGCTGCTCGGCGAAGATCACCTCCGTCCACTTCTCCTGCTCTCCCGCGGGCACCGGCACCGCCCTGGCGGACAGGCGGATCATCTCCTTATACTTCGTATAGCCCAGCACCTGCACCCGGCCGTCCGCCAGGAGCTCCCGGCAGAAGTCCTTGCCCCTGGCGGTAAAAAAGTACAGGGCGTCCGGCTCGTAGTGGATGGCGCTGATGTTCCGCACCTGGGGATTGCCCTGGCCGTCCACTGTGGCAAAGGCCAGGACCCCCACATATTGCAGCTTCTTCAGACAGGTCTTCGCGTCCATGCTGTCACTCCTCCTATCGCGGGAGCCCGCCGGCTCCTTCCGCGCTGTGCATCTTTCGCCGTGGCCTTAAAACCGCAGCACCCGACCCTCTCTCCGGGGTTTGGCCGCCGGATGGGGATCGCCCTCCCGGGGATAGCCCAGCAGCAGCTGGGCCACGGCGTAGCAGCTTCCGGGAATCCCCCATCCCCGCAGGACCTCCTGGCCGTAGGGGTCGGCAAAGGCGGTCCAGCCCTGGCCGATATAGCAGGAGCCCACCCCCAGGGCGTCCGCCTCCAGCATCATATTCTCCGCGGCCGCGGCGCAGTCCTCGGCGGAAAACAGGAAGTTCTTCGGCGCGAAGAGGGTGACGACCGTGGGAGCGCCGTAGAAGGCGTCGGTTATCTTCGGATCGTCGGCGATGCTGGGCTGCTCCCGGGATACGTAGCGGTCGGCGTTGGCCATGCGGGGGTGGGAGTTGGCCCGCTTGATCTTTCCCAGGCGCTCATTGACCGGCCGGTCCTGGCTCACGGCGAAGATCACCCCCTGCCGCCCGCCGGCGCTGGGGGCGTAGAGCCCCGCCTGGAGGATCTGCTCCAGGGTTTCCTCGTCGATCTGCCGCGTTTCAAACCGCCGGATGGATCTCCGGTGCAAAATAGTTTCCATAACCTGATTCATCGTTCAAACGACCTCCTTCCAGCACTGGGGATCGGCGGCATAGAAGTTGCCGTCCCGCCCGCTAGCCACCGCCGGGCAGCCCCGGCACCAGGCCAGCAGCTCGCACTTGGCGCATTTCTCAAATTTGGCGTAGTCCCGGTACTGCTCCATCTGGCACACCCAGAGATCCGCCAGACGGTCGTCGAACACATTCCCCACCCTGCTGTTCTGCACCCGGCGGCAGGCGTACACGTCCCCGGTGGGCAGGATGGTCAGGTGGCAGTTGCCGCAGTTGCAGCCGCCGTAGATCATGCCCTCCTGCGCGTCCTCCGGGATGCGGAATTCGCCGGTTTCGTACTCGTACAGGGTCCACAGGTGGTCCTTCTTATTGAAATAGGTTTCACATCCGACGGCCTCGTACTCCTTGAACTTCCTGTCGCAGTCGGCCAGCAGCTGCCGGTAGCGCAGGGGCTCGATACCCACGTCCTTCTCCTCGCTGGTGGGGCAGTAGCGGGAGAAGGCGAACACGTCCGCCCTGTGAGCCACCACGGTGTCGATCAGCGCCGGGATCTCGTCGATATTGGTGCCGGACACCGTGGTCATGATCACCGCCCGGATACCCGCCCCCTTGAGGCAGGCGATCTTCTCCAGGGTACAGTCGAAGCTGCCGGGCTTTCGGAACCAGTCGTGGGTTTCCCGCAGGCCATCCAGGGACAGCTGGTACTTCTCGCAGCCGTACGACTTCAGCCGCCTGCACACCGCGTCGTCCAGGTGGAAGGGGTTGCCCAGGATGGTGAAGGGGATGCTATTTTCCTTCATCAACCCCAGCAGGTCCCAGAAGTGGGGGTGCAGGATGGGGTCGCCGCCGGTGATGTAGAAGTAGGGCAGGCGGCGGTAGGCCTGGCAGAAATCCAGGCAGTTGGAAAAGGTATCCTGCATCTGCTGCCAGGTCATGGCGTCCAGGTGCTTGCAGGTATCCTCGGCAAAAATGTAGCAGTGCTTGCACCGCTGGTCGCACTCGTCGGTGATGTGCCACTGAAAGGCGAAGTATTCCATTACAAAGTACCTCCTGGTGGTTCGTTTTTTCATCCGGGGGCGTGTTTCCCCAAAGACGGATTGGGCTCCGTCCCCTGGGAAGCGCGCCCCCGCAGGCTGACTCCCGCGGGAGCGCGGGGCGCTTACTGCTTGTCGCCGGCGCCGCAGGCGCTTCCACAGGCGGCGGGCTTCTCCTCCGGCTTGCCGCTTGCCCCGCAGGCGCTGCCGCAGGCGGAAGAGGCCGCCGCGCGGCTGGTCTGGCCCCAGCCAAACAGATTCTTCAGTCCCATCATCAGTTCCTCCTTCGGTGTTATTCTGCGGTCAGGTGTTCTCCTGATCCTCGCCTTCAGTATAACGCCCGCAAATTTTGCCCACAAGTACGCACTTTTTCCTCACCTGGTCACCTCCAGGTAACTATCTGCGGCAAAACCGCCTCTGGATCATGGTGCTCCGGAGCGTCCTTTCGCTCTCTCTACCCATTCTAAAATGGAATGGATTCTTAAAAGCGGAATTTGTCAAATTATCCGGTATGTGGTACGCTCATTTTAGCAGAAACCGGTCAAGTTGAACAAATTTTCGAGAGAGGAGCCGGAACATTATGATCACATTGAAAGAAAACATGCGTCTGGTTTATGAGCACAAGATGCCGGAGTACATGCCCTTTATGTGGGACTTCAACACAGCTATGCTGGGTGGAATGGACTTCGTCAACGAGCGCCCCAACATCCCCGGAACCAACAAGGACTGGTTTGGCCAGGAGTGGACCTACGAGGAGCTGACCGGCGCCTGCAATCCCACCCCCAACCGCCCTCTGCTCACAGATATTACCCAGTGGAAAGATGTGCTGAAGTTCCCGGATCTGGACAAGCTGGACTGGGAGGGCAACGCGAAAAAGGACACCGCGAACTGGGATCGGGAGAACAAATTCAGCCGTATCACCATCGGCTTCGGCATGTGGGAACGCCTGTTCTCCATCATGCCCTTTGACGACGCGCTCTGCGCCCTGGTGGAGGAGCCGGAGGCCTGCTACGAGTTTTTCGGCGCGGTGGCGGACCACAAGATCCGGCTCCACGAGCTGGCCATCCGCTACTACCAGCCGGACGTGCTCATCATGCACGACGACTACGGCAACGGCATGAACCTGTTCATGGCCCCGGACACCTGGCGCCAGCTGCTCAAGCCCCATCTGCAGCGGATCGTGGACCATGTTCACTCCCACGGGGTGTTCTACGAGCACCACAACTGCGGCTACTTCGAGCCCATCGCCCAGGACATGATCGACATGGGCATCGACGCCACCAACCCGGTCCACGTTTCCAACAACATCGCCCATATGAAGGCCGCCTATGGCGACAAAATGGTCATGCTGGGCGGCATGGATACCCAGCTGTTCGGCCGCATGAACGTCACGCCTGAGGAGATCCGGGAGAGCATCCGCCACAGCTTCGAGATCATGGCCCCCGGCGGAAACTATATCCCCATGGCGGCGGTGTCTTACAGCGCCTACGGCGACCTGATCAACGAGGAATTCATCCGCTGCGGCAGTCAGTACTACGGCCCCCGTCCGGATCAGGCCTGAGCCGCCGGAAGCCGCCCCTCCACTTTGAATTGACAGAAGGGATGTGTGTACAGTGAAGCCCCAGGTAACCAACTCCCATATTTACCGGTACGGCATCATCTGCTTTATGTTCTATACCGGTTCAGGCATGGCCCTGCAGTACATCAATATCTTTATGACCGACTACCTGATGATCAGCGCCGTGACGGTGAGCACCGCCCTGCTGGTGGCCAAGTTCATTGACCTGCTTACCAGCTGCGTGGCCGGCGGGATCGTGGAGAAGCTGACGTTCAAGAACAACCAGTACATCGGCTGGTTTCGCATCATCCGCTGGGTGCTGCTGATCGGCTTTGCCCTGGCGTTTCTCAATACCAACTCGCTGGGGATCTCCTCGGAGGTGGTCCGGGCAGGCATCGTGGCCCTGGGCTATGTGGTCTTCGGCGCCGGCATGAGCTTCCTCATCATCTCCATCTCCGGCGTCAACCAGATCATGTCCGGCCCCGACATGGCGCTCCGCTCCCGGTTTTCCGCCAAGGCCGCTCAGGGCCAGGCCTCCTCTCAGATCGTGGTCGCCGCTGTCGTGATCCCCGCCCTCGGGCTCTTCGCCCCGCTGGTCGGC
>CAJFVK010000021.1 GCA_904420435.1 uncultured Oscillospiraceae bacterium
AGGTGGAGGACCGCCTGCGGGGCATCATGGCCAACATCCACCAGGTTTCCGTGGAGGCGGCGGAGGAGTTCGGCCTGGGCTACGATCTGGTGTCCGGCGCCAATATCGCCGGCTTTAAGAAAGTGGCCACCGCCATGATGGAGCAGGGCTGTTTCTAAAGAAACAAGAACAAAAAATGGCAGGGAACAAAAGTTCCCTGCCATTTTTGCCGGTGTCCGGAATCAGGCGGCGCTGTTGGAGCTGCCAGCAGTGTCGGTGCTGCCGCTGGTGGAGGCGTTGGAGCTGTCCCCGGCGGAATCTGTGCCGGTTTCATCACTGGCGGCGCCTGCGCCGTCCGAGGCGATGTAGCAGACGATCTGCGTCAGCGCGCCGGTTTCGCCGTCCTCTGTAAAGACGATCATGTCACCCTGGGCAATATCGCTCAGATCCGCTGCGGCCAGAATGCCGTTTTCCACGGTGTAGACGGAAACTGCGTCATCCACAGCCAGGGTTTTGGTTTCCTCTGTGGCGGTGTAGCCGCTCAGGTCCGCGGCGGCGTAGTCGGAGAGATCCCCTGTGCCGCTGTAGATGGTGACCTCCAGGGTGCCGTCCTCGCCGACGGCGGTGACCTGCGCTGCGGTGTCCACAGCGGCGGTGGAATCCTCGCCGTCCGCGCCGGTGCTGTCCGCACCGCCGCTGGTTCCGCCGGAATCATTAGCGCCGGTGTTGCTTCCGGCGTTATTTCCGGCAGTATTCCCGGGATTGTTTCCGCTGCTGTTTTGGCTGGTGCATGCAGTCAGAAGGCCGATGCACAGGGTCAGTGCCAGAATGGCTGCAAGTACGCTGAACTTCTTTTTCATAATCGATGCTCCTTTTGCTTTGCAAGATCAGCGGGTTTTCCCGCTGACCAGATCATACCTTGTTATGTTAACAGGAAGCTGACATTTCCCGTGAACAGATGGTGAATAAGCTGTAAACAAATTTCTGCGCGGAAAACCTGCGATTTTTACAATTTTTTCACGGCTTTTGATAAGTAGAGATTAACTTTGACAGGTAAACTGTCCACATCCATGAAAGCGAAGTGCTTTTCATTTGATCATATAGCAGCTTACGGTATGAGCAGCGGAAACAATGCGGAAATCCAAACGAAAGGGGCGGATGCCATCGAATCAGCCACTACAGCACTGCATTCATTCTGACCGAAAGAGAAAAGGGGACCGGTTCAAACCCGGTCCCCTTTTTCTTACGTGGTGCTCTCTCCCGTGGAGTGCTCGCGGAAGAGCAGGGAGATACACCAGATGCCGGCCAGCCCCACCAGGGCATAGATGATGCGGCTGATCACAGCCGCCTGGCCGCCGCCCAGGAAGGCCACTACATCAAATCCGAACAGACCGATGGAGCCCCAGTTTAAAGCGCCGATGATGGCAAGCAGCAGGGCAAGCTTATCGATGAACATATTGCGCGTAACCTCCAATCCTGTTTCTGCTTCGCTCCCTAGTCTGCCCAGGCGCATCCGCTTTATACAGGAAAAGCGGAAGGAAGCGGGAAAAGAGGGTTAGCCTATACTAATAAAAGGCAATTCCATATTGAAAAAAGGATGGGATTTCGCTATACTAAACAATAGATACCACTTTGGCAACAGGAGTACATACCATGAAATATCTTTTGGTCATTGGCGACGGCATGGCGGACAACCCGGTGGAGGCCCTGGGGGGCAGGACGCCGCTCCAGGCGGCGGAGATCCCGGGCATTGACGCCCTGGCCGCCGACGGAACGGTGGGCAGTGTGCGGACGGTGCCCGTCGGAATGCAGGCAGGAAGCGAAACGGCGATCCTGGCCATCTTCGGCTGCGATCCCCGGACCTATTTCACCGGCCGCTCCCCCATGGAGGCGGCGGCCTCCGGCATCCAGCTGGTACCTGGCGACGCGGCGTTCCGCTGCAACCTGGTGACCCTGGAGGACGGAGACATGCCCCTGGGAGAGAAGAAAATTCTCTCCCACAGCGCCGGGTCCATCGACGGGGCCTCCGCCCTGGAGGTGATGGACGTGCTGCTGGGAAATCCCGATTTTCAAAAGGCCCTGGCGGCGGCGCGGATGGAGATCCACACCTTCCCGGCCTTCCGGCAGCTGGCGGTGCAGCACCGGAGCGACGTGTCCGGCATCACCTTCATCCCGCCCCACGACCACCTGGGGGAGGCCTGCGGGCCCCTGTTTCCCAGTGGGAATGAGCGGGCGGAGGTGTTCGCCGAGCTGATGCGCCTGGCCCACGGGATTCTGGATCACCACCCGGTGACGGAGAAGCGCCGCTCCGCCGGGAAGCTGCCCGCCAACGGCATCTGGTTCTGGGCCCAGGGGACGGCGGTGGAGCTGCCCTCCTTCCGGGAGCAGTACGGCTGCGGCGGTGCGGTGGTCAGCGCGGTGCCCCTGTGCCACGGCATCGGCGTTCTCCGGGGCCTGGAGATGGTGGAGGTGGAGGGCGCCACCGGGGAGCTGGACACCAATTTCCCCGGCAAGCTGGAGGCCACCTGGGCCAAGCTCCAGGAGTACGACTTCGTGTGCCTCCACCTGGAGGCCCCGGACGAGTGCACCCACAACGGGGACCTGCCGGGGAAGATCCAGGCCATCCAGTGGCTGGACAGCAAGCTGGTGACCCCCCTGGTGGAGCGGCTGAGGGGCGCGGGGATGGATTTCCGCCTGCTGCTGCTCAGCGACCACAAGACCCTGACAGCCACCCGGGGACACGATGGGGATCCGGTGCCCTACCTGCTCTACGACAGCACCGCCCCCACCGGCCGGGGCGGGACCTACGACGAGGCGGCGGGGGAGCGGGGCCCCTTCCTGGAGCGTGGGGACGTGCTGCTGGATCTGCTCTTTGACAGGAAAACCCACAGGCAGGGATGAGAAGAAACCACAGAGGAAGAGAGGAAAAACGATATGAGCAACCGGTTTGACAACATTGGCATGCGGCCCGCGGACATCCTGCTGCCCAAGGGCTGCGACATGACAAAGTGGGCGGTGGTGGCCTGCGACCAGTTCACCTCCCAGCCCTCCTACTGGGAGGAGGTGGAGCGCCTGGTGGGGGACGCACCCTCCACCCTGCGGCTGATCCTGCCGGAGCTGCGGCTGAACGACGCCGATGTGGACGAGCAGATCGCCGCCATCAACGGCTCCATGACCCGCTACCTGGAGGAGGGGCTCTTTGAAACCTACCCCCAGTCGATCTTCTACATCGAGCGGACCCAGTCTGACGGCACGGTCCGCCACGGCCTGGTGGCGGCGGTGGATCTGGAGCAGTATGACTATACCCCCGGCTCCGGCTCCCTGATCCGGGCCACGGAGGGGACGGTCCTGGAGCGGATTCCGCCCCGGGTCCGGGTGCGGAAGGACGCGCCCATCGAGCTGCCCCATGTGATGCTGCTGATCGACGACCCGGAGCGGACCTGCATTGAGCCCATCACCGCCGGCAGGGACGGCATGGAGCAGCTCTACGACTTTGATCTGATGATGGGCGGCGGCCATCTGCGCTGCTGGAAGCTCACCTCGGAACAGATGGACCTCCTGGCCGGCGCCCTGGAGGTTCTGGCCAGCGGGGAGGCCATGGAGAGGAAGTACGGCCTGGCCGGCGCGGCGCCCCTGCTCTTTGCCGTGGGCGACGGGAACCACTCCCTGGCCACGGCCAAGACCTGCTATGAAAACTGGAAGAAGGTGACGCCGGAGGACCAGTGGGGGAGCCTCCCCGCCCGGTATGCCCTGGTGGAGATCGTCAACCTCCACGACGAGGCCCTCCAGTTCGAGGCCATCCACCGGGTGTTGTTCGGCGTTTCCCCGGAGGAGGTGCTGGCGGCCTTCCGCGCCGCCTATCCCAACGCCTACGAGGGCAGGGGAGAGGGCCATACCATCGAGATGGTGTGGGAGGGGGAGGACCGCTTCCTGACGGTTCCCGATCCCAAGGTGCAGCTGGCCGTGGGGACCCTCCAGAGCTTCCTGGATCAGTACTGCGGGGACCACGGCTGCCAGGTGGACTACATCCACGGGGAGGACGTGACCCGGGAGCTGGGCGGCAAGGCCGGCAACATGGGCTTCCTGCTGCCGGCCATGGGGAAGGACCAGCTGTTCAAGACCGTGATGGCCGACGGCGTCCTGCCCCGGAAGACCTTCTCCATGGGCCACGCGGAGGACAAGCGCTACTACGTGGAGGGGCGGAAAATCAAGTAAGAACGGCCTCTGGCTGGCAAAGGAGAGATCAACTGTGCGTCTGCTGCTGCACATCTGCTGCGCGCCCTGCAGCGTCTACTGTATCGACGCCCTGCGCTCGGAAGGGGTCGAGCCGGTGGGCTTCTGGTATAACCCCAACATCCACCCTTACCAGGAGTACAAGGCCCGGCGGGACACCCTGGAGGCCTACGCCGCCTCCATCGGCCTGGAGCTGCGGATGCACGACGAGTACGGCCTGCGCCCCTTTGTCCAGGCTGTGGCGGGGGATATTGACCATCGCTGCGGGTACTGCTACCGGGTGCGGATGGAGGAAACCGCCCGCTACGCCGCGGAGCACGGTTTTACTCACTTTGCCACCACCCTCCTGGTGAGCCCCTATCAGAACCACGAGGGGATTCGGGCCGCCGGGGAGGCGGCGGGGGAGGCCCACGGCGTCGCCTATCTCTACCGGGACTTCAGCCCCGGATTCCGGGAGGGGCAGGCCAAGGCCCGGGCCCTGGGCCTCTACATGCAGAAGTACTGCGGCTGCGTCTTCTCGGAGGAGGACCGGTACCGCAAGCAGATTCTCCGGGACCGGGCCGCCCGGCAGGAGGGGTGAGCATGGAGGAGCGGGCCTATGGAAAGATCAACCTGACCCTGGATATCCTCCGCCGCCGGGAGGACGGGTTCCACGACCTGCGGATGGTCATGCAGAGCGTGGACCTCTTTGACGAAATCACCCTCAATAAACGGGAGGGAGAGGGCATCGAACTCTCCTGCGATGTGGGCTATGTGCCGTCGGACGGCAGCAATATCGCCGCCAGGGCGGCGGAGGCCTTTTTCCGGGAGCTGGGCATCCGGGGGGAGGGGCTGTCCATCGCCATCCGAAAAACCATCCCCGTGTCCGCCGGCATGGCCGGCGGCAGCAGCGACGGCGCCGCCGTGCTGCGTGCCCTGGGGCGGATGTACCGTCCGGACCTGCCGGCGGAGCGGCTGGAGGCTATCGCTGCCCAGGTGGGCAGCGACGTGCCCTACTGCGTCCGGGGGGGGACGGCCCTGGCGGAGGGCAGGGGGGAGATCCTGACGGATCTGCCGCCCCTGCCGCCCTGCTGGTTCGTCCTCTGCAAGCCCGGGTTCCCCATCTCCACCCCGGAGCTCTTCTCCCGGGTCCGGGTGAAGCAGCTGCAGTTCCACCCGGACACCGCTGGGATGCTCCGCAGCCTGGAGGCGGGGGACCTGGAGGGGATTTGCCGGCGAATCTACAACGTGTTCGAGGAGATCCTCCCCCGGAAGTACAGCCGGGTGCTGGAGCTGAAGGCGGCCCTGCTGGACCAGGGGGCCCTGGCGGCGGCCATGACCGGCACCGGCCCCACGGTGTTCGGCGTGTTTGCCGGCGAGGAGGCTGCCCGCCGGGCGGCGGACGTCATCGGGCGTGTCTGCGGGCGGGTCTATGTGGCCCGGCCGGTAAAAAAATACGAATCATTGGTTTAGAATGAGAAAATACCGTCCAGAATCAGGGTAAATTCCTGAGATGGGACGGTATTTTTATGAAGAAAAAGACCATTGTGATCTGTTCCCTGGTGTTCGCCTGCCTGGCCACGGCCTTCTGGACCGGGCTGGAGGCCCACGGCACCCAGCGGGAGCTGGCGGGGAAGATAATCCGCCTCCACGTAATCGCCAACAGCGACAGCCAGGAGGACCAGGCCAGGAAGCTCACTGTGCGGGACGCGGTGCTGGAGCAGGCGGAGGAGATTCTCCGGCAGGCGGAGGACGTGGAGGAGGCCCAGACGCGCCTGGAGGAGGCGCTGCCGGCCCTGGAGGAGGCGGCGGAGGAAACCCTCCGGCTGCAGGGGTGCTCCGATTCCGTTTCAGCGTCCCTCTCCTGGGAGCGGTATCCCACCCGGGAGTATGCGACCTTCCGGCTGCCCGCGGGGCAGTACCTGTCCCTGCGGCTGACCATCGGCCAGGGGGCGGGACAGAACTGGTGGTGCGTGGTGTTTCCGCCCCTGTGCAACGAGGCGGCAGTGGAGGACCTGGGGGAGACCGCTTTGGAAGCCGGCCTCACCCGGGAGGAGGTCCGCCTGATTACGGAGGAAACCACCGGATACCAGGTGCGCTTTAAGACAGTGGAGTGGGTGGAGGAGCTGCTGGGGTGGCTGGGATGAAGAGGGCGGTTGCCCGGCGGGGAACTTTGTGGTATCATACAGCCAACGGGAGCGTTTGCGCGGCGGCAGGGATTCTCTCTGCCGCCGCTTTTGCCGGGAGAGAAGCCCGGCGGGGGCGGCGAAGAGCCCCGGCCGGTGAAAACCTCTCCGGCGCAGAGAGACGCGACGGACGCGATGAAGCGGGAAAGGGCAGGTGACGTCCATGCTGCAGCTGCTGTGCAGCCGGGCCAACACGGGAAAATCGGAGCGGATCCTGGAGCTGATCCGCCAGGGCGGCAGGGAGCGGGGACAGATCCTGCTGGTGCCGGACCACGCCTCCTACGCGGCGGAGGTGGACCTGTGCCGCGCCTGCGGGGACGGTGCCAGCCGCTTTGGGGAGGTGCTGACCTTCCGGCGGCTGACAGAGCGGGTGCTGGCGGAAACCGGCGGCTCAGCGGAGCCGGAGCTGGACGCGGGGGGAAAGCTCCTCATGATGCAGCGGGCCATGGGCGAGGCGGCCAGCGCTCTGACCGTGTATCGCCGGCCGGCCCGAAAGCCCGCCTTCTACCGGAGCTTTGTGGACCTGATGGAGGAGCTCCAGCGCTACCAGGTTTCGGCGGAGCAGCTGCTGGAGCAGAGCGGTCGGGCGGAGGGGGACCAGGCCAGGAAGCTCCGGGATATCGCTCTCCTCTATACCGCCTATGAGAGCCTCCTCAGCCGGGACGGGGTCAACCGCAGCGACTATATGGACCGGCTCATCCGCCATCTGGAGGACTCGGGCTACATAGACGGCAAGGATATCTACCTGGACGGCTTCGCCCTCTTCACCGCCCAGGAGGAGGCGGCTCTGGCGGTGATGCTCCGCCGGGCCCACAGCGTGACCGTGTCCCTCCTGGGGGAGCGGGGCAGCACTCTGGAGATCTTCCAGGCCGGCAACCGGGCCTATGAGCGCCTGGCGGACCTGGCCGCCTCATGCGGTGTCAAGGCGATTGACATGACAGAGCGGACGCCGCCGGCACCGCCCCAAACGGCCCTGGGCCACCTGGAGCGCCATTTCTTCGGCGGGAACGCCGCCTTTGGGGGGGACTGCGGAGCGGTGGAGCTCCGGGAGGCAGAAACCCTGGAGTCGGAGGCGGCCTGGGCCGCCGCCACCATCCGGACCCTGGTGGCGAAGGGAGGATACCGGTACCGGGATTTCGGCCTGGCGGTGCGGAACCTGGCGGACTATGAGGCCGTTGTGGAGAGCGTCTTTGCCAAGTACCAGGTGCCCGTTTACCTGAGCCGCCGCCGGGAGCTGGGGGACCAGCCGGTGATGACCCTGGTGCTGGCCGCCCTGGAGGCGGTGACAGAGGGGTTCTCCTATGAGGATATGTTCCGGATGCTGAAAACCGGCCTGACGGGCCTGGAGGACCGGGCCTGCGACCTGCTGGAAAACTATGTGCTCAAGTGGGATATCCGGGGGACCATGTGGGTCCGGGAGGAGCCCTGGACCGCCAACCCGGACGGCTACAGCCGGGAGATGACGGACAGCCAGGCCCGGCGCCTGGAGGAGATCAACGCCATCCGGGAGCGCCTGCGCCTACCCCTCCGGCAGCTCTGGGAGGGCATGAAGGGGGAGCGGACCGCCCGGGAGCGGACGGAGGGTTTCTACCGCTTTCTGGAGGAGATCGGCCTTCCCGGGCGCTTGGAGGAGCGCTGCGCCGCCCTGGCGGAGCGGGGGGAGCTCCAGCGCGCCGACGAGGTCCGGCAGCTGTGGGAGCTGCTCTGCCGTGTGATGGACCAGTTCGTGTCCATCCTGGGGGATACGCCCCTGGGAGGCCGGGAGTTTGTGCAGCTGATGAAGCTGGTGGTGAGCCAGTACAGCGTGGGGACCATCCCGGCGGCCCTGGACCAGGTGTCCTTCTCCGAGCTCGCACGGAATGACCGCCACTCCGTCCGCTGCCTCTTTCTGCTGGGGGCCAACGACCACCTGCTCCCCACCGTGGGGGAGGGGGGCGGCATCCTCACCGACGAGGACCGGAACCTCCTCTTGGAGGGCGGCATCCGTCTGGCCCCCCACGGGCTGGAGAAGCTCCACGGGGAGCTGCGGAACATCTACGCCGCCCTGGCCAAGCCCACGGAGCGCCTCTGGATCTCCTATCCCCGGCAGGGCCGGGGCGGGACGGCCCTGCGGCCCTCCTTTGTGGTGGGGCGCGTCAGAAGCCTCCTCCCGGCCGCTGTCTTCCGGCAGGAGGGGACGGAAAAGGCGTTTCGCCTGGCAGCGGAGGAGAGCGCCCTGGAGGCGGCGGCCCTCCATCCCTCCAGCCGCCTGGCGGCCTATCTCCGGAGCCGGGAGGACACCGGATTCCGGATGGAACGCGCCCAGGCGGCCTCCCGGCTGGGCCGGGGACGGCTGAGCCAGAGCGCGGTGCGGGCCCTCTACGGGCCGGAGATCCGGCTCTCCGCCAGCCGGATCGACAAGATCCGCAGCTGCCACTTCGCCTACTTCCTCCAGTACGGCCTCCGGGCCAAAGCCCGGACCGGCGCCGGCTTTGACGCGATCCAGGTGGGCAACTGCCTGCACTATGTGCTGGAGAAGGTGACCCGGGAGGCCATGGGGCTGGGGGGCCTGTCGGCCCTCTCAGCCGCGGAGCTCCGCTCCCTCACCGAGCGGCACATGGACGACTATATCGCCGCGGCGGTGGGCCAGCTCCAGGAGGGGGAGGCCCGGCTGCGCTATCTCCTCCGGCGGCTGCGGGGCACGGTGGACACCGTGGTGGCCAACGTGGCGGAGGAGCTGCGCAGCTCCAGCTTTGTCCCCCTGGCCCTTGAGCTGAGCTTCCGGGAGGGGGGAACCTTTCCGGCCATCACCATCCGGGAGGCGGGGACCACCCTGTCGGTTTCCGGGGTGGTGGACCGGGTGGACGGCTGGCTGGAGGATAACCGGCTCTACATCCGGGTGGTGGACTACAAGACGGGGAAAAAGTCCTTTGACCTGGCGGATATCCGCCACGGACTGAACCTGCAGATGCTGCTGTACCTCTTTGCCCTGGAGCGGGAGGGCAGGCAGCTCTTCGGCTATGACATCGTGCCGGCGGGGGTGCTGTACCTGCCGGCACGGGACGTGATTTTGAACATGGACCGGTGGGCGGATGAGGCGAGCCTCAAAATGGCCATGGACAAGGAGCTGCGGCGCAGCGGCCTTCTCCTGGGGGAGCCGGAGGTGCTCCAGGCCATGGAGCACACGGCCCTGACGGAGCCCCGGTACCTCCCCCTGGCTCTGGACCGTTCCCACTCCATCACGAAGGGTGTGGCCACGGCGGCGGAGCTGGGGAAGCTGAGCCGGTATGTGGACCTGCTGCTCCATGAGATTGCCCGGGAGATCAGCGGCGGCACCATCGATGCCGACCCCTGCAGCCGCGGGGAGAGCGACAACGCCTGCACTTACTGCGAATTCGCCCCCGCCTGCCACTTTGCCGAGGGCCGGGGCACCGATCATTACAACTACATCCGCCCGGTGCGGCCGGAGGAGTTCTGGCGCGGGGTGGATGAGGCGCTGGGAGAGGAGGAGCACCATGGCTGACCGGAATCTGACGCCCCAGCAGCGCGCCGCGGTGGAGGACCGGGGCGGGAATCTCCTGGTATCTGCCGCCGCAGGCTCCGGCAAGACCAAAGTCCTGGTGGAGCGGCTGTTTGGCTATATCGAGGAGGAGCGCTGCCATGTGGACGATTTCCTCATCATCACCTATACCCGGGCGGCGGCGGCTGAGCTCCGGGGACGGATCGCCCAGGAGCTCAGCGCCCGTCTGGCCCGGAATCCCGGGGACCGGCACCTCCAGCAGCAGCTCTACCGGGTCTACCGGGCGGACATCAAGACTGTGGACAGCTTCTGCGCCGCCCTGCTGCGGGAGAACGTCCACCTGCTGGACCTGGGGGAGGAAACATTGACGGCGGACTTCCGGGTGCTGGAGGAGAATGAGGCGGAGCTGCTCCGGCGGCGGGCCCTCCGGGACACCCTGGAGGCGTACTACCTGGAGGTGGAGCGGGGGGAGGCGGACCGCTCCCTGGCGGATACCTTCGGCGTGGGCCGGGACGACCGGGGGCTGGAGGACCTGATCCTCACCCTCCATGAGAAGCTCCAGAGCCACGCCTACCCGGAGCGCTGGGCCCTGGAGGCCCGGGCCATGTGGGAAAACCTGCCCGCCTCCTTTGACCAGACCCCCTACGCCGGGATTTTGCTGGAGGACTTCCGGCGTAAGGCCCTCCACTGGGCACTCACCCTGGAGCGGGCCCTGGATGAGATGGCCCTCGACGCCGCGGTGGAGAAGGCCTACGGCCCGGCCTTTCAGACGGCGGCGGAGGATCTGCGAGCCCTGGCGGAGCGGTCACGGACGGGGTGGGATGCCATGTATGCGGGGGCACTGGAGTTTCGCCGGCTGGGGGCGGTCCGCGGCAGTGAGAGCGGCCCTATGAAGGAGCGGATGAAGACCCTGTGGGAGCTCTGCAAGAAGGAGATGAAGTCCGCCTGCGCCGTCTTCTCTGTCAGCGGGGAGGAGGCCATGGAGGATCTGGCGGCGGTGTCGCCCTCCATGGCGGAGCTGCTCCGGCAGGCCATCCGCTTTGGGGAGCGGTACGACCGGGAGAAGCGCCGCCGGAATACGGCGGACTTCTCCGACCAGGAGCACCTGGCCATCCGCCTCCTGCTGGACGGCGACGGCCGGCCCACGGCCCTGTGCCGTCGGGTGGCGGGGCGGTACCGGGAGATCATGGTGGATGAGTACCAGGATACCAACGAGGTGCAAAACTGCATCTTCGAGGCCCTGGCGGCGGAGCGCCGCAACCTCTTCTGCGTGGGGGACGTGAAGCAGAGCATCTACCGCTTCCGCCTGGCGGACCCCACTATCTTCCTTAGGAAGTACCGCGCCTTCGCCCCCCGGGAGGCGGCGGAGAAGGGGGGGAACCGGAAGATCCTCCTCTCCCGGAATTTCCGCTCCCGCCGGGAGGTGCTGGAGGCGGTGAACTTTGTGTTCTCCCAGATCATGTCCCCGGAGATGGGGGAGATGACCTACGGGGCGGAGGAGCAGCTCTACTTCGGCGCGGAGTACTTTGTCCCCCGGGAGGACTGCCAGACGGAGTTCCATCTCCTGGATATGCAGCAGCCGGAGGAGGACGATCCCGCCGCAGCCCGGCGGCCTCTGGCGGAGGCCAGATTCGTGGCCGGGCGGATCGCCGCCATGCTGGCCGAGGGCTTCCCGGTCCAGGGGGAGGACGGGGCCCTGCGCCCCTGCGTACCGGGGGATTTCGCCGTCCTGATGCGCTCCCCGGGGCCCCGGCTGCGCTGGTACCTCCAGGCCCTGGGGGAGCGGGGGATCCCCTGCGCCGCCGGGGAGAGCGAGGACTTCTTCTCCGCCATGGAGGTGGCGGTGGCGGTGAATCTGCTGGAGGTGATCGACAACCCCCGGCAGGACGTGCCCCTGATCTCCGTGCTCCGCTCGCCCCCCTTCGGCTTCACGGCGGACCGGCTGGCCCGAATCCGGGGCAAGACCCCGGCCGGGGACTTCTGGGAGGCCCTGGAGGCGGACGGGGAGGAGGACACCGCCCGGTTCCTGGAGAACCTGTCCGCCCTGCGGGAGGAGGCCAAGGAACTGAGCGTCTACCAGCTTTTGACCCGGCTCTACCGCCGGCTGGATCTGCTGACGGTGTTCGGCGCCATGGACGGCGGGGCGGAGCGGCAGCGGAATCTGATGGCCCTGGGGGACTGCGCCCGGAGCTTTGAGGAGGCGGGCTACCGGGGACTCTTCGCATTCGTGTCCCACCTGCGGGAGATGCTGGAGCGGGGGGAGGCGCCGGAAACCGCCGCCTCCGCCGGCGGCGAGGGGGTGCAGATCATGAGCATCCACAAGTCCAAGGGCCTGGAGTTCCCCATCGTCTTCCTGGCGGACCTGTCCAAGGACTTCAGCCGCCAGGATTTCCAGCAGCCGGTGCTGGTGCACCCCCAGCAGGGCTTGGGCCCCATGCGGGTGGACCTGGGGCGGAAAATCCGCTATCCCACCCTGGCCAGGACCGCGGTGGAGCAGCTGCTCCGCCGGGAGAGCCGGTCAGAGGAGATGCGGGTGCTCTATGTGGCCATGACCCGGGCCAAGGAGAAGCTGATCCTGGTGGCCTCTATGAAACACGCCGCCACCCGGCTGGGGCGTCTGGCGGCGGTGGCGGACTGCCCGACGCCCCCCAATGCGGTGGAGAGCGCCGGCTCCATGACCCAGTGGATCCTGCTGCCTCTCCTCTGCCGGCCGGAGGCGGGTGCCCTCCGGGCCCTGGCAGGGAGCGATCCGGCGGCCTTCGCCCCACCGGGGGATTCCCCCTGGCTGGTGCAGGTCCATGACGGCAGGGACTATCTCCGCCGCCCCGGCGTCCGCCTGGAGGAAGGGGCAGCCGCGCCCCGGTGGGACCCGGATTTCGATGGGGCGCTGCTGACCTTCCGCTACCCCTATGCCGCCGCACCGGCCCTGCCCACCAAGGTGACCGCCACCCAGCTGAAGGGCCGGGAGAAGGACGCGGAGATCGCCGAGGGGACGGCCCCCGTGCCCCGGCAGCGTCCCCTCTGCCGGCCGGCCTTCCTGGCGGGAGAAACCCTCGCCACCGCGGCGGACCGCGGCACGGCCACCCATGCGGCGATGCAGTATCTGGACCTGGACGCCGCCGACGGGGAGGCGGAGCTGGAGCGGCTGGAGCGGGAGGGGCGCATCACGGCGGACCAGCGGCGGCTTGCTGACAGAGCGGGAATCCAGCGCTTTCTGAACTCCCCCCTGGCGGAGGAGATGCGCCGGGCGCAGGGCCTGCGCCGGGAGTACCGCTTCTCCCTGCTGGTGCCGGCGGAGGATTATCTGGGACCGGAGGCCGCCAGGGAGGAGGTGCTCCTCCAGGGCGTGGTGGACTGCTTCTTTGAAACGCCGGAGGGCCTGGTGGTGGTGGACTTCAAGACCGATCGGGTGACCGAGGCCACTGTTCGGCAGCGGGGGGAGGAGTACCGGGCCCAGGTGGAGGCCTACAGCGCCGCCCTGGAGCGGATTTTCCAAAAGCCAGTCTGCCGGCGGCTGCTCTATTTTCTCCACATCGGCGCCCAGATGGAGCTGTGACACGGTATCCGGGAAGAAAGGCTCAGAAAAACTTGAAAAAAGGCTTGCATTCCTGAAAACTCCGTGCTACAATAATATCCGGCTTTTTGAAAGGCTGCATTTTTCGTGGAAAGAGGTGAACAAGAGCAATGAAGGAAGGTATCCATCCCAATTATCAGCAGACTACGATTACTTGCGCCTGCGGTAATGTAATTGAGACAGGTTCCACGAAGCAAAATATCCGCGTGGAAGTCTGCTCGAAGTGTCACCCCTTCTTCACCGGCAAGCAGAAGCTGGTCGATACCGGCGGTCGTGTTGCCAAGTTCAACAAGAAGTTCGGTCTGGACAAGTAATTGCATTACTAAAAACGCACCGTGCCGTGGCCTGCGGCACGGTGTTTTTTTGCGCTTTTTCAGAGGAGAGGGGGAGATCCATATGGACACGGAAACGAAACAGTGGATGGAGGCATTTGCCCGCCGGATGGACCGGGCCTTTGGCGGGCGTGTGGTTTTCCTGGGGCTCCAGGGCAGCCGGGCCAGGGGAGAGGCCTCGGCGGACAGCGACATCGACGTGGTGATGATCCTGGACCGGCTGGAGCCCAGGGACCTGGAGACTTACCGGCAGGCGGCGGCAGATCTGCCGGACCGGGCGCTGCTGTGCGGCTTTGTGTCCGGCCGGCGGGAGTTGGCGGCCTGGGACCGGGGGGAGCTGTTCCAGTTTGTCATGGACACCGTGCCCCTCCGGGGGAGTCTTGCGGAGATCGTGGGGGAGGTGGGCCTGCCGGAGGCCCGGCGGGCGGTGCACACCGGCGCTTGCGCCATCTACCACGGCTGCTGCCACAGTCTGCTCCACGGTCTGGATGCCGAGGGGCTGGCGGCGCTGTACAAGTCAGCCCGGTTTGTCCTCCAGGCAAAATGCTTCCTGGAAACCGGGATCTACCATCGGAAAACCGCCAGCCTGCGGCGCTCCCTCCGGGGCCGGGACCGGGAGGTCCTGGAGGGCTGGGAGGCGGCAAAAGGCGGAACTCTTTCGCCGGAGGACCGGGCCGCCCTGGGGGAGAAGCTCTTCTCCTGGGCAGGGGCGCTGCTTGCCGGGGAGAGAGAAGGAGAGAGAAAGAAAGGAGGAGAGAGTCTATGATACCAAATCCCAATGAGATATTTCCCCAAAAAGATAACGAGGATATGACCCTGGTCCGTCCCACCATCACCCGGCCCAACATCCAGGTGGGGGAGTACACCTACTTCAGCGGCCGGGACTTTGAGTCCCATGTGACCCACCACTACCCCGTCTACGGGGACCGGCTGATCATCGGCAGGTTCTGCCAGATCGCCGCCGGCGTGGAGTTTATCATGAACGGGGCCAACCACCAGATGAACGCCCTGAGCACCTATCCCTTTTATATCCTGGGCTGGGAGCAAAATCCGCCGGATATGGCCGACCTGCCGAACAAGGGGGATACGGTGGTGGGGAACGACGTGTGGATCGGCCAGAACGTGACCATCCTGCCGGGGACCCGGATCGGCGACGGGGCTGTCATCGGCGCGGAGAGCGTGGTTTCCGGCGTTGTGGAGCCCTATACGATTGTGGCGGGGAATCCGGCCCGTCTGATCCGCCGCCGGTTTGACCAGGAGCTCCAGACTCTTCTGGAAACCCTCCGTTGGTGGGACCGGCCGGCGGAGGAGATCGAGAAGCTGATCCCTCTGCTCACCTGCGGCGACCTGGAGCGGGTCCGGCGGGAACTCAGGGAGTTCTTGCATGTTCCCAAAGAATCGGATATACTAGACAAAACCATTTCTTAAAACAGCGAGGTACTATGGAACATCGTGCAACAGAGGAAATACGGGACAGGGCCGTGCTGGTGGGGCTGAACAGCCCCCGGCTCTCCCAGCGGGAGAACGCTGACGAGAGCACCATGGAGGAGCTCTCCTCCCTGGTGGAAACCGCGGGAGGGCTGGCGGTGGGCGTGGTGCTGCAGAAGAAGGCGTCCCCGGACCCCCGGACCTTCATCGGCGAGGGGAAGGCGGCGGAGGTGCGGGAGCTGGTCCGCGCCCAGGAGGCCACCATGGTCATCTTCGACAACGACCTGACCCCCTCCCAGATGCGGGTGCTGACGGAGGAGCTGGGGGTTCAGGTGCTGGACCGCAGCGGCCTGATCCTGGATATCTTTGCCCAGCGGGCCCGGACCAGGGAGGGGCGGCTCCAGGTGGAGCTGGCCCAGTACCAGTATTTGCTGCCCCGGCTGGTGGGTATGTGGACCCATCTGGAGCGGCAGGCGGGCACCAGCGGCAAGGGCCCCATCGGCTCCAAGGGGCCCGGCGAAACCCAGCTGGAAACCGACCGGCGGCACATCCGCCGGAAGATCGACAAGCTGAAGCAGGAGCTGGAGGAGGTGCGCCGGGTCCGGGGCACCCAGCGGCAGCGGCGGATGAAAAACGAGATCCCGGTGGTGGCCATTGTGGGCTACACCAACGCGGGAAAGTCCACCCTGCTCAACCGCCTGACCGGGGCGGGCATCCCGGCCAACAACCGGCTCTTTGATACCCTGGATACCACCAGCCGCCTGCTCCAGGTCAGCGACACCCTGGAGGTGGTCATCAGCGACACCGTGGGCTTTATCCGCAAGCTCCCCCACCAGCTGGTGGACGCCTTCAAGGCCACCCTGGAGGAGCTGGAGTACGCAGACCTGCTGCTCCATGTGATCGACATCTCCAACCCCGCCTGGATGGAGCAGGCGGAGGTGGTGGACGAGCTGATCGCGGAGCTGGGGGCGGAGCAGACCCCCTGCATCCGGGTCTACAACAAGTCCGACCTCTACTGGGGGGACATCCGCCCCCACGGGGAGGGGACGGTGAACCTCTCCGCCAAGACCGGCGAGGGGATCGCTGATCTGCTTGCCGCCATCGACCGTGCCCTGGACAAGGGGTCGCGGCATGTGACGCTCCATCTGCCCTATGACAAGGGAAATCTGCTGGACCTTCTCTACCGGGAGGCGAAGGTGGAGGCAGTTTCCTACGGGGAGGAGAGCATCGACGTGGAGGCGGTGTGCAACCCCAAGGCCATCGGCCTGGCCAAGGACTATATTGAGGGCTATGTGGAGCCCAGGGAGCCCTGGGAGGACTGACGCCGCGCACCCGGCGCCAATATCGCCAATATTCGGAACAGAATCAGGGAAAGCCTTGACTTTCAAAAGGTAACAAGCTATGGAACTTACCACAGAGAGGCTGCTCCTGCGGCCCTTCCGGGAGGAGGACGCGGCGGCGGTCTATGAATATTGCAGCGACCCGCAGGTGGGGGAGGCGGCCGGCTGGCCGCCCCATCGGAGCGTGGAGGAGAGCCTGGAGATCATCCGCACCGTCTTTGCCTCGCCCCACGTCTTTGCCCTGGTGGAGCGGGAGAGCGGTCGGCTGATCGGCTCCGCCGGCTTCACCGGCCGGGGCAGGAACGCCGGGGGCCGGGACGACGAGCTGGGCTACTCCCTTCACCCGGCCTTCTGGGGCCGGGGCCTGATGCCGGAGGCCTGCGGGGCGCTGCTGGCGTATGGTTTTGAGGAGATGGGGCTGGACACCATCTGGTGTACCCACTACGAGGAGAACCACCGGTCCCGGCGGGTGATCGAGAAGTGCGGCTTTCAGTACGCCTTCCGGGAGTGGGTGGAGGACGACATGGGCCGACATCTGGTGCGGTTTTACCTGCTGACCCGAGAGATGTGGAGGAAATAAGGGATATGGAGGAGTATTTGATCCCCTATGGCCCGGCGGAGGCGGAGTATGTGGAGAAGCGCTCCCGGTTCATCGGGCAGATCTGGCGCTCGGACAGCGAGGCGGAGGCCCGGGCCCATATTGAGGAGGCGAGGAAGCGCCATTATGACGCCCGCCACAACTGCTGGTGTTATCTGATCCGGGAGGGCGGCGTCCTGCGCTACAGCGACGACGGGGAGCCCCAGGGGACGGCTGGCCAGCCCATGCTGAACGTGTTTCAGCGGGAGGGGGTCTGGAACGTCTGCTGCGTGGTGACACGGTACTTCGGCGGCATTCTCCTGGGGGCCGGCGGCCTGACCCGGGCCTACGGCGGCACGGCCAAACTGGCGCTGAACGCCGCGGGGGTCAGCCGGATGCGGCTGTGGGCCTCGGTGGCGGTGCCCTGTACTTACGCGCTCTACGACAGGATGAAGCTCCTGATCGAGTCCTCCGGCGGCGTCATTGTGGACACCGACTACGGCGCGGATATTCTGATGACCGTGCAGCTGCCAGCAGAGGAGCGGAAGGCCTTTTTGGGGAAGGTGACGGAGCTCTCAGCCGGGACATTGGAGCCCCTCCTGCTGGAGGAGGTATTTCAGCCGGGCCCCAGGGAGGAGGCCAGATAGGCCGGGAATAGAACGCTGTCAGCTCCATACAATAGGTCCGAGGTGATCGCCATGGAGAAGACGAGCCAGGAGCTGCTGCGCTCGGTCCACAAGAACGCGGAGATGGGAAAGATCTCCATTCCCCAGGTGCTGGAGGCGGCGGAGGATCCGGGCCTGCGCCACGCGCTGCACCACCAGCTGCGGGAGTATGAGGTTATTGCCCATCAATCTGAGGAGCTGCTGGAGCGCCGGGGCGCGCCGGCCGCGGACCCGGGGGAGCTGAAGGAATTTCTCTGCGGCATGATGGTGAAGATGCGGACCATGGGGGACCGCTCGTCCTCCCGTCTGGCGGAGATGATGATCCGGGGGAGCACTATGGGGACCATCCAGATGGCCCGGCAGATCCACAGCTGCGAGGCGGCGGACGGGGCGGCTCTGTCCCTGGCCCACCGGCTGCTGAGGGCGGAGGAGCGGAATATCGAGGAGCTCAAGCGCTTCCTGTAGGCGCATTCCACCCCGTGAGAAAAAAATGAAAAAAGGTCTTGCATTTTGCTGGAAGCTGTGCTATATTAAATGAGCTGTCTGAGAGGACATGCGCCGTTAGCTCAGCTGGATAGAGCGTCTGGCTACGGACCAGAAGGCCGGGGGTTCGAATCCCTCACGGCGTACCATGAAAAAGGGCACCTGCAAAGCAGGTGCCCTTTTTCATGGACTCCGCGGCCTGTAGGGCCGCTCCGCCCTTCGGAATTTCAGTACTCAGGGCGGCTTTGCCGCCCTTCCGCCAAGGGTTTCGCTTTCGGTGAAAACGCTTGTACGCCGCAAAAGCGCCGCCGGCCAGAAGGGCGGCAGCCCTGTCTGGGGACCAGGCGCCGGACGATTGAGGGGGCCATTCTTTTCGCGCGGCGGCAAAGGTTTCTTTTGGTGTACTTGTCAAGCAAAAGTAGACATGAAAAAAGAATATTTGTCATAAGCCCTGTTCGGTCCTGTACGGAACAGGGCTTTTGTAGCTCAAGGCAGCGGCAGGAGGATTGTGATGGAAGAAATGGACATAGGGTTCCAAAAGGGCGGGAATATCGTCGGTATGGGCCAAATCGAAGTCCAGATAAAGTTTTCCTCGTTCCTGCCTGCTTGGAAAAATGCGCGAGACAGAGGCTAAAAACAACTGTCTTTATATAGCGGACAGCCGGCGACATTGTCGTCACTGCCTCGTAGACAGATTGCACAACTGTCTTTTTGACGAAAGCAAATCAGGGGATCTCGTTTGCAAGAAGAAAAATTTATCATTCAAAAATGCAAAATTTAAGAACTAAAAACGGAGTATACAGCCAAAAATTGAAGGAACAACCGGGAAAGCGTGCGGGATAGAATTGTTCGATTCATCCAAAAGGATACAATGAATACATGTATACATTCTAGAATGTCATATTCTACACGGAAAAAGCCATAATATACCTCTAATTTGTTTATGGTCACAGTTGATTGTGCAAAAGAGATAGAATATAATAGAAAATCGAGAGATGACCCTATGCTGTGGTGAATTTGCACAGCGAAATTTTGAGATGGGAGCGAATGTGACCTATGCTGCAGAACGCGTATTTGAAGAGAGTCTATGAGGACACCGTGGCCCGCAACAGCGACCAGAAGGAATTCCTGCAGGCGGTTCTGGAGGTTTTTGAATCCCTGGAGCCCTATGTGGCGCAGCACCCCGAGCTGGAGGCCCACGCCATTATGGAGCGCTTGGTGGAGCCGGACCGGATGGTGACCTTCCGGGTGACTTGGGAGGACGACAACGGCAAGATCCACGTGAACCGGGGCTACCGGGTGCAGTTCAACAGCGCCATCGGCCCCTACAAGGGCGGCCTGCGGTTCCACCCCTCCGTCAACGCCTCTATCATCAAGTTCCTGGGCTTTGAGCAGATCTTCAAGAACAGCCTGACCTCCCTGCCCCTGGGCGGCGGCAAGGGCGGCAGCGACTTCGACCCCAAGGGGAAGAGCGATGCGGAGATCATGCGTTTCTGCCAGTCCTTTATGACGGAGCTGCAGCGGCACATCGGCTCCAACTGCGACGTGCCCGCCGGCGACATCGGCGTGGGCGGCCGGGAGATCGGCTACCTGTTCGGCCAGTATAAGCGCCTGAACAACCGCTTCACCGGCGTGCTGACCGGCAAGGGCGTCATGTTCGGCGGCAGCCTCGCCCGGACCGAGGCCACCGGCTACGGCCTGCTCTACTTCACCGAGGAGATGCTCAAGTGCATGAAGAACGATTCCGTGGCCGGCAAGACCATCGTCATCTCCGGCTCCGGCAACGTGGCCATCTATGCCCTGGAGAAGGCCACCCAGCTGGGCGGCAAGGTCATCGCCATGAGCGACTCCAAGGGTTATATTGTAGATGAGAACGGCGTCAATTTCCAGGTGATCAAGCAGTTGAAGGAAGTGGAGCGGGGCCGTATCAGCGAGTATGTCAACCGGGTCCCCGGCAGCCGCTATGTGGAGGGCTGCCGCGGCATCTGGAGCCTGCCCTGCGACATTGCCCTGCCCTGCGCCACACAGAACGAACTGGATCTGGCCGACGCGGAGCTGCTGGTGAAGAACGGGGTGATGGCCGTGGCCGAGGGCGCCAATATGCCCTCCACCGCCGAGGCTGTGGCCTACTTCCAGGAGCACAACGTCCTCTTTGCGCCCGCCAAGGCGGCCAACGCCGGCGGCGTGGCCACCAGCGGCCTGGAGATGAGCCAGAACTCCATGCGCTCCCAGTGGGAGTTCAGCGAGGTGGACGAGAAGCTGCGCCAGATCATGATCAACATCTTCCGCGAGTCTGAGGCCGCCGCCAAGGACTGCGGCCACGAGGGCAACCTGGTGGTAGGCGCCAACATCGCCGGCTTCAAGAAGGTGTCCGAGGCCATGCTGGCAGAGGGCCTGTATTAAGAGAACCCCGCCCCGCCAAACTTTTGAGAATTTTTTCCAAAATGGAAAGCCGCCCCGGCGGAGCACAGGCTCCGCCGGGGCGGTTCTCTTTCGCGCGGGATTGAAAAGAGAAGAGGAATCTGCTACGATGAGGAAAAGAGCGGAAGGAGATGAAAGGCCATGGAGATATCGATCCGGCACATCGGCGGGCGGATCGTCAATAACTACCTGCTGGACACCCCTCTGGGCGTAATCGCCATTTTCACCGGATACCCAGGCGGAATGGAGCGTTTCCGGGCGCGGTTCGAGAAATACTGGCCCCTGAGCCGGCTGATATACCTGTTCCTGACCCACCACCACGACGACCACGCCGGCTTTCTGGCCGAGCTCCTGGACCAGTGCGGCTGCCAGGTGGTTGCGCACCCCTTGGCGCTGGAGCCCCTGGAGGAGGGGCGGAGCAGGGAGCCGGCGGGCGCCGGCTATTCCTGCCGGGCCGGAGCCCTCTTCGGACGGCTGAAGAAAAGCTTTGCCTTTCCGCCGGTCCACCTGGGCCGGCGGGCAATCTGGGTAGGGGACGAGGAGCACCAGATCTTCCAGAAGGTGGGGCTCCCCATACAGATCCTGATGCTGCCCGGCCACACGGCAGATTCCATCGGCCTCTTCCTCCCGGAAACCGGCCAGCTGTTCTGCGGCGACGCGGCCATGAACGCGGGGATCAACGCCGCCCGCCATACTATCTGGATCGAAAATCCGGTGGACTATGGGCGCTCCTGGGATCGGATGCTGGCGCTGGAGCCGAAGCGGATCTACCCCTCCCACGGGCTGCCCTTTCCTCCGGATGATTTGGTGAAATACCGGCACTATCTGGACGGGAGAGAGCTGATCCGGCTTTAGTCAAAGCGGCGCCTCCGGCCGGAGAAACAGGAAATCCGCCGTGGAAAACCTTCTCCACGGCGGATTTCTTCTGCTTCCCTCCAAAGGACCGGGGCGCGGCGGAATAACGATTCAGCCCTCCCGCCGGAACACGTGGATGCGGAAAGCGGCGGTGACGTCCAGGCGGTCCACCGCGCGCAGCCGGTCCAGCCCGGCACGGCCGGTCTTCCAGGCGTAGGGGGTCATGCCCAGCAGATCCTGGATGGCGGAGGCGTCGGTCAGATGGAGCACCCGCCGGACCGGGACCACCGCCTCGTACCGGAAGCCGGGGTATTCGATCCGCTGGTCCGGGTTTTCGTAGGTTTTGTCGTAGAGGATCTCCTTCATCTCTATCAGGTGCTCCGGCGCCGGCACTACGTAGAGAAACGTGCCGCCCGGCCGCAGCGCCCGGCGGTACTCCTCCGCGGCCAGGGGGGCGAAGCAGTCCAGCAGCAGGTCCGCGCAGCTCTCCGCCACCGGCAGATGGTAGACGGAGGCCACGGCGAACTCCGCCAGTCTGGTGCGCCGGGCGGCCTTCTTCAGGGCGTGCTTGGAGAGGTCAAAGCCCGCGGCGGTGGACAGCTTCCCCGCGGCGTTCAGCGCCCCGGCGATGCCGGCGGTGTAGTACCCCTCGCCGCAGCCCGCGTCCAGAAAGACGGCGTCCGGCCCCGCATGCTCCGCCGCCAGGCGGCACAGGGCCTCCAGCAGGTGGCTGTACCACCCGCCCTCCAGAAAGCGGGTGCGGGCGGCGGCCATCTCCCGGTCGTCCCCCGGGTCCCTGGAGTGCTTGCGGTTGGCGGGGAGGAGGTGGACATAGCCCTCCCGGGCCAGGTCGTAGCTGTGCCCTTTGGGGCAGCGGTAGGCGCGCTCCTCCCGGGAGAGGGAAGCGCCGCAGATGGGACAGAGGAGAAGGGACATAGACGATGCCTCCTTGTGGTTTCTCCGGGCGGGAAAGAGCCCGGAAAGGGGAGAGAGGACGCCCCCATGAGGGCGCCCTCTCTCAGATGCAGCGAGCAAAACTGTAAGCCGGGTTCTGTATCAAACAGTCATCTATCTAGGCCTGCCGTCGCCGGCAGGCTCCAGCCACCTCCTGAGAACGGCCGGGCCAGCCTGTTGTCCTCCCACGGTGTTGCTCCGGATAGAGTTTACAGCATCGGACAGTTTCCAGCCGATGGGTGAGCTCTTACCTCGCCTTTCCACCCTTACCTCGTCGCCGCAAGCTCCATAGCCTCCGACCTTTCATCCCCCTGTTTCCCACTCCGGAGAGAACCCAGCGAAGCGGTTCTTTTCGGAAGAGGAGGAGCAGCGGAATGCGTGAGCTTTCGCCGTCAGGCGGAAGCGAAGGCTATAGAGCTTGCGGCGACGGGGCGGTATATCTCTGTTGCACTTTTCCTGAAGTCGCCTTCGGCGGGCGTTACCCGTTATCCTTGCCCTGTGGAGCCCGGACTTTCCTCACGGCGGACCTTTCGGCGTCGCCGCGCGACTGTCTGTTTTCCTCGCGGCTTCTATTTTACAAAACTCTCCCCGCCTTGTCAACAGCAGTTGCGATTGTCGGGGAAATGGGATATAATACCCCATAGCGCCCGGCGTCTGAAAGAACAGCGGGCCGCCGGCATAGGATAGACCGGGG
>CAJFVK010000022.1 GCA_904420435.1 uncultured Oscillospiraceae bacterium
AGACGGAGCCCGCGTGGCGGACCCGATCCAGATAGTCAAAGGGGTTGTCCACGCACAGCTCCAGGAGCTCCGGGGCGATCTCATTGGCGATATTGATGGCAGTGTCCAGGTCCGGCGCTACGATGATCTTCCCGTTGCGGTCAATGGAGACCCGGGCGATCTCGGCGCGGGGCAGCAGGGGGATCTGCCGCTCCAGCTCGCCGCTGACCGCCTGGGCCAGGGCGCTGCTGTCGGTGACCAGGACGGCGGAGGCCATCCGGTCGTGCTCCGCCTGGCTGAGAAGGTCCGCGGCCACGATCCGGGGGTCGCTCTTTCCGTCGGCCACCACCAGGATCTCGCTGGGCCCGGCGATCATGTCGATGGCCACCTGGCCGAACACCTGGCGCTTGGCCTCCGCCACGTAGGCGTTGCCGGGGCCCACGATCTTGTCCACCCGGGGGATGGACTCCGTGCCGTAGGCCAGGGCGGCCACCGCCTGGGCTCCGCCGGAGCGGAACACCCGGTCCACCCCGGCGATCCGGGCCGCGGCCAGGATCACCGGGTGGATCTCCCCCCCGCAGCTGGGGGGGGAGACCATCACGATTTCCCGGCAGCCGGCGATCTTGGCGGGGATGGCGTTCATCAGCACGCTGGAGGGGTAGGCGGCGGTGCCGCCGGGGATGTAGAGGCCCACCCGGTCCATGGGGATCACCTTCTGGCCCAGGAGGATGCCCTCCTCCTCGCTGATGACAAAGTTGCTGCGGACCTGGTGGCGGTGGAAGGCGCGGATGCGCTCCGCCGCCTGGGTGAGGATCTGCCGCAGCTCCCCGTCCAGGGATTCCACGGCGGCGTCCAGGGTTTCCGGAGAGACCTCCAGCTCCCCCAGCTCCGCCTTGTCAAAAGCCAGGGCGTACCGCCGCAGGGCCTGGTCCCCCTCCCGGCGCACGGCATGGATGATCTCCGATACCGGGGCGCTGACGCTCCGGCCGCTGTCCTCCCGGGCTAAGATCTCCGCCGGGGAGGTGTCCTCATAGGATAGAATCCGAATCATGGGCATGCTCCTTACTGCTGCGTCGGGCAGTGGGCGGCGATATCCTCCGCCAGCTGCCCCAGGGCGGCGTTTTTGAATTTATAGCTGACCTTGTTGGCGATCAGCCGGGCGCTGATGGGGACGATCTCCTCCTTGGGCTCCAGGCCGTTCTCCAGCAGGGTGCGGCCGGTTTCCACAATGTCCACGATCACGTCGCTGAGACCCAGGATAGGGGCGATCTCGATGGAGCCGTTCAGGTGGATGATGTCGATCTCTCGGCTGATAGAGCTGTAGTACTCCCGGGCGATCCGGGGGAACTTGGTGGCCACCCGGAGCACCCGGCTGCGGTCGTCCCGGAAGTCCTTCTTTCCGGCCACGCACATGCGGCATTTGCCAAGGCCCAGGTCGGAGAGCTCATAGACGTCCGGGGCGTACTCCAGCAGGATGTCCTTGCCCGCCACGCCCACGTCCGCGGCCCCCCGCTCCACGTAGATGGCCACGTCCGAGGGCTTCACCCAGAAGTAGCGGACCCCCGCCTCCGGGTTTTCAAAGACCAGCTTCCGGTTCTCCTCCTCCAGAGCGGGGCAGGGGTAGCCGGCGGTCTTGAAGAGGGCGTAGACCTTCTCCCCCAGCCGGCCCTTGGGGAGGGCGATGTTGATCAGCTCCATACCTGCCCCTCCTTCCGAAGATCCCGGATCTCCCCGAAGCGGAGCCCCTCCGGGACCCGCCGGTCCGTCCGGACGGTTTTCCCCGCGGCCAGCAGGGCGTTGGCCGCCCCGGCCATGGCGGCGGGATCTGTATCGCCGTCGTAGAGCAGGAGCACGTCCGCGTCCGGGCCCTCCGGACCGCCGGAGAACCGCTCCAGCTGGTCCAGGTACACGGCGAAGCCGATGGCCCCGCCCTGGCGACCCATCCGCCGGAGCAGGCCGTCGTACCGGCCGCCGGAGAGCACCGCCGAGGCGATGCCGGGGAGGAAGCCCCGGAACACGATCCCGCTGTAGTAGTTCTGGTCGTTGACCAGGGAGAAGTCCAGCCGCAGCCGGTCCTCCAGGCCGTACTGCCCCAGAAGGGCGCACAGGTCCCGGAGCTCCCCCAGGGCGGCCTCCGCCTGGGGGCGGCCGGCGGTCAGCCCAGCCAGGGCCGGCAGGGCGGCGGAGGGCCGGCCGTAGAGGAGGGCCAGCCGGCACAGGGCCTCGGTCAGCTCCCCGGGGACCCCTGCGGCGGCGCCCAGCTGCCGGAGGGCGGAGGTGTTCTTCGCCTCCAGGGCCCGGAGCACCGCCCGCTCCTGCTCCTCCTCCAGATCCAGGGGGGCCAGGAGTCCGGCGGTGAGGCCCAGGTGGCTCAGGTCCAGCAGGTAGCCCGGATCGATGCTCTCCAGGCTCCGGGCCGCCAGCATGACCACCTCCGCCGTGGCGGCCAGGTCCAGGGGGCCGATGCACTCCAGCCCCGCCTGGGGGATCTCCCGGTAGCCATAGGAGGTGGGGGAGGGACGGTAGACATTTTCATGGTAGTAGACCTTCTGGAAGCCGCCGGTGTCCCGGGTGTTCTTCACAATGGACAGCGTCACATCCGGCTTCAGGGCCATCAGCTTCCCGTCGGTGTCCGTGAAGGTGAGCACCCGGTCGCTGGCCAGGAAGCTCTTGTTGCGCACGTACAGGTCGTACTCCTCAAACTTGCTCATCTTATAGGGGAGATAGCCGTGCCGCCGGTACAGCTCCCGGAGGCGGAACATGGCCTGCTCCTCGGGGGATAAAATTCGCTGGGGGTCCAGCATGGGGATTCCTCCCTTCCAGGGATTCTTTAATACGCTAACATGATAATACGGTGGAGAGAAAAAGTCAACAGAAACCTGGAGCGCCATAACAGAAAGCCCCCCGCAGCCTGGAGAGGGCGGCGGAAGGGCGGTCAATGGGCGTGGCTGAGGAGCAGCAGGAGCCCCAGGGCGAAGCCCACCACCGTAAAGAGGATGGACCAGATGGAGCGCCACTGGCGGTAGGCCTCCGGCAGGAGCTCAAAGAAGACGGCGTAGAGCATGGCGCCGGCGGCCAGGCTCAGAACGACAGACAGGGCCGTGGGAGCGGCCGTACCGATGAAGTAGCCGATCAGGGCGCCGAGGATGGTGGGCAGGCCGCTGACGGCGGACACCGCAATGGCGGAGGCTGCCCTGGACCCGTCGTGGAGGAAGGGAATGGCGATGCTCATGCCCTCGGGGATGTTGTGGAGCCCGATGGTCACAGCGGCCATGGCGCTGGCGTAGGAGATGCCGTGGGAGGCCACGGTGGAGCCGATGGTCATGCCGATGGGCATGTTGTGCAGGGCCACCGCGGCGGCCAGGATGACGCCGGCGGTGTGCAGGTCGTGGTGGCCGCAGGCGCAGGCGTGGGGATGGGCGTGGTCGCTGTGGTGGGCGTTTT
The DNA here is from genome assembly GCA_904420435.1 of uncultured Oscillospiraceae bacterium. Classification (GTDB taxonomy): domain Bacteria; phylum Bacillota; class Clostridia; order Oscillospirales; family Oscillospiraceae; genus CAJFPI01. The sequence goes on from CAJFVK010000022.1 coordinate 3,424, forward strand.
TGTCGATCCACACGTTGAGCAGCAGAGTGACCAGAAAGCCGCCGATCAGACAGGCGGGGGTCAGGACCAGGGAGGGCGCGGCGGAAACGGCGTCCGGCACCATGTCAAAGGAGATGATGCACAGCATGAGCCCCGCGGTGAAGGACAGAAGCAGGCTGGCGGTTTTCGGGGACTCCCTGCGCAGCAGGGTGGCCAGCAGGCCGCCCAGAGCCAGGCCGCCCACGCTGGTGATAACGGTCAGGACGAGAATGAAAACGATTGGATTGTTCATGTGTTGCTGGATTTCCCCCTAGATACGGATTGATTTCTCTAACAAGTATACCGTTTTTTTCCATTCTGTCAATGGGGAATAGGGGAGAGGAGGACCGAAGGCCCCCGGACATCGCCGCCGGATCAGCGGATGGACGCCGCCGGGCGTGTGCGTCGGAGCAATGGACCCGGTTCGCTGCCTGTGAGTTTTCTGTTGACGGACGGGCAAAACTGTGGTAAGATAGTCCACGCTGAATCGATGCTACTGTGGCTCAATGGCAGAGCGACGCACTCGTAATGCGTAGGTTGTGGGTTCAATTCCCACCAGTAGCTCCACAAAAAAGGACACGACGTAAGTCGTGTCCTTTTTTGTGGGTTTCGCCGCCCAAAGGGCGGCTCCACCCTTCGGCATTTGAATGCTCAGGGCGGCGAAGCCGCCCCTCCGCCAAGGTTTTCGCCTGCGGCGAAAACGCTTGTACGGCGCAAAAGCGCCGCCGGCCAGAAGGCCGGTTGGGTGGTTCCCCCTGCTTGTCCGCTTCATAGCCCGCATTTCAAATATCGAGTTTAACCGTCCCTTCTTTTTGCCTGGTCAGGTCGCCTGGGGCTTGAACAATCCGGCAAAACACGGCAAAATACAAAATAGCAGGGAAAGAAAGGAGGGGTGCTCCATGGAGCAGCTTTCTGCCCGGCAAAGCCGGGACTGGATGGCGGCATACCGCCTGGCAGAGCAGTATTTTCGCGACAACGGGCATCTGCTGATCCCTGGCGACTACGTCTGCCAGGGCAGGCGCCTGGGGGCCTGGATCGGTACCCAGCGCCAGGACTACAGGACCCGGACCAACCGGGAATTCACCCAGGAGCGCATCGACCTGCTCAACGCCATCGGCATGGTGTGGGACGTGAGGGCGTTTCAGTGGGATCTGATGTGCGCGGAGTTGCGGCGGTACCGGGAGCTTTATGGAAGCGCCAGGGTCCCTCAGTCCTATGTGACGCCGGAGGGACGAAGGCTGGGGATCTGGCTGAATGGAGTCCGCATGGACTATAAGCGGGGCCGCCTGTCCGAGGAGCGGCGGGCCCAGCTGGAGGCGCTGGGGGTGGTTTGGACGCCGGAAACGCTGCGCCGCGGAAGATGGGATCGCCATTTCGCCAGGCTCCAGGCCTACGTTTCCCAGACCGGCCAGCTCCCTCCCGCGAAGGATTTGACGGACGACGGCTTTCAGCTGGGGGAATGGCTGTCCAATCAGCGAAGGCTTGGGAGAGCGGGCCGCCTGTCGGCGGCACGGCGGCAAAAGCTGGAGGCGCTGGGCGTCGTCTGGGATGTCAAGGAGGATATTTGGCTGCATCGGTACCGCCAGGCGAGGGACTATTACCTCCAGCATGGGCACCTGTCCGCTTACCAGCATCGCAGTGACGCTCTGCCCGCAGGGCTCTCCCAGTGGCTGACGGCGCAGCGCAGGGCGAGGCAGGCCGGTGCGCTTGCGGGCGAGAAGGTCAGAAGGCTGGAGGAGATTGGCATGGTGTGGGATGTCCGCAGCGACCTCTGGGAGAGCTTCTACCGGCAGGCGGCGGACTACTATCGGCAGCATGGCCATCTGCGGGTGCCGAAGGACCGTGGAGAGCACAGGGCCCTTGGCCGATGGATCAACACCCAGCGGATGAGCCGCAGGGAAGGGAAAATGGATGGGGAGCGGATCCGGAAGCTGGACGCCATTGGCATGGTGTGGAACGCGAAGCGCACGCCGGAGGAGCTGTGGGAGGACTGGCTTCAGCGGGCTGCCGCCTTTTACCAGGCCCATGGCCATCTGACCCCCCAGGAGGGGAAGCTGCGGACCTGGGTCCTGGCCCAGCGGGCGAAGAAGAAAGGCAAGCGGGGCTGCCTGACGGAGGAGCAGATCCGCCGGCTGGAGGAGATCGGCATGATCTGGGAGCCCGTTTCCGACCAGTGGCAGGCCATGTATCAGCACGCCAGGGACTACTACGCCGTCCACCAGATGCTCAATGTGCCATGCGGGTATGTGACGGAAAGCGGCGCCCGGCTGGGGAACTGGATTGCCCGGCAACGGCACTGCTACCGGAACTATCTGGAGGGGAAAAGGGGCGGGGGCAGGGGGATCATCACGCCGGAGCGCATCGCCCTGCTCAACCAGCTGGGGATGATCTGGGACGGTAGCCAGGTCACGGCGAAGACCTCTTTTCAGGAGAAGGCGATCCTCTTCTATCTGAAAGCGCACTTCCCGGACGCGGGAAAGCTCTCCCAATGGCAGCAGCTGGGTGTGGAGCTGGACCTCTATCTCCCCGGGATCCGGACAGCGGTCGAGTACGACGGCTTTCCCTGGCACGCGGACCGGCTGGAGCAGGACGAGAGGAAGGGAGAGCTCTGCCGGGACAACGGCATCCGTCTGATCCGTCTGCGGGAGCCGGGGCTGCCCCAGGTCCGCCAGTGTGACCAGGTGATCTGGCTGGAAGGGCCGGAGGGGAGGGGGCTTGCGGCGGGTATCGCCGCGCTCTTTTGCGCTCTGGGGCTCCCTTACCCCCAGGTGGATCTGCGCCGGGACCGGCCGGCCATCCTGGAAACGTACCGGAATGACACGGCCAGGGCCTGGGACCGGGCCTACCAGGCCCTCCACCGCTTCTGGCGGGAGCGGGGAACCCTGTCGGTCCCGGCGGGGCAGACCAGCCCGGACGGCGTGCATTTGGCAGGCTGGATCAATGCCCAGCGGGAGGCCTATCGGAACAACGAGCTGACCGGCCTGCAGGTGAAAAAACTGGAGGCGCTGGGGATGCAGTGGGCCCCCTTTGAGGAGCGGTGGCGCCGGATGTACCGCCTTGCGGCCGCCTGGGCGGAGGAGCACGGAAACCTTCAGATCCCGGCGGGCTATGTGACAGCGGGGAAGGAGCAGCTCGGGGCCTGGCTGGCCTCCCAGCGGGAGCTCTATCGAAAGAGGGAGCTGAGTCCCCGCCGGGTCCAACTCCTGGAGAGGCTGGGCATTCTGTGGAATCCGAGCAGAACGGAGTAGGAGAAGGGGCTGGCCGCCGCCCAGGACTACCGTCAGCGGATGGGAAATTTGGACGTGCCTTCCCGCTACGTGACGGCGGACGGCTTCCAGCTGGGTCAGTGGCTCTACAGCCAGCGCAGGCAGTATCGGGAGGGGCGGATGACGGAGGAGCGGGTCCGCCGGCTGGAGGCGCTGGGCATTCACTGGACGTCTGCCTTCTTCCGCACCCGTTGGGAGGAGATGTTTGCTGTGGCTGCCGCTTATTTCCGGGAGCACGGGGATCTCTGGATGCCTCCCGGCTATGTGACGCCGGAGGGGAAAAAGCTGGGAGTGTGGGTGGCCCGGCAGCGGTCGAAGCGCAGCGGGGCGGGAGGGAGCGGCGCCCTGACCCGGGAGCAGGAGCGCAGGCTGGAGGAGATCGGCATGGTGTGGGATCCCTACACGGCGAAATGGATGGAGAAGTACCGCCTGGCAGAGGCGTTTTACCGGGCCCACGGGCATCTCAAAATACCGGTGGGATATGTCACAGAGGACGGCACCAAGCTGGGGATGTGGATTGCCTCACAGCGGCAGGCCATGCGGGGCAATCCAAACTTCCTGATGACAGAGGAGCGCCGACGGCTGCTGGACGCCATTGGGATGGACTGGACCATGCGCTACACCAAGCCCGATGCCCGCCGGAGGAGATAAAAGGACGGGGCAAAATAGAGAAACATCCGCTCTGAGATCTGTGGTATTCTCCCCGCCGAGACCGCGTGCCGCACCAGCGGGAAGCAGGGAAAAAGTCCCCGCGCCTTTCAAAAAGGCGCGGGGACTTTCCACTTGATACAGAATGACAACGGCTCAGAAGTTGATGTCCACGCCGAAGCCGGGCCGGTCCAGCAGGATGAACCGGTCGTTCTCCCGGCGGAAGCCGCCGGTCATGCCGGTTTCGGAGTCCTGGTAGAACAGGAAGCTGTCGCAGTCGGCCTCGGTGATGTTCTTCCGGGCAGCCACCAGGCTGACGCCGGCGGTGATGGCCAGCTTGGTTTCCAGCATGCAGCCCACCATGCAGGTGACGCCATTGGCCTCGGCGATGTCACTGATCTTCATGCCCGGCAGCAGGCCGCCGCACTTCATCAGCTTGATGTTGAGAATATCCGCGCAGCCGCCCCGGACCAGGGCAGCGGCGTCCTTGGGGTCGTGGACCGACTCGTCCAGCATCAGCTGTATCCCGGACACCTTGGCGCGCAACTCCGCCATGCCCGCGTGGTCCCAGTAGGGCAGGCACTGCTCCACCGCCTCCACGCCGGCGCGCTTGAAGCCCTCGATGGCGTGGAGGGCCCGGGCGATGTCGTAGCCCTGGTTAGCGTCCACCCGCAGGCGGATGGAGGGGCCCACCTTGGCGCGGATCAGCTCCATGGTGCGGATGTCCGCGTCCGGGTCGATGCCCGCCTTGATCTTCAGGATGTGGAAGCCCTCCTGATGGACAAACCGGTCGGCGGTTTCCGCCATCTGCTCGGGGGTGCTGATGCCGATGGTGATGTCGTTTTGCACCTCGCTCTGGTAGCCGCCCAGGAGCTTGTACACCGGCTGGCCGCAGGCCTTGCCCATCAGGTCGAACATGGCCAGGTCCACAGCGCACTTGGCGGCGCCGTTGCTGTAGATTACATGGTCCATCATGGCGTGGATCTGCTCGATGCAGAAGGGGTCCATGCCGATCAGGCCGGGCTTCAGCATCTCCAGCACCGCGATCACGCCGTCAGGGGTCTCCCCGGTGACCGGGGCGAAGGGGGCCGCCTCGCCGTAGCCCACCAGCCCCTCGTCGGTGGTGACCTTGATGAGGACCACCTCCGCGTAATCGATCTCCGTAAAGGCGATCTTGATGGGCTCCAGCAGGTTGATGTGCAGCTTTTCCCACTTGATATCCGTAATCTTCATGTGTTATTCCTCCCCGCCCTGGCGGACGAAATGAATCTTCTCCGGGCCCTCCACGTCCAGGCCGGCGCTGAAGCCGGTGACGTTCCCCTGGGCGTCGATGTCCACGCAGGCCTCCATCAGGACGCCGGGCATCAGGTGGGGTGCCTCCAGATAGAAGTAGTTGTTGGCGTAGTGGACCGCGGTCAGCACCGCGGTGCCCAGGTGGACGGCCAGGTTCTCTCCATCCGGCCGGATGGTGATGGTGCCGTAGGCGTCCTCCCGGTAGGTGCCGGCGACGGCGTCCAGGGGGACCGGGCAGGGGGCGTTCCGGGGCCGCTTGGCCCACAGGGCGTCGTTGCCGGCCTTCTGGGCCGCGGCCTGGTCGTCAAAGAACTTCTCCAGCTCCACGGACCAGTCCCGTCCGCCCTCCAGAGCGTGCTCCGCCGCCACATAGCGCATGACCTGGGCGCCTCGGATTTCCCCCAGGTTGGTGAGGATGGCGCAGGCGTAGTCGTCGTCCTGGAGGAAGCTCTGGTCGGCCATGAAGCCGTCGATGTGGCCGCCGTGGTGGACGAAGCGGTGGCCCCGGAAGACCTCGGTCATCAGGCCCAGGCCGTAGCCGCAGTTGGTAATCAGGGGCTTCAGCGGGGAGGCATCCTCCTCGCCGGGGCGGATCATCTGGGGGGAGGTCATCTCCCGGCACATCTCCTCCGACAGGACCCGGCGGCCCTCCCAGACGCCTCCGGAGAGGAGCATCCGGTCCCACTTGATGAGCTCGGAGGTGGCCATGTAGATGGAGCCGGCGGAGCCCATGGCGCCGATGTCCGCGTGGGGGACGGCATAGGGGGCGTTCTTCTCCTTGTCGTAGAGATAGGGGACCGCGCAGTTCCCCAGGGCCTGGGCCTCCTTGGGAGAGAAGGCGGCCCGGGTGATGCCCAGGGGCTCCCAGATGTTCTCCCGCACCACCTGCTGCCAGGTCTTTCCGGTGAGGCGGCGGATCAGGAAGCCCGCCAGGGCGAACATCTGGTTGCTGTACTGCCACTTGTACCGGAAGGGCTGGTTGGGCCGCAGGTAGCGGAACATCCGGATGATGTCCTCCTCCGTGAGGACATCCAGCCGGGCGTACCAGGACATCTCGTGGCGGGGCAGGCCGCAGCGGTGGCAGAGCATGTCCCGGACCGTCAGGTGCTGGGACACGTAGGGGTCGAACATCTCAAACTCCGGGATGTGGTCCTTGATGGTGTCGTCCAGCCCCAGGAGCCCCTGGTCGATCAGGGTGCAGAGGGCGCCGGCCACAAAGGACTTGGTGCACGAGCCGATGGCATAGAGGGTCTGGTCGTCGGCGGCCAGGCCGTTTTCCAGGTCCCGCTGCCCGCCGGAGAAGGAGAACAGCTGGCCCTTGTGGTAGATGGTGGCGCTGTAGGAGGGCACATGGAACCGGGACTGCGCCTCATCCAGCGCGTTTTTCCATTCCTGCATGGTCATTCAGGCATTACCCCTTCCCGGTCAGTTCCAGCTCACGTCCGCGTAGCTCTCGGCCCGGACGGTGGGGGTGTAGTTCAGGTCGGCGTTCCAGGCGATGCAGAGGGTCTTGTTGTAGAGGGGCAGGTAGAGACACATCTCATCCAGCTCCTCCAGCAGGTCGTGGTACAGGGCGATCCGCTCCTCAGGATCCATGCAGGTGCTGGCCTCGCTGAGCTTGGCGTCAATCTCCGGATCGGAGAAGCCGGCCATGTTCATGGAGCCGATGTTCTCGGTGCTGTAGTAGGTGGCCAGCCAGCTCATGTCGTAGGTGTTGGTCTGGCCGATGGAGAGCATGCCGAAGTTGCCGGTCATGGCGTTGTTGATCAGGGTGTTGATCTCCATGCCCTCCAGCTCACAGGTGATGCCCACCTCGGCCAGCTGCTGCTGGAGGACCACGGTGGCGTCCTCAAAGTAGGTGCCGCTGGGGGTCTGGATCTCCCCGATGTCCAGCCCGTCGGGATAGCCGGCCTGGGCCAGCAGCTCCCGGGCCCGCTCGGGGTCGTAGGTGTAGTCGGGGTCAATGTCGGAGTAGCCGGACATGAGGGAGGTGACCAGGGTGTAGGTGGGGGTGGCCATGCCGTCCATGGCCATGGCGATCATGTCATCCCGGTTCGTGGCGCAGGCGATGGCCTCGCGGACCAGGGGATCGTCAAAGGGGGCCTGGTTGAGGTTCATGACCATATAGGTGACGTGGTTGGTGGTGAGCTCGGCAGTGCCGAATTTCTCGTCGCTCTTCAGGGTGTCCCAGGCGGAGGTGGAGAAGCGGGCGATATCCAGCTCGCCGGCCTGGAAGGCGGTGAGGGCGGTGTTCTCGTCCAGGATCAGATGGAACGTCAGGGTCTTGATGGCGGGCTCGCCGTCCCGGTAGTCGGGGTTGGCCTCCATGGTGACGGACACATCCTGGACGTAGTCCTTGAGCATGTAGGGGCCGGTGCCGCAGGTGTTGAAGCCCAGCATGCCGTTCTCATCCTGGTTCTCCTCCACGAACTTCTGGTTTACGATCAGCACGTGGGAGAGGCCCTCGACCAGGCCGGGGGTGGGCTCGGTCAGATGGATGACGACCGTGTTGCCCTCGTCGTCGGCGTCGATGGTGTCCACGGTGGCCACATTGGTGCTCAGATAGGCGCTGGCCTTGGCCCGCTCAATGGAGAACTTCACGTCCGAGGCGGACAGCTTCTCGCCGTTGGTAAAGTAGGCGTCGTCCCGCAGGGTGAAGGTGTAGGACATGCCATCCTCCGCCACGGTGTAGCCGGTGGCCAGGACCGGGTGCTCGTTGGTCTCATCGTCCACCTCATAGAGGGGCTCGTAGATCTGGAAGCAGAGGGTGAAATCCGTATCCAGGGACCAGTTGTGGGGGTCCAGGGTGGAGAAGGCGTCGGGGATCCGGATGTTCAGGTTGCTGGTTTCAGCGCCGTCCTGTTCGGCGCCGCTGTCGCCGGAGTCGGAGCCGCAGGATACGCAGGCGAACAGCATGCCGAGCGCCAGCGCGGCGGCCAGGACTTTTTTCAGGGTCTTTGGCATGGTGAGATCCTTCTTTCTGTTTATTTTTATACCGTTTAATAGTATTTCTTTTACTCAAACCCGTCAATGGGCAAAATACCAAACGGAGAGGGGAAAATTCCCCAACAGATCATTCAATATTCACAATTTCTACTTCTAATAATAAAAACTTCTTTACATTGCACGGCTGAAGTGCTTATAATTTCTTTGTTATTTTGCGGTTATCGTCTGGAAATGCTGAATTTTCCCTGAATTCCCGCCCTTTTTGAGAAACCAGGAGGGCGCGGGGGCTTTCGCTTTCAAGCCGGATGAAAGGAGCGAACAAGCGTGCTGAAATATATATGCAAACGCCTGCTGCTGATGATCCCCACGCTGCTGGGCATCATCTTCATCGTCTTTACGGTGATGAATCTGACGCCGGGCTCTCCGGGGCGGACCATCCTGGGCACCACGGCCACCCAGGAGCAGGTGGACCAGCTCAACCACGAGCTGGGGTACGACCGGCCCTTCCTGGTGCGCTTTCTTGACTACTGCGGGGACCTGCTCCAGGGGGACATGGGGACCTCCTACCGTACCCGGGCGGACTTCACCACGGAACTGAAGGGCCGGATGCCCACCACGCTGAAGCTGGGCATCGCCTCCTTTGTGCTCTCCTCCATCCTGGGTATCTCCCTGGGGATCCTCTCGGCGGTGAAGCAGTACTCCTTTGCCGACACCTTCTGCTCCACCACGGCCATCCTCTTCGCCTCCATCCCGGGCTTTTTCCTGGGCATGGTGCTGATCTATGTGTTCGGCCTGCAGCTGGGGTGGTTCCCAACCTTCGGCGGGACGGATTTTAAGAGCTACGTCCTTCCGGTGATCACCCTGACGCTGTCCAACACGGTGATCGTCCAGCGGCTGACCCGGACCACCATGCTGGAGGCGGTGCGCCAGGACTACATCCGCACCGCCAAGGCCAAGGGCTGCTCCAAGAGCCGCATCACCTGGAAGCACGCGCTGAAAAACGCCATCCTGCCGGTGATCACCGTCATGGGCATCAACGCCGGCAGCGTCATGGGCGGCGCGGTAATCTGCGAAACCGTGTTCTCCCTGCCCGGTATGGGCACCTACATTCTGACGGCCATCCGCTCCAAGGATATCCCGGTGGTGATGTCCTCCACCGTGGTCCTCTCGCTGATTTTCTGCGTCATCATGATTCTGGTGGATGTGCTGTACGCTGTGATTGACCCCCGCATCCGCGAGCGGGTCACCCGCTGAGGAGGGATTGCCATGAAACATCTGCAACGGGAGCACGCCCGCCGCAAGCGGGACATGCGGCGGGAGCACGCCAGGGAAACCTGGCGGCTGTTCTGCAAAAACAAGGCGGCCCTCTTCGGCCTGGCCATTCTGGTGATCTTTGTCCTGGTGGCCCTGTTCGCCGACCTGATCGTCCCCTACGAAAACGCCATCGCCCAGGACGCGTCGGTGCGGCTGGACGGGCCCAGCGCGGCCCACCTGTTCGGCACGGACAAGTATGGAAGAGACGTGTTCGCCCAGATTGTCCACGGCAGTCGCCGCTCCCTGACCCTGGGCATCGGCACCACGCTGCTGTCGGTGGTGATCGGCGGGCTTATCGGCGCCCTGTGCGGCTTCTACGGCGGCAAGCTCGACGCCATTGTCATGCGGATCTGCGACATTGTCATGTGCATCCCCGCGCTGCTGTTCGCCCTGGCGGTGGTGGCGGCCTTGGGGGCGGACATGATCAATTTGATCATCGCCATCACCATCATCAGCGTGCCCAGCTACATCCGGGTGATCCGATCGGTGATTTTGTCCATCGTGGAGCAGGACTATATCTACGCCGCCCGGTTGTGCGGCACCAGCAACTGGAAGATCATCCTGCACCACGTGCTGCCCAACGCCATGGGCCCCATCATCGTTCAGGCCAGCATGAACGTGGCCTCCATGATGCTCACCGCCGCGGGACTCTCCTTCATCGGCATGGGCGTCCAGCAGCCCACCCCGGAGTGGGGCGCCATGCTCAACGAGGCCAGGGACTCCATGCTGGACGGGCACCTCCATCTGCTGCTGTTCCCGGGCGTGGCCATCGCCCTGAGCGCCCTCTCCCTGAATCTGGTCGGCGACGGCCTGCGCGACGCGCTGGACCCCCGGCTGAAGTCCTGAGGTGAAGTCGATGAGTGAGAAAAAGACCGATATGCCCGCGGCAGGCCAGGAGCCGCTGCTGCGGGTGTCCCACCTGCGGGTGAGCTTCCAGACGGACAAGGCCCTCCTGTGCGCGGTGGAGGACGTGTCCTTTGACGTCCGCAAGGGGGAGACCCTGGGGATCGTGGGGGAGTCCGGCTGCGGCAAGAGCATCAGCTGCATGTCCATTCTGAAGCTGGTCCAGGGGGAGAACGTCCGCTACGAGAACGGCGCCGTCCTCTTTGAGGGGGAGGACACCCTCTCCATGACCGACAAGCAGCTGCAGAAGATCCGGGGCCGGAAGATCTCCATGATCTTCCAGGAGCCCATGACGGCCCTGAACCCCCTCTACACCATCGGTGACCAGATGGGGGAGGTGCTGAAGCTGCACACCAAGCTCTCCAAGAAGGAGATCTGGGACCGGTGCTGCGAGATGCTGGAGAAAGTGCGGATTCCCAACTCCCGGGAGATCATGCTCCGCTATCCCTTCAACCTGTCCGGCGGCATGCGCCAGCGGGTGATGATCGCCATGGCCCTGCTGACCAACCCTGAGCTGGTGATCGCCGACGAGCCCACCACCGCCCTGGACGTGACCATCCAGGCCCAGGTGCTGGACGTAATGAAGGATCTGCAGAAGGAGTACGGCTGCTCCTACATTTTCATCACCCACGACCTGGGGGTCATCAGCGAGATGGCGGACCGGGTGGTGGTCATGTACGGCGGGCGGGTCTGCGAGTGCGCCGCCACGGACACCCTCTTTGAACATCCCTATCACCCCTACACCAGGGGGCTGATCGCCTCCCGGCCCTACCGGGGGATGAAGACCGACCGGCTGCCGGTGATCCCGGGGAACGTGCCCTCCCTGAACAACAAGCCCGCCGGCTGCCCCTTCCACACCCGGTGCCCCGACGCCATGGACTGCTGCCGGGAGGCCTTCCCGGAGGAAACAGCGGTGGGGGAGGGCCACACCGTCGCCTGCTGGAAATATGCGAAGAAATGAGCGTGCGCCATGGATAAATTACTGGAAGTCAAGGACCTGAAAAAATACTTCCCCATCAAGGGCGGATTCTTCGGCCGCACGGTGGCGGAGGTCAAGGCGGTGGATGGGGTCAGCTTCTCCATCCAGCGGGGCCGGGTGCTGGGCCTGGTGGGGGAGTCCGGCTGCGGAAAATCCACCGCCGGCCGGGTGATCCTGGGGCTGAACCCCAAGACCGGGGGCGAGATCCTCTTTGACGGGGAGAACCTGGCCCAGGTGTCCAAGAGCCGGCAGCGGGAGCTGCGGCGCCGGATGCAGATGGTGTTCCAGGACCCCTTCTCCTCCCTGGACCCCCGGATGAACGTGTCGGAGATCATCTCCGAGGGCATTGTGGCCTACAAGCTGTGCGACACGCGCGCCGAGATCGAAGACCGGGTCAACGAGCTGATGGAGAAGTGCGGCCTCTTCCCGGAGCAGGCCTACCGCTATGTGCACCAGTTCTCCGGCGGCCAGCGCCAGCGGATCTGCATCGCCCGGGCCCTGGCAACCAACCCGGACTTTATCGTGCTGGACGAGGCGGTTTCCGCCCTGGATGTATCCATCCAGGCCCAGATCATCAACCTGTTAAAGGATCTCCAGGAGAGCATCGGCCTCACCTACCTCTTTATCTCCCACGATCTGAACATCGTCCAGTTCATCAGCGACGAGGTGGCGGTGATGTACCTGGGAGAGATCGTGGAGTACGGCACCACGGAGCAGATCTTCTCCAACCCCCGGCACCCCTACACGGTGGCCCTGCTCTCCGCCGTCCCGGCCTTCACCCGGGAGGAGAAGGCGAACAAGCACCGGATGATCCTGGAGGGGGATCTGCCCTCCCCCTACGACATGCCCAAGGGCTGCCGGTTTGCCGGCCGCTGCCCCTACCGGGAGGCCGTCTGCGAGGAGGAGAAGCCTGTGTGGACGGACCGGGGGGACGGGCACTACTGCATGTGCCACAGACCACAGCTGTAACCAGGGGCGTTTCCGCCGGGGCCCTGTCCCGGCGCAGCCCCGGAAATCAATACAATTCAGATGAGGAGTGTGGAAGATGATTCTTTGCGCGGACAACATATTGACCGGCGACCGCTATACCAGGCTGGAGGGCCAGGCGGTCTGCCTGAAGGACGGCGTCATCGCACGGATCGGGCCTCTGGAGCAGGTCCGGGCGGCCTATCCGGATGAGGAAGTTGTGCAGTGCCCCGGCTGTACCCTGATGCCGGGGATGATCGACCTCCACACCCACCTGGCCTGCGCGGCGGACCCGGACTACCACAACCCCTACAACGGGGTTTCTCTCCGGGCCCTGTACGCGGCGGGCTACATGCGGGACACCCTGGCCGCCGGGGTCACCACCATCCGGGACTGCAGCTCCTCCGACGGCATCGGCCCGGCTCTGAAGCGGGCGGCGGCGGACGGATATATCCAGGCTCCCCGGATCTTCGCCTGCCTCCAGGGCATCTGCATGACCGGCGGCCACGGGGCCGACTCCCTGGAGGGGGGCACCATTGAGGCTGACGGCGTGGATGAGGTCCGCAAGGCGGTGCGGCTGAACTTGAAGCGGGGGGCGGACTGCATCAAGGTCCTGACCAGCGAGGGGTACCGGGGCGCGGAGCTGAACCAGGAGGAGCTGGACGCCATCGTGCAGGAGACCCACCGGTTCGGCAGGAAGGCCGCCGCCCACGCGGGCTACGGCGAGTCCATCGAGATGTGCATCCGGGCGGGCTTTGACTCCATTGAGCACGGCACCCACCTGACGGTGGAGCAGGCCCGGCGGATGAAGGAGAAGAACATCACCTGGGTCCCCACGGTGCTGGTGTTCAACTATGTCTACGAGGAGTCCCTGAAGAGCCAGGCGGCCCTGGGGGACCTGAAGGGCAAGCCGGCGGTGAACGACTACCTGCAGGACTGCGTGGAAACCTACGCCAGGAACGTCCGGACCCTGTACGATACCGGCGTCCGGGTGGCCACGGGGACCGATACGGACTGCACCTTCTTCAAGGGCGCCTCTCCTGTGGCCCTGGAGTGCGCCTATCTGGTCAAGTGCGGCCTGACGCCCATGGAGGCGGTGGAGTGCGCCACCAAGAACGGCGCGGACTACCTGGGCATGGGGGACTGCCTGGGCCAGGTGAAGGAGGGCTACATCGCCGATGTGATCCTGGTGGAGGGGGACCCCTCCCAGGATATCGGGGCCCTGAAAAACGTCCGGGCTGTCTACCAGGCCGGGCAGCAGGTGGTGTGAGCGCACCCAATCAGACCGATCAGGAGAGCAGGCGTGTCCCGCGGCGGCGCGCCTGCTTTTTGCCGGAGGGGACGCCCCTCCGGCAAAGCAAGAAGGAGGAATCGCCATGAAGGAACGACCCTACCCGGCCCTGTCCGTCACGCCCAAGGCGGAGCGGAGCATCCTGGCCGGCCATCCCTGGGTGTATGCGGAGGAGATCACCGCCATGCCGGAGGAAACGCCGGCCAACGGCGCCCTGGTGGACGTGGTCAGCGGGAAGGACCGGTACCTGGGTACCGGCCTCTTGAGCTTCCACAGCAAGATCCGGGTCCGGCTTCTGAGCCGCAGCGCCAACGACCGGTTTGACGGGGCCTTCTGGCGCCGCCGAATCGAGTACGCCTGGCGCTACCGCAGGACGGTGATGGGCCCGGAGGACCTGGACTGCTGCCGGGTCATCTTTGGGGAGGCGGACCAGTTCCCTGGCCTGACGGTGGACCGGTTCCACGATATCCTGGTGACCCAGACCATGTCCTTCGGGATGGAACAGCGTAAGGATGTGATTTTCCCCCTCCTGGCGGAGGTCCTCCGGGCCGACGGCCAGGAGATCCGGGGGATCTATGAGCGCAACGACGTCGCCCTCCGGGCGCGGGAGGGGCTGGAGGAGAACAAGGGCTGGTTCCCCCTCCCCGGAGAGGAGCACCCCGCCGAAACCAAAACCCTCATCCAGGAGAACGGCGTGGTCTACGAGGTGGACTTTGAAAACGGCCAGAAGACCGGCTTCTTTTTGGACCAGAAGTACAACCGCCGGGCGGCGGCCAGGCTGGCCCGGGGAAAGCGGGTGCTGGACTGCTTTACCCACACGGGGAGCTTCGCCCTCAACGCCGCACTGGGCGGGGCGGAGCACGTCACCGCCGTGGATGTGAGCCAGGCGGCGGTGGACCTGGCAAGGGCCAACGCGGTGCGCAACGGCCTGGAGGACCGGATGGACTTTCTCTGCGCCGACGTGTTCGACCTGCTGCCCACCCTGGAGGGGCGACAGGACTACGACTTCATCATCCTGGACCCGCCGGCCTTCACCAAGTCCCGGAGGACCACGGACAACGCCATGCGGGGATATAAGGAGATCAACTACCGGGCCATGAAGCTCCTGCCCCGGGGCGGCTATCTGGCCACCGCCAGCTGCAGCCACTTCGCCACCGAGGAGATGTTCGTCCGGATGCTGCGCAGCGCCGCCCGTGACGCGGACCGGCAGCTGCGGCAGATCGAGGAGCGGCAGCAGGCCCCGGACCACCCGATCCTCTGGAACGTGGAGGAGACCAACTACCTGAAATTTTTCCTGTTCCAGGTCATCTGAGAAGCCCTTTTGCACCCCCGGAGAGCGCCGGCGCTCTCCGGGGCTTTTTTGCACAAAAAGGCGAGAATTTCCGCAGCCGAATTTTGAGGGATTTCCATTGACTTCCTGTATCCTTGCATTTACAATAGTTGCAAATTCAACAGATTGTGAGGAGTGTGATGGGATTGGAGATTATCAAGCGCTTTGCCGGCTACTTCCACAAGTACCGGGTCTATGCGATCCTGGCGGCGGTCTGCATCGCGGCGGAAACCGTCCTGGAGCTGGCGATTCCCCTGGTCATGTCCGACCTGGTGGACGTGGGCGTGGCCAATGGGGACCGGGCCTACATTTTCCAGCAGGGCGGGCTGATGGTAGGCTGCGCCGTCTTGGCCATGATCTTCGGCGTGGGCAGTGCCCGGTTCGCCGCGGTCTGCGGCCACGGCCTGGCCGCGGAGATCCGGAAGGCGGAGTACCAGAAGATTCAGAGCTTCTCCTTCGCCAACCGGGACCGGTTTCGCACCGAGTCCCTGGTGACCCGGATGACCAGTGATGTGATCACCATTCAGAACGCCGTGGTCAACGGCATGCGGCCGGCGGTCCGGGCGCCCATGATGATGCTGACCGCCCTGGTCATGTCCTTTGTCATCAACGCCCGGCTGGCCCTGGTGTTCGTGGTGGCCACCCCCACCCTGGGCTTCCTGGTGTTCCAGATCGTCCGGCACGTCCGGCCGCTGTACGCAAAGCTCCAGGGGGCCATCGACCAGGTGAACCGGATCATCCAGGAGAACCTGACGGCCATCCGGATTGTCAAGGCCTACGTCCGGGGGGACTACGAGAGCGCCAAGTTCGACCAGGTGAACCAGAACCTGCGGGGTGTGGCGGAGCACTCCTTCCGCCTGGCGGTGCTGAACATGCCGGCCCTGCAGCTGGTGATGTACTGCACCATCCTGGCGATTCTGTGGATCGGCGGCGGCATGATCGTGTCCGGGGACCTGATGCTGGGCAAGCTCACGGGCTTTCTCAGCTACGTGCTCCAGGTGCTCAACAGCATGATCCTCCTCTCCAACGTCTTCCTGCTCCTGACCCGGGCCATGGCCTCCGGCCAGCGGATCCTGGAGGTGATGGACGAGCCCATCGACATCACCGAGGAGCGCGCCAGGGACGTGCGGGTGGAGCACGGCTCCGTGAAGTTTGATCACGTGTCCTTCAAGTACCGCTCGGACGCGGCGGAGTATGTGCTCCGGGACATCAACCTGGAGATCAGGGCCGGGGAGACCGTGGGCATCATCGGCGGCACCGGCAGCGCCAAGAGCACCCTGGTGCAGCTGATCCCCCGGCTCTATGAGGTCACCGAGGGGACCCTCCTGGTGGACGGCCGGCCGGTGTACGAGTACCCCCTGGCCCACCTGCGGGACGCCATCGCCATGGTGCTCCAGAAGAACACCCTCTTCTCCGGCACCGTGCTGGAGAACCTCCGCTGGGGCAAGGAGGACGCCACGGAGGAGGAGATCCGGGAGGCCTGCCATGTGGCCTGCGTGGACGAGTTCATCGACCGGCTGGAGAACGGGTATGAAACGGACCTGGGCCAGGGCGGCGTCAACGTGTCCGGCGGGCAGAAGCAGCGGCTGTGCATCGCCCGGGCCATTTTGAAAAAGCCCAAGGTGCTCATTATGGACGACTCCACCAGCGCGGTGGACATGGTGACCGAGGCCAAGATCCGGGACGGCCTGGCCCGGTGCCTGCCGGACACCACCAAGATCATCATTGCCCAGCGGATCACCTCGGTGCTCCACGCGGACAAGATCGTCATTCTGGACGACGGGAAGATCGACGCGGTGGGGGACCACTGGCACCTTCTGGATACCAACAAGATCTATCAGGAAATCTACCATTCTCAGCAGGAAGGAGCGGGGCTGTAATGATGAAGCGGAACGTAATCGGAAAGGGCCCCAAGGACCTGAAGAAGACCCTCCGGCGGCTGATGAAATACCTGGGGTTCCACAAGCTGGCCCTGGCGGCGGTGGCGGTGATGGTGGTCATCAGCGCCATGGCCAACATCATGGGGACCTATCTCCTCAAGCCGGTGATCCAGCAGTTCATCGAGCCCGGCGACCTGCCGGGCCTGGCCAGGGCGGTGGCCCTGATGGGCCTGATGTACGGCATTGGCGTGCTGTGCACCTGGGGCTACGGCCAGCTGATGGTCCACACGGCCCAGCAGGTGGTGTCCCAGATCCGCCACGACCTGTTCACCCACACCCAGACCCTGCCCCTGAGCTACTTTGACGGCCACACCCACGGGGAGCTGATGAGCCACTTCACCAACGACGTGGATGCGGTGAACGAGGCGCTGAACAACAGCTTCACCGTGATCATCCAGAGCTTTGTCATGGTGGTGGGTACCATCACCATGCTCCTGGTGCTGAACGTGGCCCTCTCCGCCATCGTTATCGCCTTTTTGCTCCTCATGTCGGTGTTCATGTTCATCAGCGCCCGGCGCAGCAAGAAGTACTACGCCCAGCAGCAGGCCGGCCTGGCGGACCTGAACGGCTTTGTGGAGGAGATGGTGGCCGGCCAGAAGGTGGAGAAGGTCTTTAACCACGAGGAGAAGGACTTCGAGGAGTTCTGCCGCCGCAACGAGCGGCTGCGGGAGGCGGGCACCAAGGCCGTGAGCTACGCGGGCATGATGGTGCCTGCGGTGGTGAGCCTCAGCTTCTTCAACTACGCGGTGTCCGCCTGCGTGGGCGGCCTCTTCGTGCTGGCGGGGCTGACGGATATCGCCACCCTCTCCCCCTATCTGGTGTATGTCCGCCAGAGCGCCCTGCCCCTGAACCAGCTGACCCAGCAGGCCAACTTCTTCCTGACCGCCATGTCCGGCGCGGAGCGGATTTTCGAGATGATGGACGTGGAGCCGGAGGTGGACGAGGGCAAGGTGACCCTGGTCAGGACCCGGACGGACAGCGATGGCGTCCACGAGGACGCCGGCGGCCCGGACTACGCCTGGAAGGTGCCCGGCGAGGCCGGGGAAACCCTGGTGCCCCTCCAGGGGGATGTGCGCTTCCACGACGTGAGCTTCGGCTATGTGCCGGAGAAGACGGTGCTGCGCCACGTGAGCCTCTACGCCAAGCCCGGCCAGGAGATCGCCTTCGTGGGCTCCACCGGCGCAGGCAAGACCACCATCATCAACCTGATCACCCGGTTCTACGAGATCCAGAGCGGCACCATCACCTACGACGGCATCGATCTGCGGGATATCCGGAAGGACGACCTGCGCAGGTCTCTCTCGGTGGTGGTCCAGGATACCCACCTCTTCACCGGCACCATCGCCGACAACATCCGCTACGGCCGGCTGGAGGCCACGGACGAGGAGGTGCGGCAGGCGGCCATCCTGGCCAACGCGGACTCCTTCATCCGCCGCCTGCCCGACGGGTATGACACCATGCTCTACGGCGACGGGGACAACCTGAGCCAGGGCCAGCGGCAGCTGCTGGCCATCGCCCGGGCCGCCGTGGCCAAGCCGCCGGTGTTCATCCTGGACGAGGCTACCTCCTCCATCGACACCCGCACCGAGAAGCTCATCGGCATCGGCCTGGACCACCTGATGGAGGGGCGGACCGTGTTTGTCATCGCCCACCGGCTGAGCACCGTCCGCAACGCCAACGCCATCATGGTAGTGGAGCAGGGCGAGATCATCGAGCGGGGCGACCACGAGGCCCTGCTGCAGCAGAAGGGCCGGTACTTCCAGCTGTACACGGGCCAGGCCCAGCTGTCCTGAGAGGAGGGAGAGCGGTGGAGAAGCGGAGGCTGCGCTACGCGGTGACCCGGCTGGAGTATGTCCGCCGCCGCTATCTGAAGGGGTATTTCCAGACCCTGGGCATCCCCCTGGGCCAGGGACAGCCCCGGATGCTGGAGTGCCTCCTGCTGCGGGGGGCCATGTCCCAGCGGCAGCTGTCGGAGGCCTGCGGCGTGGAGGGCTCCACCTTGTCCCGCAGCCTGGACCGGCTGGAGGCGGAGGGATTCGTCCGCCGGGAGCCGGAGCCGGACAGCCGGCGGCAGGTCCGGGTCTGCCTGACGGACCGGGGGAGAGCGGTGGCGGAGCAGATTGCCGCCGCCTACGCCCGGGAGGACCAGGTGATCTGCGGAAACCTCTCCGAGGAGGAGGTCAACGCCCTCTCGGAGGCCCTGGAGGCCATGCTGGGCCGGCTGCGGGAGGCGGCGGAGTTT
>CAJFVK010000023.1 GCA_904420435.1 uncultured Oscillospiraceae bacterium
CAGGCCGCCCCATCGGCCTGCAGCGGAAACCATGTCCGGCTCCCCGAAAAGGGGAACAAAAAAGCTCATGGGTCCCGCCAAAGGGATCTCATGAGCATCGCCCCGTACGGACAGGGGCCGGACAACCACGATTCCGGTTTCGGCAGAACGGTTTACTGCCGCCTGCGTATCTGGCTCATCCTTCCAAAGAAGGCTTGACAGTGACCGACTCGCAGGGCTTCTCATCCCTTTCCGCATTGCCGGAGGTGCTCCGGCCGGCGGCAGCATATCTATGAACTTGTGCTGAGTATACCACTACCGGTAGTGGTTGTCAAGGGAAAAAGGAAAAATTGCCGGGCGCAAACAGACTGGGATTTCCCTGACACAGGCGGGAGGTTCTTGTAAGCGGCGGCGTTCTGTGATACAATACAGGCAGCAAATCCCGTGAAAGGAGGGGCGCCAAATGTCCCGATTCAGAAAGCTGCGGAGAGCCGGGGCGCTTGTGTGCGCCCTGGCCATGGCCCTGTCCCTGTCGGTGTTCCCCGGGCGGGCGGCCGCCACGGATGTGTTTTTTACGGTGATCAACGACGACCCCATGGAGCTGAGCCAGGAGACCATGCCCTTCTGGTCCGGCGGGCGGCTCTACGTGTCCAACGCGATTTTCGACGGCTCCTACGGGGACGCCCTGGGCATCACCTGCTCCTACAGCACCATCAAGCAGACGGCGGTGATCTACACCATCCGGGTGGCCCTGTTCTTCGAGCTCTCCGGCGCCGGCGCCGCCTACGACAACCAGGGCCGGATCTACAGCGAGCGGGCCATTGTCCGGGGCAGCTACGTGTTCTTCCCGGTGGACCTGATCGCCGATGTGTTTGACCTGACCTTTACCTACCTGCGGGTGGACCCGGCGCCGGTGATCCGCCTGAAGAACAGCTCCGCCCGGCTCAGCGACACGGTGTTTCTGGACGCGGCCTCGGGACTGATGAACGAGCGCTACCGGACTTATCTGGCGTCCCTGGCGCCGGCGCCCAGCACGGAGCCGGAGACGCCGGACACCTCGGAGGAGCCGGAGACCCCGCCGCCAACGGTCTATGGAGGGCAGCGGGTCTACCTGATCTTTACGGTGACGGACACGGAGAGCGCCCAGCGCCTGCTCGCCACCCTGAACGCCGCCGGGAAGCAGGCCGCCTTCCTCTTTTCGGAGGAGCAGCTTCAAAGCGGCAGGGATCTGGTCCGGGCGGTGGTGGGCGGCGGCCACGCCGTGGGCTTCCTGGTGGACGACCGGGACGCGGCCGGGCAGCTGGAGCGCTGCGGCGACCTCCTCTGGGAGGCGGCCAGGGCCTCCACCCGGCTGGTCTGGCTGGAGGAGAGCCAGAGCGCCCTGGCCGCCGGCCTGGAGGAGGCCGGGTACTGCGTGATGGACTGCCGGCTGGACTACAGCGGCGCGCCCCTGACCAGCGCCTCCCGGGCCTCCACCCTGTACGCCCGGATCTCCAGCCTGAACATCAGCGATCTGCCGGTGTTCCTGGGGCAGGACAGGGAGAACACCGCCGGGCTCTCCCGGCTGCTCACCTCTCTGGACAGCTCCGACTGCCGGGTGATCGCCTACCGGGAAACCCTGTGAGGGCGGGCTTGGGCGAAAAACCGGCGCGGATTTACAAATTGTTCAACAAACCCCTGGAAACAGCGCTATAATAGGGGTACTTACCTGATAATCTGCCAATTGAGGGAGGATGGCATATGGCGCGAAAAGTTCTGGCGGTGGAGGACGACCGGAATATTTCCGATCTGATCCGCATGTATCTGGAGAAGGAGGGGTTCGAGGTAACCACGGCCTTCGACGGGGGCACCGCTGTGGAGAAATTCCGGGAGATCCAGCCGGACATTGTGCTGCTGGACATCATGCTGCCGGTGATGGACGGCTGGGGCGTGCTCAAGAAGATCCGGGAGACGGCCAAGACGCCGGTGATCATGCTGACAGCCAAGGGGGAGGTTTCCGACCGGATCAGCGGACTGGAGATGGGGGCCGACGACTACATCGTCAAGCCCTTTGAGATGAAGGAGCTCATCGCCCGGATCAACGCCGTGCTCCGCCGCACGGAGATCCCGGACGACACCAGGAAGCGCCTGGTATTTGACAAGCTGATCATCGACCTGGACTCCTACGAGCTGACGGTGGACGGGAAGAAGGTGGATACGCCCCCCAAGGAGCTGGAGCTGCTCTACCACCTGGCCGCCACCCCCAACCGGGTGTACACCCGCAACCAGCTCCTGGACGAGGTGTGGGGCTTCGACTACTTCGGCGACAGCCGCACCGTGGATGTGCACATCAAGCGCCTGCGGGAGAAGATCGAAAACATCAGCGACCAGTGGGCGCTGAAGACCGTGTGGGGCGTAGGGTACAAGTTTGAGGTAGCGTCCCCGGGCGGCAAGGTGAGCTGACGTTTTCCGGGGCCATGCCCCGGCCGCCGCGGAAGCGGCGTCAAGCGGCCCGGAGGGCCCTTGGCCCCGGCGGGATTCACTCCCGGCGGGGTGGGTGAAATCAGCGGGGCCCCCGGCGGGCCTGACCGCCGGGGAGGCCAGCGACCAGTGGGCGCTGAAGACCGTGTGGGGCGTAGGGTACAAGTTTGAAACGACACCGAGTGCCAAGTAACCGAGGAAGTGCTGGCGGGCGGCCTCCGGCTGTCCGCCGCATTTTACGAAAACACCAGAAAAAGACGGAAAGGAGGCGCGGCAGTTGAAGCGGTTTCAGGGAATTTACTGGCGTCAGTTCGGCCTGACGGCGGGCATGGTGCTGCTGACGCTCCTGCTGCTGGGCACCTCCTTCTTCACATTGACCTATACCTATATGATGACGGAGAAGCGGGATGAGCTGCAGGAGAAGGCGGAGCTGATGGCGGAGCTCACCGCCACCTACAGCCCGGCCTACAGCCAGGTCTTCGGCAGCGAGAACCAGGGCATGCGGATCATCGCCCAGGTGGCCGCCTCCCTGTCGGATATCGACTTCCTCATCTGGGACATCCCCACCAACACCCTCCTGACCACCGACGCGGCCCTGGAGGGCATGGAGATCACCCTGCCCGGGCAGATCACCCGGGCGGTGCAGGAGGGGAGGACCTACTCCGGCATGAGCCGGCTGAACGTCTACCCCAGCAGCAAGTATGTGGTGGCCGTTCCGGTCCGCACCACGGGCCTTCTGGGTCAGGAGGAGATCAGCGGCATGGTGATGGCCATCACCGAGGCCCAGAGCCTGACGGAGATGTGGCGGGCCTTCCTGGGGATTTTCGCCATGACCAGCATCACCGTGATCCTGATCGCCTTTGTGGCCAGCTCCGTTTCCGCCATGCAGCAGACCAAGCCCATCAAGGAGATGGTCCAGGTGACCCGGCGCTTTGCCGAGGGGAACTTCGACGCCCGGGTCCAGCCCCTGAACCGGAACGACGAGCTCTCGGAGCTGGCGGAGGCCTTCAACGCCATGGCCCAGTCCCTCCAGCAGACCGAGCGCCAGCGCAGCGAGTTTGTGGCCAACATCTCCCACGAGCTGAAGACCCCCATGACCACCATCACCGGCTATGCCGAGGGCATCCTGGACGGGACCATCCCCAAGGAGAAGGAGGAGCAGTACCTGCGGATCATCTCCGACGAGAGCCGCCGGCTGAGCCGCCTGGTGCGGCGGATGCTGGACGTCTCCCGGATCCAGTCCCTGGATACGGCCCGGGAGAAGCGGCCCTTCGACATCTGCGAGAGCATGCGCCGGGTGCTGATCTCCATGGAGAAGAAGATCACGGACCGGCAGCTGGACGTGGACGCGGACATCCCGGACGAGAGCGTGGTCGTGCTGGGGGACAACGACCTGATCACCCAAGTGATCTACAACCTGCTGGAGAACGCCACCAAGTTCGCCACCCCCGGCAGCACCCTCTACCTGGGCCTGTCGGTCCACGGGGAGAAGGCCATCGTCACCGTCCGCAACGTCGGGGCCACCATCTCGCCGGAGGAGATCCCCAAGCTCTTCGAGCGCTTCCACAAGGCGGACGCCTCCCGGAGCCAGGACAAGGACGGCGTGGGCCTGGGGCTCTACATTGTCAAGACCATCCTGGACCAGCACCGGGAGCAGATCCGGGTGACCAGCGAGGATGGGGTGACCACCTTTGCCTTTACCATGACCCTGGCCGCGGACGTAAGCGCGGCGGAGAGAAAATAAGAACGTGTGAGGATGCCAATGGATACCATGCGCCCAGTACAAGAGGAGCAGACGCCCCGGGAGGTGGTACTCTCCTATCGCCCGGAGCCGGAGCCGGTGGTGCTCCGCTATGAGATTCCCCTGCCGCCGGGCATGTGCGCCCAGCCGGAGCCGGAGGAGCCGGCGGACCTGGCGGAGGAGCCCGCCGCGCCGCCCCGGAGGAGCCGGCGGAAGCTGGCCACCTTCGCGGCCCTGGCTGGCTGCGTCCTGCTGCTGACGGTCTGCGCCGTGGTCTACCGCAGCGTCAGCGAGAGCCTGCGCAGCGCCCCGCCGGACAGCGGCCATTACGACACCATGTGGCCCCAGGAGGCGGATACGGAAACCACCATCCCCGGCTATCCCAGCGGCGGCTCGTTCCAGATCGCCCTGGTGGAGGAGCGGGGGGAGGCCCTGACGGCCCAGGAGGTCTATGAGGCGGTGAACCCGTCGGTGGTGTCGGTGGTGACCTATCTGGACGGCAGCGTCAGCGTGGGCACCGGCGTGATCCTCAGTGAGGACGGCTACATCGTCACCAACAACCACGTGATCGAGGGGGGCCGCCAGTGTGAGATCTACCTCTCCACCGGGTTCCGGATGGACGCCAAGCTGGTGGGCCGGGACGAGGAAACGGATCTGGCGGTGCTGAAGGTGGAGGGGGAGAAGCTTCCCGCCGCCGCCATCGGCAGCAGCGACCTGATGGTGGTGGGCGACCAGGTCTACGCCATCGGCAACCCCCTGGGGCTGGAGCTGCGGGGCACCCTGACCGACGGGCTGGTGTCCGCCATCAACCGGGACGTGAACGTGGACGGCACCACCATGACCCTGATCCAGACCAACGCCGCCCTGAACAGCGGCAACTCCGGCGGCCCTCTGATCAACGCCTGGGGCCAGGTCATCGGCATCAACACCATCAAAATGGTGTCGGAGTATGAGGACGACACGGTGGAGGGCCTGGGCTTCGCGGTGCCCAGCAGCACGGTGGCCCACGTGGTCAACTCCATCATTGCCACCGGACAGGTCCAGCCGGAGCCGGTGCTGGGCATCACGGTGATAGGGAAGGTCACCTGCAGCGACGGCACCACCGGCGTGCTGGTCAACTCCGTCACGCCGGGCCTGGGCGGCGACCTGGCCGGCATCCGGGCGGACGATGTGATCGTCGCCGTGGACGGGGAGCCGGTGGACGACAACAACGACATCCTGCGCATCCGCCGCCGGTACGCGGCGGGGGAGGAGCTGCCCATGACCATCTGGCGCGACGGGGAGCTTCTGGAGGTGTCCGTGCCCCTGATGACGGAGAGCGCCGGGGAGTAGGCGAAGATTATTTTTGAAAATTCGGGAAAAACTATTGACAAATGAAGGTTTTTTCGGTATAGTAATCCGTGCCTGTTTCAGCAGGCGCGGAATATGGCGGCATAGCTCAGTTGGCTAGAGCACTCGGTTCATACCCGTGGTGTCACTGGTTCAAATCCAGTTGCCGCTACCAGCAGGAAACCTGCCTTCGCGGCAGGTTTCCCTATATGGCCCGTTGGTCAAGTGGTTAAGACACCGCCCTTTCACGGCGGTAACACGAGTTCGAGTCTCGTACGGGTCACCAAAAAAGAGGCACCTGCAAAGCAGGTGCCTCTTTTTTGGATCCCTTTGGATCACAATGCTCAGGGCGGCGGAGCCGCCCCTCCGCCGAGGTTTCCGCTTGGGCGGAAAGGCTCGCACGGCGCACCTGCGCCGAGGGACTGTGGAGAGATGGCGGTGGGCGCTGCGCGCCCGCGCCGGGACAGCGGAATTTAATTAAGTATTGACTTAAATAAAAGGGTATGGTATGCTGTTGCCGTAAGATCTTGTGACAAGGAGGGAGGACCACGTGGAAACAGCGGTACTGAAGGCCCTGGCGGAGGAGAGGCGGCTGCGGATGGTGGAGCTGTTGCTGCGAAAGGAGCGCTGCGTCCGGGATCTGGCGAGAGAGCTGGGGATTTCTGAGTCCGCCGCGTCCCAGCATCTGAAGGTCCTGCGGGAGGCGGGGCTGCTGACCGGGGTGAAGCGGGGCTATTTCACGCATTATGAGGTAGACCGGGAGGTTCTGCGGCGGCTGGCGGGGGAGCTGGCGGCCCTGGCGGAGCTGGAGCGGGAGCACCCCTGCCGCGGCGGGAGAGGCTGCGGCTGCCGGGAGAACCCCGGCGGACGCTGCGTTTCCGGCGGCGCTCCCTGCCGCGGGGAACAGGAGGGCCGGAGAGATGACTGAGAGGTTGCGGCTGCGGCTGGATTTGATGCTGACATTTATGCGGATCGGCTTTTTTACCTTCGGGGGCGGCTACGCCATGATCCCCCTGATTGAGGAAACCTGCGTCAACAAGAAGGGGTGGATCACCGCCGACGAGATGGTGATGATCGCCGCGGTGGCGGAGTCCACCCCGGGGCCGATCTCCATCAACTGCGCCACCTATGTGGGGTACCGGCAGGCGGGCTTCTCCGGCGCTCTGTGGGCCACCTTCGGCATGGTGCTTCCCTCCTTCCTGGTGATCTACCTGATCTCCATGTTCCTGGAAAACTTCCTGGAGATCACCGTGGTGGCCAACGCCTTCCGGGGGATCCAGATCGCCGTGGGGCTGCTGATTCTGGACGCGGGAATCTCCGTCAGCCGGAAGCTGGGCAGAGGAGCGCTGAACCTCCTGCTGACGGCGGGGGCCTTTGGGACCATGCTCCTGGCGGACATCTTCTCCTGGGGCGTTTCCGCCCTAGCCATTTTGCTGCTGGCGGCCGCCGTCAGCCTGGCGGCCTGCCTGTGGACGGGCCGCCGGAAGGAGGGGTGAGGGATGATAACGGTATATCTGGAGCTGTTGGCCGGGTTTCTCCGGGTGGGCTGCTTCTCCTTTGGCGGCGCCTATGGGGCCATTCCCCTGATCCGGGACGTGGTGCGCTCCTACGGGTGGATGTCCGATGCGATGCTGACTTATATGGTCGCCGTCAGCGAGAGCACACCGGGGCCGATTATGGTGAACCTGGCCACCTATGTGGGCAGCCAGCAGGGGGGACTCCTGGGGGCCGTCATCGCCACCACGGCGGTGGTCCTGCCGTCCTTTTTCGTGATCCTCCTGCTGACAATCGCCCTGAAGAGCCTGGACGGGAACCGGTATGTGCAGGCCCTGATGAACGGGATCAAGCCCGGTATGGCGGGAGTCATTCTGGCCACCGGTGCCTATATGGCGGTCAGCGACTGCCTGCCGGCGGGCGGGGAGGCAGACCCGCGGCCCCTCATCCTCACCGGCATTCTGGCGGCGGCCATGGTGATCCCCCGGCTGGCGGCAGGGAGGAAGCTGCCGCCGGTTGCCCTGATCGCCCTCTCGGCCCTCTGTGGCGCCGTGGTCTACAGCATCTAGCGGACCGGGCTCCGGCCCCCTTCGGAGAGAGCCGGAGCCCGTTTTCGGCACTGTTAACAATTTGTTAAGACTTTTTGTTGGTATAGCTGGCTATTTGGATGTTACTGTGTTATGGATGTGAAGGAGAGAAGCCGGGGGAGCGTCAATGCTCCCACCGGCTTTTTTCGATATCCATTTTTGATTACTGCTTTCGTTTCCTGAAGTTCCATTCACTGGGTGGGCGCTTATTTCTTTGCTGTTCTGCCATGGTGATCCATCGGCAATTCTCTGGACAGTAGTTCCCGTTCACATCGATTCGGTCAATGGACAATCCTTCTTTGTACCCATGCGACAACGCCCAATCTCTGAAAGCTGCAAAGTCTGATTCCCATTCTTGGCAAACTCTGATTCCTCTTCCACCGTAATACTGATAACTTGTTGCAGTTGGAGTATTGCAGCGGCCTTTCATGCGAAGCCATGTATTATATAGCTTCGTATAACCTCGGTGCGGGGACGCGCCATGGCGAGTGTTTGCTTTTTTCATGGCGGCGATTGCGTGCTCTTTTCGGAGGCACCCACAGCTCGCCGTTTCCCCGCTTCGGAGGCTCCTTGCCCTGGTAATGAACTCCTTCCCGCAATCACAGCGGCAACGCCACATGACTTCGTTTCTCTTGCTGTTCTCCGCTCTCTCCAGCACAACAACCGACCCGAAACGCTGACCTGTAAGATCGATAAAATTTGGCATTTGTTTCTCCTTTCTGGGGCGGCTCAACAGGCCGCCCCGATCTTCTCATATTCGTTGTCCTCGCGGCTGCCGTTAAATACTTGGCTGCCGTACTTCCGCCGAATTTCCGCCATGCTGGTGTTGCCTCTGCGCCATTTCCGGCCCGCTTCTTCGTGATGCCAGGACCACAGCTTCTTCGTGCTGCTCCAGCGGCAGCCGGCGGCCTTCAGCGCCTCCTTGTGCTTCCTGGTGTCGCCGCCGATCCACAGCCAGCGCCCGCAAAGCTCAATCTCCAGGCCGTCCAGGTGGAGCAGTGCGTTGATGATGGCGATGAAGTCCGCTGCGCTCTCGCTGGTGGCCTTCGCCTGGCCGCTGGCGTCCTCCGCCGCCCGGGTGTTCTGCTGCCGCTTCAGCTCCTCAAAACGGGCCTCATACGCGGCGTTGATCTGCTGCATGGTGGCCGTGTCCCCGCCCACGTCCGGGTGGTGCTTCATGGCCAGGGCCTTGTAGGCCTTCTTCAGCTCGTCCAGCGTCTTGCAGCTCTCAAAATATGTCATGACTGATTCCTCCATGTTTTTTGATTCGTGGATGTTGGGGTTCTCGCTTGCTGTGCCTTAATCATAGCCGACTATGCATGCATTGTCAAGGCCCTTTTTGCAGGTTTGGCGGGATGCACAATTTCCGGGGCCTTGCGCTGTGCAGATTTGACAATGCTTGCATTGGCGCGCGGAATGTGGTATAATGCGCGCGTAGGAGGTGATCCCATGGGAGATCGGACGGAGCGCAACAAGCGGACGGCACCGGCCCGCAATCTGTACAACGCCACGAAGTATGACAACATCACGTTCCGGGTGCGGCTGGACGGGTCGGACCAGGTGACGCGGGACCAGATCAAGGCAGCGGCAGAGGCGGCGGGCCAGAGCGTCAACAGCTGGATCCTGGACGCCATCCGGGACAAGCTGTAAGGGCGCTGTCCTCCCCCCTCCTTCCCCCCCTATAACCCCCCTAGGTATATATAATATATTCTAGATATATAATAACTAGATATATCTTCTACCGGAGGAAGAGGAGGTAAACTATAGTCCCTGCGTCTATCGTTCCTCCTCCCTCCTCCTGTAGGAGAGTAAGCTATCGTCAGGAGATTGCATAGGCTTGTATATAGCTTAGACTCGGTTAGACGTAAAGACTACGTCAGGAGGATGGGATATCCTGGTTTACAGGGAGAAACTGCAAGAAAGAGGGAGTGGATTGTATCAAAAAAATGCAATATTTTGGCCGGATTTATGACGGAATGTTGCAATAAGTGCTGTCGGTGGCTGTCGGATTTCCGGCGGATCTTGCAAAACCTGCGGTGGTGAGCGGCGGCGATGAGCGCGGCGGTGGCCTGGGGGCTGCTGCCGCTTTTTTGCTGTCCGGAGGACCGCGATGCTGGAGGCGGGCAGGATGGAAAAAGGCCGGCGGAGGCGGGGCAAAAAGCGGAAAAGTTAAGAGCGCATTAACGGCGGAGCGTTGGTGTGCAAGGGATTGACTGGTTTCTGTGTTCCTTCTGTGTCGATGGGGCAATCTGGCGGGGCGATGGGCAGGAGGACGGCGGGCAATCCGGGAGGCGATGCCGGGGGCAATGCCGGGAGGGATCAGGGCGGCAAAGAGCGGCGGCGCTGGAGGGGCAATGGCTGCCGGCTGCCGGGGCCGGTGCTGGGGCGATGGAGTAGGGCCTGGGGCTGCGGGCTGCGGCCTGGGGGCCTGGTGGGGCAAGCTACCAGCAGATGGGGGATCTATGGGGGCAGGGGTAGCGGAAAAAGGGCCGGGCGGTTTGGGGGACGCCAGTATAGATTATCCACTCCCATTCTCCACCCCTCTGAGAACATCACGGATTTGGCTGGCACAGGCCCATGGTTTGGCGGGATCAGGAGGAGGACACAGGGCGGGGACAAGAGCGGTGGGCGGCAAGAGGGACGGCGGGGCGGAAGGATGAACCGGGAGGAAGGACAGGCAGGGCGGTGGGCTCCGGCGGAAGGATGCGGCACCGGGCAGGACGGCGGGGACATGGTGACCGGGGGATGGCGGGAGCGCAGCGGCGTGGTTGACTGGTTGGGACGGTGTCCGCGCCGGAGGAATGATGGGCGTGGGACAAGGGAGGCGGGATGGTTCCTCCACCCCACGGGGTAGGGGAAAAACAGGGGGGTGTTTGGCTGGAATGGGACCCGCTGAAAATCCTGTGGCGAAAACGGGGAATTTTTGAAAAGTGATGAAATATTAAAATTCCAGAAGAGAAATAGACTGTTTTGCTATCAAAAACTTACTCGAATAATCCTCCTTTGTTCGAAAACGGTTTTGTGATATGCTTTTTACAGGCAAAAAGCGAGGGGGTGATGGAGCGATGCCGAAGGGAAAGAGCAAGGCCGCGGAGGGCTTCCGGCGGGGCCGGGCTGCCAGGGGGACTGCGGACCGGACGGCCGGAGAGGCCGACGGACAGCGGGCAGCGGAGAGCCGGGCGGCTGGTGACGACGAGGCCGGGACGGCGGCGGCGGGCTGGCAGGCAGACGGCGGCGCCGCGGGCGGAAGCGCCGGCGGGTTTGAGGAGCAGACGGACGGCCAGGAAACGGCAGGGCGTGGAACGCAGGCTGGCGGACAGGCGGAAGGCAGCGGAACCAGGGCCGGCTCGGAGAGCCGGGAGCAGGCCGGCGGCGGGAAGGCCAAGGGCGGCAAGAAGGCCGGCAAGGCGCCCCCTACCGGAGAGCGGAAGTACAAGGACGCGGCGGCGCTCCATCGCAAGCTCATGGACTACTTCGAGGACTGCGACGAGTGCGGGAAGCTGTACAGCGAGCAGGGCATGGCGATTTATCTCGGGGTGACGCTGCGGGCGCTGGACTCCTGGTGGCGGGGGGAGCGGTGCCAGGACCTCCAGGAGGAGGTACAGCTGGCCTACCTGCGGATCGCGGAGCAGATCATGTCCGATGAGCGGTACAACGAGAAGGGCATGATCTCCCTGAAGATCTTCCTGCTGAAGCAGCCCAAGTTTGGCGGGTATCAGGACCGGATCGAGGCAAGACAGGATATCTCGGTGAACGTGCGGATGGGCGCCGGGATGGAGGAATCGGACTTTGCGTAAGGGGGTGGGAGCATGGAGATTGTGACGCTGCTGCTGGCGGCGGTTGCCCTGGTGCTCTCCCTGTGCAGCTTTTTCTTCACGCTGACGGCGGTGTGCTTCGGCGGCCTGGGGAACGGGGAGCGGCACGGACGCCGGGAGGCGGTGCAGCAGAGCGGTGCCGGGCCGGAGGACAAGGACCAGGCGGAGCAGGCCCGGCAGGAGGCGGAAAAAAGCCGGTCCATGGACGAGGGGTTTGAGAACCTGATGCGCTACTCGGTGGAGGAGCGCGGCGGCAGAGGAGGCTTCCGGGAATGACGGTGCAGGACGTTTTCGACATCGCGATCCGGCTGATGGACTCCCAGAACGAGTCCACCGGGAGCACCAACACCACGGACACCAGGGAGTACGCCCTGCGGACCCCGTCGCTCATCAACAGCCTTTTGGACCAGGTGTACCAGGCCAGCGACACCTACACGCCGGGGACCAACGGGCTCCGGTCCACCCTGTTCAGCGTTTCGGCGCTGGAGGATTACCTGGACCTGGACGACGCCATCTGCCGGAACGTGCTTCCCTTCGGGCTGGCGGGGCTGCTGCTGACGGAGGAAAACCCCACCCTGGCGAACTTCTTCTGGCAGACGTTCCTGGAGAATCTGCGGCAGGCAAAGAGCAGCCTCCCCTCCTCCATCGAGTCGGTGGAGGATGTGTACGGGACCGGGTGCCCCATGGACGGGGGCCTGGAGTACGGCTGGTTCAGCCGGTGGGGGTGATGGGTTGATCGTTGACGGCTGGTACACCTGCCCGGCCTGCCGGCGGCGGCTGGTGAAGGTGGAGCGGGATTCCGTCCTGTTCGGCGTTCCGGTCTACTGCCGCAAGTGCAAGGTGGAGTGGTTCCCCACGGTCTACCTGGGCCGGGAGCTGGGCGACGACGAGCCCTTTGATTGGAACCCTAGCGCGGCAAGTGGGCAAAGCCGCTGAAATCCCACGCGATGCCAGGGACGACCTGGCATACGGAGCGCAGGCACGGCCCACGGCTTCCCGGGCCGCGGGCGACGAGCGGGTCAGGACCGCGGCGCTCCCCTACAGGCCCAAAACCGGCGCGGGAGCCGGGGCGGGTAAAATTTTTTACGGGTAGCGCTAACAACCGGCGGAACGGGGCCGGGGGATTCCAGCCCCCCCGTCCCCTCCCCCGCCAACCACCGAAAGGAAGAGAGCCGACAGGCGAGGAATGTCGGGACATGTCCCCGACCGGTGCGCGAGCCGGAAGGGGGCGCGGACAGCGGGCAGACTTTGTATCCTCCTTTCGTAAGCGGGGGACGGGGCCTCCGGGCCCCCTCCCCCACCTCCTCAGACAAGTGCATCACAAGCTAGAGCGTACAGCGCCAGAAATGCAGGAGTGCATCCTGTGTTTTCTGGCGCTGTTTTTGTTTTTTCAGATCATTGCCGCCCCAGACCAGGGGCGCTGTGAAATACAACACCGCCAGACCAGGCGGGGAAAGAGGAACCTATGGACGAAACCATGAACGCCACGGAGGGCATGGAGCAGACCAGCGACGCCTTTCTGGATGGATGGGACGACAGCACCGCAGCGGAGAGCACGGCAGACCAGCCGGAGAGCGACGGGGCGGAGCAGGCGGAAGCCGCCGGGGCCGAAGAGGTCCAGGAGGGCGGCGAGGCTACCGGCCAGGAGGCTGGCGGGCAGCAGCAGGACAGCGGAGAGGGACAGGAGCAGGAGCCCCAGGCCCAGGGCGGGCAGGCGCCGGCAGACGTGCCGAAGCTGTGGACCCTGCGGCATCTGGACGAGGAGAAGGTGGTCAACGAGCAGGAGATGACCGCCCTTGCCCAGAAGGGGCTGGACTACGACCGGATCCGCTCCAAGTACGACGAGAGCAAGCCGGTGATGGAGCTGTTTACGCAGTTCGCCAGGCAGGCGGGCATGAGCGTGCAGGACTACATCGGACACCTGCGGACCCAGGCGAAAAAGGCGGCAGGCATGAACGACGCGGAGGCAAAACGCGCCGTAGAGCTGGAGGACCGGGAGGCCGCCGTGGCAGCCAAGGAGCAGCAGGAGGCGGCCAGGGAGGCCGCCGGCAAGAGCAAGACAGACGCGGACGCCCGGAGGCGGGCGGATATCGCGGAATTTCAGAAAGCATTTCCCGACGCGGCAAAGGAGCCGGATAAGATCCCCCAGGAGGTCTGGGCGGACGTCCGGAGCGGAATGAGCCTGGTGACGGCGTATGCCAAATACTCCGTGAAGCAGGCCAAGTCCGAGGCCCAGGCGGCAGAGATGAGAGCCGCCGCGGAGAAGCAGAACAGCAAGAACACCAGCCGCTCCACCGGCAGCATGAAGTCCGCCGGCGGGGACAAGAAGAGCAAGGACCCGTTCCTGGAGGGCTGGGACAGCTGATCTGTAAGCGCCCCCTTTCGCCCGTCGGAGAGGAAAGAGAGGGCAAGCAATGGCAATCAACTACGCAATCAAGTACGCGACCAAGATCGCGGAGCGGTTCAAGCTGGGCTCCGTCACCGCCGACGACTGCGGCAACGAGTACACCTGGCTGGACCCCAACAGCAAGACGATCCGGATCGGCAGCGTGGACACGGTCCCTGAAACCCAGTACACCCGCAGCGGCGACAACCGCTTCGGCCCCGTCCACGACGTGGGCGACACTTTGCAGGAGATGACCTGCGAGATGGCCCCCGCGTTCTCCTTCACCATCGACGCCCTGGACCAGAGCGACCAGGCCATCGAGAAGTCCGCCGCCCGGGCCCTGCGCCGGCAGCTGGACGAGGTAACCACGCCCAACATGGACAAGCACCGGCTGAAGAAGTGGTGCATGGGCGCCGGCGTGGCCACCCAGGAGGCCACCGCCCCCACCAAGAGCACCATCGGCAGCATGATCCTGACGGCCAACGCGGACATGACCGACCATCTGGTGCCCCTGGACAGCCGGACCATCTACATCCCCACCAAGTACTACATCCTCCTGAAGCAGAACCCCGACTGGCTGGGCGTGGACTCCCTGGGCAAGGAGGCCCTGACCAAGGGCGTCGTGGGGCAGTTTGACGGCTGCCGGGTGAAGCCCGTCCCCTCCACCTGGCTGCCCGACGGCGTGTACTTCCTCATCAAGTACAAGGGCAGCACTGTGGACCCGGTGAAGCTCCAGAAGTACGACATTCTCCCGAAGGTCCAGGGCTTCTCCGGCCCCGTGGTCCAGGGCGTGACCTACTACGACAGCTTTGTGCTGGGGACCAGGGGCTACGGCCTGGCCGTGGTGGGGAACGCGAACGTCGTTCTGCCCGCCCCCGTGATCGCGGTGAGCTCCAGCCACGTGGCTACCATTACGGCGGTGAGCGGCACCACCTTCAAGTACACCACCGACGGAACGGACCCCAAGTACAGCTCCACCGCCCAGGTGTACTCCAGCGGCGTGACCCTGACCGAGGCGGGCCAGGTGTTCCGGGCTGTTGGCACCAAGGATGGGTGCGTGGGCATCGAGGCGTCCAAGAAGTACGAGGACGCGGCCTGATCGGGAACAACGAGGGGCCCCCGCAAGGGGGCCCTTTCCCGGGAGGACGATATCAGGAGAGGTGAGCGCATGGCTTACGGCAAGTTCAAGAATACCGGCGGCACGGTCCAGGTGGACCTGGGGGTGCTGAACCCCAAGCAGAAGCTCTTCTGTCAGGCCAGGAGCCGGTATGTGGCCTACGGCGGCGCCCGGGGCGGCGGCAAGACCCACGTGTCCCGGGTGAAGGCCTTCGGCGGCGCGCTGACCTATCCCGATATCAAGATCCTCATTGTCCGGCGGGAGTATCCGGAGCTGGAGCAGACGATGATCCTTCCCATGCGGAAGATGATTCCCCAGGAGATCGCCAGCTACAACGGCTCCATGCACATGTTCTTCTTCGTCAACGGCTCCACCATCAAATTCGGCCACTACGGGCCACAGGACGACGTGGAGTACCAGGGCCAGGAGTACGACTGGATCTTTGTAGACGAGGCGACCCAGTTCACGGAATCCCAATTCCGGACCCTGGGCGCCTGCCTTCGAGGCTCAACCAACATCCCCCGCCGGATGTACCTGACCTGTAACCCCGGCGGTGTGGGGCATATGTGGGTGAAACGGCTGTTCATCGACCGGGAGTACCGGGAGGGGGAAAAGGCGGAGGACTACTCCTTCATCCCCGCCACGGTGGACGACAACCCCCAGCTGCTGGAGGCGTCCCCGGAGTACAAGCAGATGCTGGACCTGCTGCCGGAGGACGTGCGGCGGGCCTGGCGCTACGGCGACTGGGACGCCCTGGCCGGGACCTTCTTCCCGGAGTTCCGGCGGGAAACCCACGTGATCCCCTCCTTCCGGCGAATTCCGGCGGAGTGGCGGCTGTACCGGGCCTTTGACTACGGCCTGGACATGTTTGCCTGCCTGTGGATCGCCGTAGACTTCGAGGGCCGGTGCTACGTGTACCGGGAGGTGCAGCAGAGCGGCCTGATCGTGTCCGAGGCGGCCAGGCTCATGCTGGATTTGACGCCGCCCTACGAGCAGATCTCCGTGACCATCGCGCCGCCGGATATGTGGAACCGGCAGAAGGACAGCGGCAAGAGCATGGCGGAGCTGTTCATGGAGAACGGCGTTGGCATTTTGAAGGCCAGCAACAACCGGGTGCAGGGCTGGATGGCCCTGAAGGAGATGCTGAAGCCCCTGAAGAGCGACGAGGACAGGCCGGGCTTCCTGGTGTGCGAGGACTGTACGGGGCTGATCCGAAACCTGCCGGCCATCCAGCACGACGAGAAAAATCCGTCGGACTGCACCACGGAGCACCACGACTTGACCCATATCGTAGACAGCGCCCGTTACTTCGCAGTCACGCGGCTGCTGGGGGCGGAGCTGCCGGAGGTCCAGGCGGAGGCAGACCTCCTTGACGGGGACGAAACGGACTACGACGAGGAGATGTGCGGCGGAGAGATGACGGCGGACTACATGGCCTACGGAGGAGGTGGTTAAGGGTGGCGCAGATCGCGGCCAGCAGCGGCATTACGGTGCTCCAGATCAAGGAGTTTCTGGGGCTCAACGAGAACCCGGACGGGGAAACCAACATCCGGGTGGGCGAGCTGTCGGAGATGCGCAATTTCCGGATCACCAACGACCGCCACCTCCAGATCCGGCCCGGCACCAAGACGCTGCTGGACCTGAAGGACGCCTGGGACACCTGGGCGGAAACGGGAGAAACGGAGATCACGGACCCGGTGTTCTGCGGCAGCTGGTACGGCATGGTGGGCGACGCGGAGCGGCTGCTGTGCGCCTTCGGCGGCGTGGTGTTCGACGTGAACCCGGTATCGCTGGCGGTGAAGGCTGTGGGCGAATGCACGGAGGCCCCCACGACCTTCTTCGGCTTTGACGGGAAGGTGTACCTCCTGAACGGCCACGAGTACATGAGCTGGGACGGCGGAGAGGAAACCAGCTTCGCCGAGGTGGTGGGGTACATCCCCACGGTCCAGACGGCCACCACCCCGGAGGGGGCGGGGACCCTGCTGGAGAACGTGAACCGGCTGAACGGCTTCCGGCGTGTCCAGTACTCCCCGGACGGGGAGGCCACGGTATTCCACCTGCCGGAGCAGAACGTGGACGACATCGTGTCCGTGGACGGGACGGAGATCACCTACACGGAGGACCTGACCGCCGGGACGCTGACCTTTGAATCCGCCCCCACAAAGGGGACCAACTCCATCACCGTCACCTACCAGAAGGGAGAGGGCGCCAGGAGCGAGGTGGAGGGCATGACCCACTCGGAGCTCTACAACGGAGCCACGGACACCCGGGTCTTCCTCTATGGCGACGGGACCAACAAGACCATTTACAGCGGGATCAACGGCGACACGGGCCAGCCCAGCGCCGAGTACTTCCCGGACCTGTATGAGGCCCTGATCGGCGAGAGCAACACCCCCATCACGGCCCTGGTCCGGCACTACGCAAGGCTCCTGGCCTTCAAGCCGGGAAGCGCCTGGTCCATCCAGTACAGCACCATGACCCTGGAAACCGGGGCGGTGACCTCCGCGTTCTACATCCTGCCGGTGAACCGGCTGCTGGGAAACGTGGCCATGGGTCAGGTGCGGCTGATTGAAAACTCCCCCCTGTCCCTGGACGGCAGCGCCATCTACCAGTGGCGCAGCACCTCCACCTCCGGGAACATCACCGCCAGCGAGCAGAACGCCAAGCGGGTGTCGGACCGGGTACGGTCCACCCTGGAGGGGTTTGACCTGAAGGACGTGGTGACCTTCAACAGCCGGGAGCGGCAGGAGTTCTGGTTTTTGCAGAACGACAAGGCCCTGATCCTCAACTACGCCAACGACAGCTGGTACGTGTACACCAACATGCCCTACCGGCAGATGCTGGAGGTGGAGGGGGACGTGCTGGGCTTCACCGCCGGCGGGAAGATGGTCCGCTTCTCCCGGGAGTACCGGAACGACGACGGGGAGGAGATCGACGCCTACGCCGCCACCGGGGCCATGGACTTCAGCCGGGACTGGCAGCTGAAATACTCCCCCATGATCTTTGTGGCCATGGAGCCGGAGGTGAACGCCAGGATCACGGTGACGGTGGAGAGCAATAGGCGCAGCGACTACCCGGAGAAGGTGGTGGCCTACTCCTACGCCACCTTCTCCCACGCGGATTTCCGGCACTGGAGCTTTCGGACCAACCGGAAACCACAGGTGAAGCGGGTGAAGATGAAGGTGAAAAAGGCCACCTTCTACAAGCTGATCTACAAGAGCCTGAGCGCCTCCGCCACCGCCACGGTGCTGGGGACGGACGTACAGATCCGGTACGCCGGAAACGTGAAGTGAGGTGAGAGAGGATATGGCACAGTTCGAGGCCACGCCCCAGGCGGTGCAGAGCGAGTACAACGCCGGCATCCAGTTCAACAACGGCATTGACCTCTACGAGTGCGTGAGCGTCAACGAGGACTTCTTCATCGGCAAGCAGTGGGAGGGGGTCCGCTCCAACGGCCTGCCCACCCCGGTCTTTAACTTCCTGAAGCGGGTGGTGCTGTTCAGCGTGGCCAACGTGTCCACGGACAACCTGAAACTCCACGCCAAGCCCCTGGCGTCCTCCGGCCAGTACCCGGCCAAGATCCTGGAGGTACTGACGGACATCATCAACGACCAGTTCAGCCAGATCTTCGAGTTCAACAAGATGGGCTCCTGCATCCGGGAGTTTACCCGGAACGCAGCGGTGGACGGGGACGGCTGTACCTACACCTATTGGGACCCGGACGTGGAAACAGGCCAGCCCAGCCGGGGGGCCATCCGGACGGAGGTTCTGTCCAACACCCAGGTGCTGTTCGGAAACCCCAACAGCCGGGACGTGCAGAGCCAGCCCTACATCCTCATTGAGCGGCGCATGATGGTGAGCGAGGCCAAGCGACGGGCCAGGGCCAACGGCGTGTCCGAGGACGAGGTGGACAGCATCACGGCGGACACCAAGGAGAGCGGCAACAACTTCATGGACACCCTGGGCGGGAACAAGGTGACGGTGCTGCTGCGGCTGTGGAAGGACGAGGAAACCGGGACCGTCCACGGCTTTGAGTGCACGAAGAACGCGGTGGTCCGGGAGGAGTGGGACTTAGGGATTACCCTCTACCCGGTGACCTGGATGAATTGGGACTACGTGCTGGACTGCTACCACGGCCAGGCCATGATTACCGGCCTGATTCCCAACCAGATCTTTGTGAACAAGCTCTTTGCCATGTCCATGATCTCCCTTATGACCCTGGCCTACCCCAAGGTGATTTTCGACAAGAACAAGGTGGCCAAGTGGTCCAACCGGGTGGGGGCGGCCATCGCGGTCAACGGAAGCGTGGACGGGGTGGCAAAGATCATCGACCCGGCCACCATCTCCCCCCAGATCAGCCAGTTCATCGACCTGGCTATCTCCTACACCCAGAAGTTTTTAGGCGCGTCGGACGTGGCCCTGGGCGACACCAGGCCGGACAACACCTCCGCCATCATCGCTTTGCAGCGGGCGGCGGCCACCCCCATGGAGCTCACGAAGCAGAACCTCCTCCAGTCCATCGAGGACCTGGGGCGGATCTACATGGCGTTCATGGGCGAGTACTACGGGGAGCGGTATGTGGAGATCCCGAACCCCTACGACCAGAGCAAGGTGGTCATCCCCTTCGACTTCTCCACGCTGCAAATGGTCCACTTCTCCGTTGACCTGGATGTGGGCGCCAGCTCCTACTGGAGCGAGATCGCCTCCATGCAGACTTTGGACAACCTCCTGATGCAGGGGAAGATCGACACGGTGGAGTACCTGAAGCGGCTGCCGGCGGGCCAGATCACGGACAAGGAAACCCTGATCGCCGCCCTGGAGCGGGACAAGCAGATGCAGCTGCAACTGATGGGGATGCAGACGGGGGCAGCCGCCGGCGGCGAGGCCGGCGGCGGTGCGCCCCAGGGGGACGACGCCTCCCTCCCCGTCCGGGGCGGGAGCGGCTACGGGACCCTCCAGCGGAAGATCAACGAAACGGGCATGATCCCCAGAGAGTGAGGTGAGCGGCTATGGCAATTTCCCAGTTTACCAAGGACATGGCGATTATCGCCGCCCTGGACGACGAGCCCAACGATGTGGGGGGCCTCTCCGCCCAGGAGCTGAAGGAGAAGTTCGACGAGGGCGGCCAGGCCCTGAAAACCTACATCAACGGGACGCTGGTGCCGGAGGTCAACAACCAACTGGCCACCAAGGAGGAGCTGAATGACGCCGTGATCGGCCAGTCCCCGGACCTGACCGCCACGGAGGCGGTGCTGTCCGCCATCTGAGGGAGGGAAGGACATGCGGAGAGGAACTACCCCCTACGTCACCATCCACACGGACCAGGACCTGACAGGATACGCCTACGTGGTGTTCACCATTGAGGACCGGGCCGGAACGGAGGTGGACGTGGACAACCAGAGCGGCAACATGCAGGTGAACGCGGACAGCGTGGTGGTGAAGCTGACCCAGGAGAACACCCTGGCCCTCCAGAAGGGCGGGGTGAAGATGCAGCTCCGGGCGGTGGACACAGGCGGAAACGCCATCGCCTCCAACATCATGCAGGCCAACCTGGAGGACGTGCTGAAGGACGGTGTGATCGGTGGCTGATTTGTACGCGACCTTTACGGAGAACGAGGGCCTTTCCACGGAGATGGACGGCTCCCTTGTGTTCGGCATCCAGGGACCGCCGGGCATCCAGGGTCCCCCCGGCCCACAGGGCGAAACAGGCCCGCAAGGGCCGGCTGGTCCCCAGGGCCCCGTTGGTCCCCAGGGACCGGAGGGCCCACAGGGGGAAACGGGAGCCAAGGGCGACAAGGGCGACACGGGAGAAACCGGGCCCGCCGGACCGGAGGGCCCCCAGGGCGAGAAGGGGGACCGGGGAGAAACGGGACCCCAAGGCCCCCAGGGGCCGGAAGGACCCAAGGGCGACGCCTTTACCTACGACGATTTTACCCCCGAGCAGCTGGAGGGACTGAAGGGCCCCAAGGGTGACACCGGGGACACGGGACCCCAGGGACCGATTGGACCCATCGGGCCCACAGGGCCGGAGGGAGCCCAGGGACCCACCGGGCCCCAGGGCATCCAGGGAGAGAAAGGTGATAAGGGCGACAAGGGCGATAAAGGCGACACCGGAGATACAGGCCCCCAGGGTCCCCAGGGTGAGCAAGGCCCCCAGGGCATCCAAGGCGAAACGGGCCCGACCGGCCCCGCCGGTCCACAGGGGGAGCAGGGCCCGAAGGGCGACGCTTTCACCTATGCGGACTTTACGCCGGAGCAGCTGCAAGCCCTCACCGGCCCCCAAGGGCCGAAGGGCGACACGGGGGACACGGGGGCGCAGGGGCCCCAGGGACCGCAGGGGGAACAGGGCATCCAGGGTGAAACCGGTCCCCAGGGCCCCAAGGGGGACAAGGGGGACCCCTTCACCTACAGCGACTTCACGGAGGAGCAGCTGGCGGAGCTGACCGGGCCCCAGGGCCCACAAGGCCCGCCGGGAGAAACTGGCCCTGCCGGGCCGAAGGGAGATCCCTTCACCTATGAGGATTTTACGGCGGAACAGCTCCAGGCATTGACCGGACCGCAAGGGGAAACCGGACCACAGGGCCCCCAGGGAGAGCAGGGCCCCGCCGGGGCGGACGGCGCGGACGGCGCGCCGGGCGCGCAAGGCCCCCAGGGAAGCCCAGGGGCGGACGGGACCACCTTTACCCCCAGCGTTTCCAGCGAGGGGATCATCAGCTGGACCAACGACGGCGGGAAGGAGAACCCCTCTCCTGTCAGCATCAAGGGCCCTCAGGGGGAAACAGGTCCCCAGGGACCGGCAGGAGCGGACGGCGCACAAGGCCCACAGGGGCCAGCCGGAGCCGACGGCGCGCCGGGAGCTGCCGGAGAGCAGGGACCCGCAGGCCCCGCCGGGACATCCGCCTACCAGGCGGCCCAGGCCGGGGGCTTTACTGGGACGGAGAGCGACTTCAATTCTGAGCTGGCATCCTTCGGCAGTTTAGAGGCCGTGCTGGCCCAAGTGTGAAAGGAGAGAACACTATGTCTTTATCGGAACAGACCTCCCGGGTGGCGAACGGCGGAAAGGATACGCTGAAAGCCATTCTGGAGAAGATGGGGGCTACCGTCCCCTCCACCACCAAGATTGATGGCTACCCTGCCCTTGCGGCGGGGGTGGACAATATAGCCATCTCCGCCGCCACCAAGGCCCTCTACGGCCTGGGGAGTGACGCGGTGCCGGATGATGTGTTCAACGACATATACAGCCGGCTTATTATGATCGCCCAGGACAAGGCGCGGCTGATTGTCACGGTGAAAGACGCCTCCGGCGCT
>CAJFVK010000024.1 GCA_904420435.1 uncultured Oscillospiraceae bacterium
GCTCTCCCGCAGGTCCCGGACGGTTTCCTGGATATCATAGGCCTCGCAGCGCAGGTCGTGGAGCCGCGCCGCCAGCTGGGCAAACTGCTCTCCCAGGCCCCTGGCGCCGGCCAGGGCGCTCTCCGCCTCCCCCAGGAGGGCCACAGCCCCCTGGCTGTCCTCGTCCCCGTCCAGGCAGTAGGAGGCGGCGGACACGGCGGACATGAACTTCTCACTGTTGCGCAGGATGTTCCGGCGCTCCAGCAACTCCTGTTCCTCCCCGGGGCGCAGCTGGGCCTCCTCCAGCTCCCGGATCTGGTGGCGAAGCATATCCACCCGGCGCTCCCTCTCAGCCTCGTCCATCCGGAGGCCCGCGATCTTCCGGCGCACCGCCTCCAGGGCGTGGTACTTCTCCCGGTAGGCCGCCAGCTGGGATTCCACATGGCCGAAGCTGTCCAGATAGCCGCAGTGGCGCTCCTCCTCCAGCAGCAGCTGGCCGTCGTGCTGGCCGTGGATGTTGAGAAGGCCGCTGCCCAGCTGCCTGAGCTGGGCCACGGTCACCGGCCGGCCGTTCACCCGGCAGAGGTTCTTCCCGTCGCCGTAAATCTCCCGCTGGAGCAGCAGCTCCCCGTCCTGCAGGGAAATCCCCAGCTCCTCCAGGGCGCTCAGCTGCTCCGGCACATCCGAGAACACAGCGCTGACAAAGGCCTTGGCGGCCCCGGTGCGAATCAGATCCCGGCTGGTCCGCTGGCCCAGGACCGCGCCCATGGCGTCGATGACGATGGACTTGCCCGCGCCGGTTTCGCCGGTCAGGGCGTTGAACCCCGGGCTGAAGACGATGTCCGCCTCCTCGATCACCGCGATATTCTCGATATGCAGCAGCTGCAGCATCCGCTCACCTCCCTGATGGCG
The DNA here is from genome assembly GCA_904420435.1 of uncultured Oscillospiraceae bacterium. Taxonomy (GTDB): domain Bacteria; phylum Bacillota; class Clostridia; order Oscillospirales; family Oscillospiraceae; genus CAJFPI01. The sequence goes on from CAJFVK010000024.1 coordinate 892, forward strand.
CAAGTTCCCCAAAAACGTCGCTCCGGCGGCCGCTACTTGAGCATGTCCTTGATCTCCTCGCAGAACACCTCGGCGGAGTTGTTGTCCCGCATGACCAGGATGGCCGTGTCGTCCCCGGCCAGGCTCCCCAGCATGTAGGTGATGTGCATCCCGTCAATGGCGGCGGCAGCGGCGCTGGCCAGGCCTGCCATGGTCTTGATCACCACAATGTTCTGGGCATAGTCAATGCTGGTGATGGACTCCCGGAAAATGGTCCGCAGCTTGTCCGCCACGTTCAGGCTGTTGCGGTGGATGGACACGGCGTACCGGTACTTCCCCCGGCCCACCGGCTCCTTAATCAGGTGCAGCTGCTTGATGTCCCGGGAAATAGTGGCCTGGGTGCAGGTGATCCCCATCTTCTCCAGCCGGTCCAGCAGCATCTCCTGGGTGTCGATGTCCTCCCGCTCGATGATCTCCAAAATTCTGCTCTGTCGTTCATTCTTCATGGTGCAATTCTCCTGTCATCTTGGTGCGGAGCACCTCAAATATACTCTTGTCCGATAGCCGGACCAGTTCTGTTTCATACCGGGAGCAGCGGACGGTGACCCGGTCCCCTGCCCGCAGGGAGAAGGGCTTGCCTCCGTCCACCGACAGGAGGACAGGCTTCCTTCCAATGTCCCGGGGCACCACGGCGATGGTGTTGCCCGCGGAGAGCACGTAGGAGTTGGAGTGGATGGAGTGGGCGCAGATGGGGCTGACGATGAAGTTCTTCGTCACCGGCTCCACAATGGGCCCCCCCGCGGAGAGGGAGTAGGCGGTGGAGCCGGTGGGCGTGGCGATCACCACGCCGTCCCCCTCCACAAGCCCCAGGTGGGCCTTCCCCACATGGACGTCCATCCGGATCACCCGGGCCACAGCCCCCTTGGTGACCACCGCGTCGTTCAGGCCCAGGTTGTTGTAGACCCGGCGGCCCTCCCGCTCCACAAACACGTCCATCATCATCCGGCGCTCCTTCCGGTAGGCACCGGTGGCCAGATTCCGCAGCAGGTGCATCTCATTGCGCTCCAGCTCGGACATGAAGCCCAGGCTGCCCAGGTTCACCCCCAGCACCGGCAGGCCGTGGGTGGCCGCCGCCTTAGCCAGGTGGAGGATGGTGCCGTCGCCGCCGAAGGCGACCAGCAGGTCGCCGCCGCGCAACTCCTGCTGCAGCGGCCGCAGCTCCAGGTCCGTTTCCTGGCCGCTGCCCTCCATCCGGAAGGGCAGGCACGCCACTGTTCGGATTCCAACCTCCTCCAGGATCTTCGCCGCCTCCTTGGCGGCGGCCAGGCCCTTGTCCCGGTAGGGATTGGGGCACAAGATCACTTTTTTCAAGGGCATTCTCACTCCTCCAGGTCGCCGTGGGACGCCGCCACCAGTGCCTCCAGGTCAAAGGCGCGCTCCGCTCCCTCCCCGTACTGCAAATAGCCGAGATACTCAATATTCCCCTCCGGTCCCCGTATGGGAGAATAGGTGATATCAAGCACTGTAAAGCCGCTTTCCTTTGCATGGATCAAGAAGTGCTCCAGCACCTCCCGGTGGACTGCCGGATCCCGGACCACGCCCTTCTTCCCCACCTTTTCCCGGCCCGCCTCAAACTGGGGCTTGATGAGGCAGACCACCGTGCCCGCCGGCCTGAGGACGGCGGCGATGGCCGGCAGGATCAGGCGCAGAGAGATAAAGCTCACATCCACGGAGGAGAAGTCCGGCTCCTCCGGCACCAGCTCGTGGCTGAGATACCGGGCATTGGTCCGCTCCAGACAGACCACCCGCTCATCGCTGCGCAGGCTCCAGGCCAGCTGCCCATAGCCAACGTCGATGGCGTAGACCTTAGCCGCACCGTTTTGCAGCATGCAGTCGGTAAAGCCCCCGGTGGAGGCCCCCACATCCATGCAGACCTTCCCCTCCAGGGAGATGGGCCAGAGGGCCATGGCCTTCTCCAGCTTCAGGCCGCCACGGCTCACATACCGGAGCCCGCCCCGGACCTCAATGTCCGCGGAGGCCGGGACCGCGGTGCCGGGCTTGTCCACCCGGCGGCCGTCCACATAGACCTGGCCGCTCATAATGGTGGCCTGGGCTCTCTGCCGGCTCTCCTGGAGGCCGCGGCTCACCAGGAGCACATCAAGTCTGACTTTTTCCATGGCACACCTCTGTAATGGTCTGAAAGATTCCGCCGCTGTCGATTCCAAGGCTGCGGCGAAGCTCCGCCACCGAGCCGTGGGGGATAAACCGGTCCCCTGTATTGCACAGCCGGACCGTTTCCGGCGCAACCCCCGCCTGGGCCAGGGCCGCGCACAGCTGCTGGCCGATGGACCCGGTAGCTACGCAGTCCTCCACCACCACCAGGCGGCCGGTTTTCCGCACACTCTCCACCACCGGCTCCGCCATCAGGGGCGCCAGGGTGTTCAGCTTGATCACCTCCGGGGAGATCCCCTGCTCCGCCGCCCGGTCGGCGGCGTCCAGGGCCTCGTTGATCAGAACGCCGTAGCTGACGACAGTCACGTCGCTCCCCTCCCGGAGGACCGCCTCGTCCCGCCGGTTCCATCCCGCCGTATACCGGCCCTGGCCTCCACGGGGGTAACGCACCGCCACAGGCCCCCGGGTGTGGAGCACCGCCTGCTCCAGCATCTCCTCCAGCTCCCGGAAGCTGGCCGGGGCCAGCACGGTCATATGGGGGATCGCCGTCAGGCTGGGAATGTCCTCCGTCCCGTGGTGGGTGGCGCCGTCGGCCCCCACAAGGCCCGAGCGGTCCACCCCCAGCACCACGTGGAGGTCCTGGAGGGCCACATCGTGGAGCAGCATATCGTAGCTCCGCTGGAGGAAGCTGGCGTACACGGCAAAAACCGGAATCAGGCCCTGCTTGGCCATGCCGCCGGCCATGCTGACTGCGTGGCCCTCGGCGATGCCCACGTCAAAAAACCGGTCCGGATAGTAGCGGGAGAAATTCACCAGGCCGGTGCCCGAGGCCATGGCGGCCGTGATGGCGCAGACCCGGCTGTCCCCCGCGGCCAGCCGCTCCATGGTCTTTCCAAAAACGGCGGAAAACTCTGTTGTTTCCGATGGTGTAATCCCCTTTTCCTTGTCAAAGGGCCCCACCCCGTGGTACAGGTCCGGCGTCCGCTCCGCCGGCGGATAGCCCTTGCCCTTCTGGGTTTTCACGTGGACGATCACCGGGGCGTTCAGCTCCCGGGCCCAGCGGAGGGTGTGGCACAGCTTCTCCACATTGTGGCCGTCCACAGGCCCCAGGTAGGTGAAGCCCATGTCCTCAAACATGGTGCAGGGCCAGAGGGCCTTCTTCAGCGCCGTCTTGATCCGGTGGTTGAACCGGTAGACCGCCTTGCCGCCGGGCAGGCGGCGGAGGATGTTCCGGTAGTATTTCTTAAAGGTATAGTAGCTGGCCCGGGTACGGATATGGGCCAGATGGGCGGAGATCCCGCCCACATTGGGGTTGATGGACATGCCGTTGTCGTTGAGAATTACGATCAGCGGCTCGTTGGAGGCGCCGGCGTCGTTGAGCCCCTCGTAAGCCAGGCCGCCGGTCAGCGCCCCGTCCCCGATCAGGGCCAGCACGCTGTAGTCCTCCCGCTTCAGGGTCCGGGCCCGGGCCATGCCCAGGGCCACGGAAACGGAGTTGGAGGCGTGGCCGGCGATAAAGGCGTCGTGGGCGCTCTCCTCCGGCTTGGGGAAGCCGGCCAGGCCTCCCATCTGCCGCAGGGTGTCAAACCGGTCCCACCGGCCGGTGAGGATCTTGTGGGGGTAGCACTGGTGCCCCACGTCGAACACCAGCCGGTCCCGGGCGGTGTCAAATACCATATGGATGGCCAGCGTCAGCTCCACCGCCCCCAGGTTGGAGGCCAGATGCCCCCCCGTTTGGGACACGTGGTCCACCAGGAAAGCCCGCATCTCCTCGCACAGCGCCTTCTGCTGGCTGCGGTTCAGCCTGGCCAGGTCCTCATGGGACCATTCGCGCTCAAGCACAGATCAAAACCCCTTCTCATCTCCCGCGGTGGAAAATGTGCAGGAACTTCCCCACCGTATACACAACCGATGTACTTTTCTCAATGGCGACAATTTTCCCCAGAGCCTTGCCGCCGATGGTGAAGCCGGACACCAGCGCCGTGATCACCAGGCTCAGCAGCACGTTGCTGAGGTTCAGCTGCCGCTCCAGCTCCACCACGATGATCGCCGCCGTGGAGCCGCTGACGATGCCGCAGATGTCCCCCACCACATCGTTGCAGATGTTGCTCACCTGCCCGGCCTTCCGGATCAGGCGCAGGGCCTCCCTGGCGCCGGGCTCCTTGTGGGAGGCCATGGCGTGGAAGGGCCTCTCGTCCGCGGAGGTCACCGCCACGCCCACAATATCAAAGAGGATGCCGATGGCGATAAACGCCAGCAGAATCGCAAAGGAAACCGGCAGGCTGGCCCGGCCCAGCAGCTCGTTGGACACCAGGCTCAGCACGGCCGAAATGGCCACGGACATAAAAAAAACCCGGACCGGCCAGCGAAAACGCCCTGGTTTCTTCTTTTTCTTCTGCCTCTCCTCGGGGCTGCTCACGTATTTCATCCTCACATCCAGTCAAATTTGCTAATGTAGCGGCAGCAGGCAAGGTAAATCTTACGGCTTAGGTACGGGTAGGCTTTCCCCGGGGCGCGCCTGTCGTTGCCAATCAGGCGGTTTCCCTTTCAGCGCCCCGCCGCGGCGTCGCCCGTCCGCGGGACCCGACTGCCACTGAGTCCGCACTGCAATCCCTTCCCTGCCCGGTGATGACAGCCTAGGTGTTTTCCACAGCGGTCTTACCGGTTCCTATCCTCTTTTGCAGGCAGGGTTTCAGGGGACTGTACGCGCCGTCCCTGGCCGGGGACCTGCGCGCCTCGGCGTCCCAATCCACGTCTGCCCACGCAAGGAAGGCTACTCTGCACACAGCGTTCACGGCCTGAAGCCGGGTAGCACCGCATTGCAGGTTCCAGCCTGAGTCGTACACGGATCGGAAATACCACAAGCGGGAGTACGTCCGCGCACAAGTTCAGGTCTCCACGCCGGCAGGGTCGGACTCCCCATGCCATTGGGGAACGCCCTACCAGCGTAAGCGCGGGGGTCCGCGCTTTCCGCTCAGCACCCACCCCAGACTGGGCGTAAGAAGCAGGCACCAAGGGTTTCACAGCTATGCCCTTAAAAGGATTTTTAGGCCCTTCTTCAGAAACGGCAGATCCGACTAGGATACTGCGCCGCTACTTAGCACCGCTTAGTATACCACATCCTCCCAAAACATACAAGCATCAATGTATAGTTTTACAAAACATTCATATCTCCCGGCGCCGCCCCGCCGCTCCCGGCCGCCGGCAGGTTTTCGGACCGTTTCTTCCGCCATTTGGAAAGATAGGATTGCAATTTCAGCCAGTTTGTGATAGCATATGTCGGCATGCTTTTTCGGGATTTTTGAAGAACAGGTTGTGATAACATGGATAGAATGCAGGCTTACGCGTCCCTGGGGATCAGCGAACCGGTCTACCGGGTGGGGGAGGCCGCCCTGGAGCGGCTCCGCTCCAGGTTCGAGGAGATCGACCAGGTGGCGGAATATAACCAGGCCAAGGTCCTCGCCGCCTTTCAGAAAAACCGGGTGGACGCGGCGTGCTTCGCCGCCACCACCGGCTACGGCTACAACGACGTGGGCCGGGAGAAGCTGGAGCGGGTCTACGCCGACGTGTTCCACACGGAGGCCGCCCTGGTCCGGCCCCAGATCACCTGCGGCACCCACGCGCTGACGGTGGCCCTCAGTGCCAATCTGCTGCCGGGGGACGAGCTGCTCTCCCCGGTGGGCGCCCCCTACGACACGCTCCAGGAGGTCATCGGCATCCGGCCCTCCCCCTGCTCCCTGGCGGAGTACGGGGTGTCCTACCGGCAGGTGGACCTGCTGGAGGGCGGGAGCTTCGACTATGACGCCATCCGGGCGGCCATCGGCGACAAGACCCGGCTCATCACCATCCAGCGCTCCAAGGGGTACGACACCCGGCCCAGCTTCTCTGTTCAGCAGATCGGGGAGCTGATCGCCTTCTGCAAGGGCGTGAAGCCGGACGTGATCTGCATGGTGGACAACTGCTACGGGGAATTTGTGGAGCTCACCGAGCCCTCCGACGTGGGGGCGGACATGGTGGTGGGAAGCCTTATCAAGAACCCCGGCGGCGGCCTTGCCCCCATCGGCGGGTACATCTGCGGCACAAAGGCCTGCGTGGACCGGTGCGCCTACCGGCTCTCCGCCCCGGGCCTGGGGCAGGAGGTGGGCGCCAACCTGGGGCTCATGCCCGCCCTGTTCCAGGGGTTCTTCCTGGCCCCTACGGTAACCGCCGGGGCCCTGAAGGGGGCCATCTTCTCCGCCAGCCTCTATGAGGAGCTGGGCTTTCGCTGCGTTCCCGCCGCCTCCGCCTCCCGCCATGACATCATCCAAGCGGTGGAGCTGGGGAGTGAGGCGGCCATGGTGGCCTTCTGCAAAGGAATCCAGGCCGCGGCGCCTGTGGACAGCTATGTGACCCCGGAGCCCTGGGCCATGCCCGGCTACGACAGCGACGTGATCATGGCTGCCGGGGCCTTCGTCCAGGGCAGTTCCATCGAGCTCAGCGCCGACGGGCCCATCCGTCCCCCCTATGCCGTCTACTTCCAGGGGGGCCTCACCTGGTACCACGCCAAGACAGGCATCCTCATGAGCCTGCAGAAGATGGCGGAGGCCGGGCTGGTCCAGCTGTAGAACCATCCATCTCTCCGGGAGGACTTTCTATGCCCAACCGCTATTTCCGGCGCCGTCCGCCACCGCTGTTTGGAGGATTGACTTTTCAAACTATCTGAACAGGAGAAATAAGAATTATGACGTGGTTTTGGCTTTCTATTATTGCCCTTCTGTGCTGGAGTGGCTCGGATCTCTTTTCCAAGATCGGCTGCCGGGACGCCAGGGACAAATACAGCCATCTGAAAATGGTCATGGCCGTCGGTGTGGTCATGGGCCTGCACGCAGCCTATGAGATCTTCGTCGGCGGTACGGTCATCAATCTGGACATCATCCGCACCTATCTGCCGGTGTCCCTGCTGTACATTCTCTCCATGGCCATGGGGTATGTGGGACTGCGGTACATCGAGCTGAGCATCTCCTCCCCTATCTGCAACTCCTCCGGCGCCCTGGTGGCGGTGCTGACCTTCCTGATCGACGGCATTGCCGGCTATTCCCCCCTGGCGATTTTCGCCGTGGTACTGGTGTGCGTAGGCGCCATCGGTCTCGGCGTGGTGGAGGCCCGGGAGGACGAGGCGCTGCGCATCGAGCGGCAGAAGGCCAGCAACTATAAGTACGCCAAGAGCTTCATGGCCCTGGCCATGCCGGTGGCCTACTGCATTCTGGACGCGGCCGGTACCTTTGCCGACACCCGGGTGCTGGAGATCCTCAGCCGCACTGTGGAGGACTATGAGGCCAGCGCCAACGTGGCCTATGAGCTGACGTTTCTGGCCGCCGGCGTCCTCTGCTTCATCTATGTGGTCCTGATCAAAAAGGACCGGCTCGTCCCCAAGATGGAGGGGCCCAAATATTTGGGTGCCGTCTGCGAAACCGCCGGCCAGTTCGCCTACATCTATGCCATCGCCGACCAGGAGCATGTGGCTATGTCCGCCCCCATCATCGCCTCCTACTGTGCCGCCTCCGTGCTGTGGAGCCGGCTGTTCCTCAAGGAGAAGCTCTCCTGGAAGCACTACCTGATGATCCTCCTGGTGGTGATCGGCATCGCCATCATGGGCTTCTTCGACATATAAGCCCTGGGCGGGAAGATCAAATCGTATAAGCAAGCCCCCGTGAGGCCGCGGCCTCACGGGGGCTTTCGCTTTCCCCTTGCTACGCCAGGATTCCCAGGTGCTCCAGCAGGATCTTCAGACCGATCAGAATGAGGATCACGCCGCCGGTCACCTCGGCCTTGCTCTTGAAGCGGCTGCCGAAGCGGTTGCCGATCCACACGCCGATCAGGGACAGCACAAATGTGGTGCAGCCGATTAGTGCGATAGCAGGCAGGATGGGAACCTTCAGGAAGGCAAAGGAGATCCCCACCGCCAGGGCGTCAATGCTGGTGGCCACCGCCAGCACCAGCAGCTCCCGCACGGTAAAGTTGGCGGGGCAGCTGTCCCCCTCGTGGAGGGCCTCCCAGATCATCTTCCCCCCCAGATAGGCCAGGAGGACAAAGGCGATCCAGTGGTCATACTGGGTGATATACTGCTCAAACTGCCGGCCCAGGGCCCACCCCAGCAGAGGCATCAGGGCCTGGAAGCCGCCGAAGAACACGCCCACCAGCAGCGTCTGCCGGCCGTCGATCCTCCGCATGCTCAGCCCCTTGCAGATGGCCACGGCAAAGGCGTCCATGGAAAGCCCCACACCGATCAAGAAAAGCTCCAACAGTCCCATGATTTTTTCTCTCCCTTTCCGCGCCCTCGGCGCCGTATCCTTCATCCTATGTTTCCGCCGGTTTCCAGCAAAAAAGACTCATGTACAGCAAGGCTGTACATGAGTCTCGTTCATTAAGACAAGCCAGGCGATCCCGCCAGTGTGTTGACTTGCCGCGCCCAGGCGCCACTACTCCCTCATGAGTGTGCTTTTTATACCATATTTCTTCTCTTTTGTCAAGAAGTTTGCTTAAACTAACTATTTCTTGAACTTTTAGCGTCTTTCCAGTCCCATCCGGATCTGTTCCGCTCCTCCGCCGGGCGCGGCCAGGGGGGACAGCTTCCGCGAGCAAAAAATCCCGGGCCTTGCCATGGGGCGGCGGAGCTGATATGATAGAGGAGAGATAGCAGCTGCGGAGCCCGCTGGCGGGCGGGAAAGCCGTCCGCCGCCTCCGCCCAGGAAAGGAATGACGCCATGAAGAAGACCTTTGTCACCTCCATGCCGGACCATGTGGGGGCCTTTCTGAAGGCCAGCCAGTGCTTTGCCGCCCTGGACGCCAACATCACCCGGGTCAGCTACAACAAGGCCGTGGACACCCACACCCTGTTCATCGAGGCGGAGGGCTCCCGGGAGAGCCTGGATCAGGCGGCGGCGGAGCTGGCCGCCATCGGCTACCTCCCCTCCCAGCCTGTGGCCAGCACCGTTCTGCTGATGGAGTTTACCCTCCGGGACGTGCCCGGGGCCGTGACGCCGGTGCTCCAGTGCATCCAGCAGTTCCACTTCAACATCTCCTATATCAGCTCCCGGGCCGACGGCAGCGGCGTCCAGGCCTTCCGCATGGGCCTGCTCATCGAGGACCGGGAGGCCTTGGCGCAATTTTTGCAGGAGGTTTCCCGGCTGTGCCCGGTCCGTGTGCTGAACTATGACAAGCTGGAGCGCTCCTTTGACAACAGCATCTTCTATATCTCCTTTGCCAATGAGCTGGCCGAGCGGATGGAGCTCAGCGAGCCCAGCCGGCGGGAGCTGGTGATCCAGGCCAACCTGGTGATGCAGCTGCTGGACGAGCACGGCGGCTCCCCTGCCAAGACCTTCGAGTATATCGGGAAGTTTGCCGAGGCCCTGGCCCGGTACCGTGGGGACTACTTCTCCCCCCGGATCACCCGCCACCAGGTGGCGCCCCAGGTGTTTCTCCTTCTGCTGGAGCCCCCCTGCGGCAGCAACACCGCCATCCTCCGCTGGGAAAACCAGCTGCTCTTTATCGACACCGGCTATGCCTGCTACCAGTCGGAGATGCTGGATTTCATCCGGGCCCTGATCCCGGATTTCGACGCCTTCGACCGGGCCGCCCTGGTGACCCACGCGGACGTGGACCACTGCGGCCTCCTGGACCTGTTCCCCACCGTCTATGTCAGCAGGAAGTCCCGGGACTCCCTGCTGGCCGAGGGCAGCGCCGGCGGCGGCTTCCGGGAACAGAATCCCCTCCACGCCCCCTACGCCCGGATCTGCAAGCTGCTGACCCACTATCAGCCCCCCGCGCTGGAGCGCCTCCAGGTGATCGGCGGCGCCAGCGATCACCTCACAAAGCCACTGACCCCTATCGGCCGATTCTCCTTCGGCCCCATGGAGTTCCATGTGCTGGAGGGAGCCGGAGGCCATCTGCCGGGAGAGATTGTCCTAATCGATACTGTACACCACATCGCCTTTACAGGAGATATCTACGTGAACATCAAGGAATTCACCCGGGAACAGGCGGCCTACAACCGCTACGCCCCCTACCTGATGACCTCTGTGGACACGGACCCGGCCCTGGCGGCCAGGGAGCGGCAGGCGGTGATGGACCTTCTGGGGCCTGGCCGGTGGCGGATCTTCGGCGGCCACGGGATGGTCAAGGAGCTGGAGGTGGCCGGGGAGTGAGCCGGAGCGGGATCCCGGCCGGAGGTCCGGCTTCTTTCTGGAAAAGTGTACAAAAAAGCGCCATCGCTCCTGCGATGGCGCTTTCCTGGTTTCGGGTGTTACTGCTGGTTGGCAGCCTCGTTGACAGCCCGCAGCAGGGCGTCGCAGTCCACGCCGTGGACCATGCAGGCCTCCGCCACCGTCTCCCCCCGGCTGGAGGGGCAGCCCAGGCAGTGCATGCCGATGGACAGGAAGATGGGCGCGGTCTGGGGAGCGATGTCCAGAATATCACCGATAATGGTGTCCTTGGTAATATTGATCATAAAAAATCCTCCAAATTTCAGCATATCCTATGGATACACAAAGTTTGCTTCCATAGTATATCCTACTTTTTTCATTTCTTCAATAGAAAAAGTGAAAATCCGCGCAAAAAATTGCGCGTTTCCGCAACTAGTCCTGCTACGGTCCCCCTCCGCCGTCAGGAGAGGCGGGTTTTGAAGTCCTCGTAGCCGAAGGACCGGACCAGGCGGCAGCGGCCCTCCCCGTCCCGCCAGACGATGGACGGCAGGGGCATGCCGTTGAAGGTGTTGGTCTTGACCATGGTGTAGAGGGCCATGTCCTCAAACACCAGCTGGTCCCCCTCCCGGAGGGGCTGGTCAAAGGAGTAGTCCCCGATCACATCCCCCGCCAGGCAGGTGGGCCCGCCCAGGCGGTAGGTATAGGTCTTCTCCCCCGGCTGGCCGCTCCCCTGGAGGGGCGGACGGTAGGGCATCTCCAGCACGTCCGGCATGTGGCAGGCGGCGGAGGTGTCCAGGATGGCGATGTCCATGCCGTTGCGGAGGGTTTCCAGCACCGAGCAGACCAGATAGCCCGCGTTCAGCACCACGGCCTCCCCCGGCTCCAGGTAGACCTGCACGCCGTACCGCTCCCGCAGGCCGATGACCAGGGAGATCAGCAGCTCCCGGTCGTAGTCCTCCCGGGTGATGTGGTGGCCGCCCCCCAGGTTCAGCCACTGAAGGCCCTTCAAATAGGGACCGAACTGGGCCTCAAAGGCCTCCAGGGTCGCCGCCAGGGCGTCGGCGTTCTGCTCGCAGAGGGTGTGGAAGTGGAGCCCGTCCAGAAGGGGCAGCTGCTCCGGGTTAAAGTTCTCCAGGGTGGTCCCCAGCCGGGAGCCGGGGGCGCAGGGGTCGTAGATAGCGTGACCCTCCTGGGTGGAGCACATGGGGTTCACCCGCAGCCCCACCTGCTTGCCGGCCGCCCGGGCCCGGCGGGCGTATTTCTCCACCTGCCGGGGGCTGTTGAACACGAAGTGGTCCGCCACCTCCAAAAGCTCCGCAAACTCCTCCTCCCGGAAGGCGGGGGAGTAGACGTGGGTCTCCCCGCCGAAGTACTCCCGCCCCAGCTTTGCCTCGTAGAGGCCGCTGGCCGTGGTCCCGCTGAGATAGCGCCGCAGCAGGGGGTAGCAGTCAAACATGGAGAAGGCCTTCTGGGCCAGGAGGATTTTGGCCCCACTGCGGACCGACACATCCCGCAGGATGTTCAGATTCCGGCGCAGCCGGTTCTCATCCACCAGAAAGTAGGGGGTACGCAGCTCCTCCATCTCAGTCCACCAGCACCGGGTCGTTGTCGATCTGCCAGGGCAGCCCCCACTGGTTCAGGGCGTCCATATAGGGGTCCGGGTCGAACTCCTCCACCGTGTGGACACCGGGGGTGGTCCACTTGCCGGTGAGGAGCATCATGGCGCCCACCATGGCAGGCACGCCGGTGGTGTAGCTGATGGCCTGGGAGCCCACCTCCCGGTAGCACTCCTGGTGGTCGCAGATATTGTAGATATAGGCCTTCTTCTCCTTCCCGTCCTTCTTACCGGTGAAGATACAGCCGATGTTGGTCTTGCCCACGGTCCGGGGGCCCAGGGAGGCCGGGTCCGGCAGCAGAGCCTTCAAAAACTGGATGGGAACGATCTGATGGCCCTCATAGTCGATGGGGGTGGTGGAGAGCATCCCCACGTTCTCCAGACACTTCATGTGGGTCAGGTAGCTTTGGCCGAAGGTCATGAAGAAGCGGATGCGCCTGACGCCGGGGATGTTCTTGGCCAGGGACTCGATCTCCTCGTGGTGGAGCAGGTACATGTCCTTCTTCCCCACCTGGTCAAAGTCGTACTCCCGCTTGATGGACATGGGGGAGATCTCCACCCAGCGGCCATTCTCCCAGTAGGAGCCGGGGGCGGACACCTCCCGCAGGTTCACCTCGGGGTTGAAGTTGGTGGCGAAGGGATAGCCGTGGTCCCCGCCGTTGCAGTCCAGAATGTCGATGGTGTCGATCTGGTCAAAGAGATGCTTCTGGGCATAGGCGCAGTAGGCCTGGGTGACGCCCGGGTCAAAGCCGGTGCCCAGAAGGGCGATGAGGCCGGCCTTCTCAAACTTCTCCCGGTAGGCCCACTGGTAGGAGTAGTCGAAGTAGGCGGAGAAGCCCTCCTCCTGGCAGCGTTTCTCATAGGCCGCCCGCCACTGGGGATCGTCCAGGTTCTCCGGCTCGTAGTTGGCGGTGTCCAGATAGTTGACGCCGCACTGGAGGCAGGCCTCCATAATGGCCAGGTCCTGGTAGGGCAGGGCGATGTTCATCACCAGGTCCGGCTGGACCTTCCGGATGAGGGCGGCCACCTCCTCCACCTTGTCCGCGTCCACCTGGGCGGTGGTAATCTTGGTGGCGGTCTTCCCTTCCAGGGCCTTCTTCACCGCCTCGCACTTGCTCACCGTACGGCTGGCAATGCAGATCTCGCTGAATACCTCGCTGTTCTGGCAGCACTTGTGAATCGCCACGTTGGCCACGCCGCCGCAGCCGATGATCAATACCTTTGCCATGGTTATTCCTCCTCTAGCAGTTTCGTTCAAAGATCGCGCTGTCCGGTCTTACCGCCCGGCCGGCAGGGCCAGGAGCATCTCCCGGACAATCTTGGCCGCCGCGGCGCTGGAGGCGCCGCTGGGGTCGTAGTGGGGGGAGAGTTCGTTGACGTCGCAGGCCACCACGTTCCCCCGGCCGCACACCGCCGTCACCGCCCGGCGCAGGGCCTCGAAGCTGACGCCGCCGGGCTCCGGCGTACCGGTCCCAGGGAACACGGAGGGGTCCATCACGTCCAGATCTACTGTAAAGTAAATTGGCTTGTTTCCCAGCTGTTCCAGGCAGGTTTCCACCCCATCCAGGTCAAAGGGGTGGCAGAAAACGTGCTCCCTCCCCCACAGCCACTCGCTCCGGTCCCCGGAGCGGATGCCGAACTGGAAGATCCGCCCGTCCCCGATCAGATCCCAGCACCGGCGGATGACGCAGGCGTGGCTGAGCTCCACCCCCAGATACTCCTGCCGGAGGTCCGTGTGGGCGTCAAAGTGGATCAGAGCGATATCCGGATACTTCTGAAGGGCGGCCCGGAAGGCTCCCAGGGTCACCAGGTGCTCCCCGCCGATGAGAAAGGGCCGCTTCCCCGCCTGGAGGATCTCTGCCGCCTGGGCCTCAATGGCCTCCAGGGCCAGCTGGCTGCTGCCCATGGGCAGCTCCAGATCCCCGGCGTCCATCACGGCGATATCCCCCAGGTCCCGGTCCTGATAGGGGCTGTAGGTTTCCAGGCCATAGGACTCCCGCCGGAGGGCGGCGGGGCCGAAGCGGGTACCGGGACGGTTGGAGGTGGTGGAGTCAAAGGGCGCCCCGAAGAGCACGGTTTCCGCCTCCTCAAAGGGCCGGTCACAGGCCATATAGACATCAATCTGCGGCTTCAACATGCTTGAGCAGCTCCTCTACATAGGCTGGGATATAGAACGCCCCCTTGTGGAGGGTGGTGGTGTAGTACCAGCAGGGAAGCTTCCGGTCGTTCCATCGCTTCTCGTTCAGATCCCGCAGGGGGTGGTACTTCTTCGAGGCAAAGCCAAAGAGCCAGTGCCCCGAGGGATAGGTGGGAATATGGGCCTGGTAGACCTTGCTGATGGGAAAGGACTCCACAATCCGCTTGTGGGCCCGCTGGCAGGCCACCGCGTCCGCATCGTAGAAGGGGCTCTCATGCTGGTTGACCATAATTCCATCCGAGCGGAGGGCCTTGGAGCAGTTGCCGTAAAACTCCCGGGTAAAGAGGCCCTCGCCGGGGCCGAAGGGGTCCGTGGAGTCCACGATGATCAGGTCGTAGCAGTCCACCTTGGAGCGGATGAACTTCAGCCCGTCCTCATAGTGGATGGACACCCGGGGATCGTCCAGGCTGCAGGCGGTCTTAGGCAAAAACTCCCGGCAGACCTCCACCACCTGGGGGTCGATCTCCACCATGTCGATGTGCGCCACATCGTCGTAGCGGCACAGCTCCCGGATCACGCCCCCGTCCCCGGCGCCGATGACCAGGATGTCCCTGGCGTGGGGATGGACTGCCATGGCCGGGTGGGTAATCATCTCGTGGTAGATGAACTCGTCCTTCTCCGTCAGCATCATGTAGCCGTCCAGGGTCAGGAAGCGGCCAAACTCTGGGGACTCGAAGATGTCAATCCGCTGGAATTCGCTCTGGGCGCTGTAGAGCTGCTTGTCCACCCGGATGGAAAATTTCACGTCCGGGGAGTGGGCCTCGGAAAACCAGAGATCCATGCCTCAGTTCACTCCTTTCAACACGTTCAGCCGCAGGATGTCCGGGTCCTCCGGCCCGGTCATGGAGCAGCCCTTCTCCTTGGCGTAGCGGATATAGTCCAAAATCTCCGGGGTGATCCGCTCCCCCGGGGCCAGAATGGGGATGCCCGGCGGGTAGCACATGACGAACTCGCTGCACACCCGGCCCGCCGTGTCCTCGATGGGCAGGGATTCGCTGTCCGCATAGAAGGCCTCCTGGGGGGACACGGCCACCTCCGGGTCAATGTACTCCTGCTTCATCAGATTCGCCCGGCTCTTGCCGAAGCGGCGGCGCACCTCGCTGAGAGCGCTGACCAGCCGCTCCACCTCCCGGGGCCTGTCCCCGATGGAGAGGTAGGCCAGGATGTTCCCCAGGTCCCCAAACTCGATCTGGATGTCGTACTCATCCCGGAGAAGGTCGTAGACCTCGATGCCCGCCAGGCCCACCTCCAGGGTGTTCACGGAGAGCTTGGTCACGTCAAAGTCGTAGATGCTGTCCCCGTTCACCAGCTCCCGGGAAAAGGCGTAGTAGCCGCCGATGGCGTTGATCTCCTCCCGGGCGTACTCCGCCAGGTCCACCACCCGCCGGAAGGCCTCCCGGCCCCGGAGGGCCAGGTTCCGCCGGGAGATGTCCAGGCTGCTGAGGAGCAGGTAGGAGGCGCTGGTGGTCTGGGTCAGGTTGATGATCTGCCGCACATGGCCTTCGCTCATGGCAGGGCCCGTCAGCAGGATGCTGCTCTGGGTCAGGCTGCCGCCGGACTTGTGCATGCTGACGGCGGCCATATCCGCCCCGGCGGCCATGGCGGAAACCGGCAGGCCCTCCCCGAAATAGAAGTGGGTTCCGTGGGCTTCATCCGCCAGGCAGAGCATATGGTGGTCGTGGGCCAGCTTCACAATGGAGCGCAGGTCCGAGCAGATGCCGTAGTAGGTGGGGTTGTTCACCAGCACCGCCTTGGCGTCCGGGTGCTGGCGGATGGCCCGCTCCACCTCCTCCACCTTCATCCCCAGGGGGATGCCCAGGCGGTCGTCGCACTCCGGGTTGACATAGACGGGGATCGCCCCGCACAGCACCATGGCGCCCATGACGCTGCGGTGGACGTTCCGGGGCAGGATGATCTTGTCCCCCCGCTTGGCGACGGAGAGCACCATGCTCTGGACCGCGGAGGTGGTGCCTCCCACCATCAAAAAGGCGTGGGCGGCGCCGAAGGCCTCCGCCGCCAGCTCCTCCGCCTGGCGGATCACGGAAACCGGGTGGCACAGGTTGTCCAGGGGCTTCATGGAGTTGACGTCGATGGTGACGCACTTCTCCCCCAGAAGGGCGGTCAGCTCCGGGTTGCCCCGGCCCCGCTTGTGGCCGGGCACGTCGAAGGGGACCACCCGCATTTTCTTGAATTCCTCCAGCGCCTCATAGATGGGCGCCCGCTCCTGCTGCAGCGTATCCCTCACCCCTCTCAAAAGATGTTGTGCCCGCTGAAGATCTCGATCATCTCCCGCCGGATGTTGTCCATGATCTCCAGGCGCACCTTGGGCGGCAGCTCATAGACGTCGGTCTTGAAGAGGTAGTTCTGCAGGTCGATATCCTTGAGCATCATCTTGGTGTGGTAGATGTTGGCCTCGTAGACGTTGATGTCCACCGCGTCGTACCGGCGGATGGTGGCCGGATCGATATAGTCCTGGATGGAGCGCACCTTGTGGTCCATAAAGAGCTTTTTCCCGTTCACATCCCGGGTGAAGCCCCGGACCCGGTAGTCCATGGTGATGATATCCGAGTCAAAGGAGCCGATCAGGTAGTCCAGGGTGGACAGGGGGGTGATCTCCCCGCAGGTGGCCACGTCGATGTCCACCCGGAAGGTGGCCAGGCACGTCTCTGGGTGGTACTCCGGGTAGGTGTGCACCGTCACATGGCTCTTGTCCAGGTGGGCCAGCTGGGTTTCCCCCGCCGGCACCATGGACCCCTCGGCGATCAGGATGGTGACCGAGGCCCCCTGGGGCTCGTAGTCCTGCTTGGCGATGTTCAGGACCTTGGCGCCGATCATGTCTGTCAGGGAGGTGAGGATCTTGGTCAGCCGCTCGGAGTTGTACTGCTCGTCAATATAGGCGATATAGTCCCGCAGCTCCCTGGCGGTTTTGGCATAGCACACGTCGTAGATATTGAAGCTCAGATCCTTGGTCAGATTGTTGAACCCGTACAGTTTCAGTTTCTCGGACATTCCCCTACTCCTCTCTCAACAAGAAAAAAACAAGCGGTACGCCGACGCATACCGCTTGCTTCCATCCGTTCATGAAAAACCCCGGGAGGGCCCGCGCCCAGAACGGCATACTGACGCACTCCCCGTGAGTTTCTCCAGAGTCTATACAGCAAATACTTACTTTTACCACTCTTATTGACCGTTTTACAAGTTGATATGACATCGCATACTGGTTGTAAAGTAACCAACTTATAAAATTGAGCTCTTAACTCAATCAATAATGCAGCATCACAGCTGCCTTCGGCAGTTGACCCGGCTGTCCGTATGGCCTTAACCCTTGCGGGTGGTCAGAGAAAATATTTGCTTGGATGCTCTGGAGGTTTCCAGATCACATAGCATATTAAGTCTATCGAATTCCGCCCCGCTTGTCAAGAGGATTTCGACAATATACAAAAAAATATACAGGCGGGTCCAGCCGCCGATCCGGAGCGGAAAAAACGGCGGCCCCAGGCTGATTTTTCTTCCCTTTCCCGGCAAAGTCTGTTATACTGAAAACAGCCTAAAAAAAGGGGGTGGCCGCCGTTCTCGTAGCAAATGGACTCTCGAAAAGCTATCAGGGCGAGATGACCCTCCACCCCGCCAGCCTCTGCCTGCGCCCCAGCCAGGGCACCGGGCTCTCCGGCCCCAACGGCTCCGGGAAGTCCACCCTGCTGAAGCTCCTGGCCCAGATCCTGCCGGCGGACAGCGGGGAGATCTACTGGGACGAAAAACCCGTCCTGGGGGACCGGTCCTTCCTGCGGAGCACCCTGGGCTATGTCCCCCAGGAGGACGCCCTGCTGGAGGATCTGACCGTGGGGCGGCAGCTGCGGCTGTGGATGGGCCTCTGCGGCCGGTCCGGCCCCCCGGACGGGGAGGTGACGGCGCTGCTGGGCCTGGAGGAGCTCATGGGCCGGCGGATCGGCAGACTCTCCGGCGGCATGCGCCGGCGGGTCAGCATCGCCATGGCCCTGCTGCAGCGTCCCCGGTGCCTTCTGATGGACGAGGCCTTCTCCGGCCTGGATGAAACCTACCGGCATCGGCTCACCCAGTGGCTGCTGGACTTTTTGAAGGGCGGCGGCTGCCTGCTCTGGTGCAGCCACAGCCCGGAGGAGCTCTCCCGGGTGTGCGTCCAGCAGCTGCGGATGGAGGGCGGCCATCTGTTCCCGGTCTCCCCCGCCGGAGCAGTTCAGCCTTGAAAGGAAAGTTTCTTGGGAAAACCGAAAATCATTGTTTTAGGAGGATTTTTACATGTTTTGTCCAAAATGCGGAACACAGCTGGAGGATGGGGCCCGCTTCTGCCCCACCTGCGGCCGCCAGGTAAACGGCGCCCCGGCCGCCCAGCCGGAACCCGTTTCCGCCCCACAGCCGGAGCAGGCCGCCCCGGCGGAGCCCATCCCCCAGGCGGAGCGGCCTGATTTGAGCGCGGCCGGCGGCCCCAGTGAAGCTGCCGGCGCCGCACCCTCCGCGCCCGTCCAGCCGCCCCAGCCCCCGGTGCCTCCGGCGGCCCCCGCTTCCCCGGCCCCGTCCGGCGGCGGAAAGAAGGGCGGCGCCCTGCGGATCGTCGCCGCTCTGGTGGTGGTCGCCATACTGGCGGTGGGCGTGTTCGGCTTTGTGCTGCCCGCCCTGCGAAATGCCAACGCCGACCCCAAGACCACCCTGACCAACAGCCTCAGCGCGACCAGCCAGCAGATGGAGGCCGCCCAGGAGCAGATGCTGGCGGGCCTGGGCCTGGACGGCGTGATGGGCGTTTCCCACGACGGCCCCATCCAGCAGACCTTCGGCATCACCCTGGGGGATCTCCCCTATGACGCGGCGATCCTCTCCGGCGCCGGCGTGACCCTCCGCAGCCAGTTCGATCCCGACCAGCGCATCAACGCCGGGGATCTCTCCATCCAGTATGGCAGCATGGACCTGGCCCAGCTCCAGTACTATGCCACCCCGGAGATGGGCGCTATCTCCTGCCCCACCCTGCTGGACGACAATTTCTACGGCATCTCCTGGGATGTGCTGCTGGATCTGGCGGGGGACGACCCGGAAACCCAGGCGGCTATGGACACCCTGATTTCCCTGCTCTCTACCGACTACACCAGCTACAGCGCGGGCCTGAATCAGGACACCATGGACCGGCTGGACGCCGCCCTGGACACCCTCTTCGCCGCCTCTACCGTCACCTCTGACGGCAGCCAGTCCGTCACCACCCTGTCCGGCACGGAAAATCTGGAGCAGTACACCGTCCAGCTCCCCGGCAGCGCCATCGCCGCCTACCTCTCCAGCGCCTTTGAGGCCATTATGGAGGACCCCATGATCGCTCCTATTATGGACCTTGCCCTGGAGGAAGAGGGCATGACCCGGGAGGAGTTCTATGCGGAGTTTGACACCGTGGGCCAGATGTTCCAGGACACCATCACCCTGACCGCCTACATCCGCAGCGGCTATCTGGCCGTAGTCAGCGGTACGATCCCCATGACCTACGAGGGGGACACCGCCTCCGTGGACTTTCTCTATCAGCTGGGCACCCAGGAGAGCATCCTGGGCGGCACAATGCTGGAGGTCACCATTTATGACGACACCGGCTATGAGATGACCATCCGGTTCTCCTCCCAGGGGCAGCGGGGCACTGGCTCTGTCTACGAGGACACCAGCCGGCTGAGCTTCCTGGAAAACGGATCGGAGCTGTTCTATTTCAGCTTCTCCACCTACTATGATGCCCAGCAGAGCGCGGATAACTTCAGCTTCCAGATGGATGTTGGTGAATCCGGCTACTCTCTCTTCACCGTTTCGGCCGACGGCAGCGTCACCGCCGACAGCGCCGCCCAGTCCCTGACCGCCGATCTGACCACCGCCCTCCTGGTGGAGGGGGACAGCATCTCCATGGACCTGCTCTACGCCATTGAGCCCCTGGACCAGATCACCATTGACGGGACAGACTACATCGCCGTGGACCAGATGACGGCGGAGGATGTGTCCCGCCTGGAGAGCCTGGCGGAGCAGAATTTCTACCTCCTGGTGATGCAGCTCTACTACGGCATGTAAGCCGGCCATGATCAGACAGTTTTTCTGGCTGGTGCGGCTGCTGCTGGCCCGCCTGCGGCCGGCGGCGGCCCCCCTGGCCGTCCTGCTGCTGTGCGCCTGTCTGCTGGGGGCCGGGATCGGCTTTGCCGTCCAGTCCCCGGAGGCGGGGCCCCAGGTCCAGATCCTCCTGAGCGCCCGGTCGGAGGAGGACGCCCCCCTGGCGGACGCTCTGGCGGAGTATCTGGGCGGCATGGAGGACGTCGCCGCCTACTGCGCCTTCCGCTCCGCCTCCCCCCAGGAGGCGGAGCGTCTGCTTTCCCAGGGGGCGGTTTCCGCCGTGCTGTGGCTGCCGGAGGATTTCATCGGCTCCATCCTGTCCGGGGAGAACCGGGCGCCGGCGGTGGAAACCCCGGCAGGCCGCCCCCTGGAGGCGGCCATGGTCCGCTGGCTGGCCAGCTCCGCCGCGGATATGATCACCACCGCCCAGGCGGGGATCTATGCGGTGCTGGACTGGTACGACGGCCTGACCTCCCCGCCCATTGACCGGGACCGGGCAGTGCTGGAGATCAACATGCGCTATCTCCAGTACGCCTTCAGCCGCAGCGATCTCTTCCGGGAGGAGTCCCTCTCCCCCACGGGCCAGCTCTCCCTGGGGGACCACTACGCCGTTGGCTCCCTGCTGTGCCTGTTCCTCCTGCTGACGCCTCTGCTCTCCCCCGCCTTCGGCGGGGAGGATCTGCTGCGCTTCCGGCGGCGGATCGGCGCTCTGGGCATCGGCCCGGGGGCCACTGCGGCGGCTGGACTGCTGGGATCCCTCTGCCTGGCCTTTCCCCTTCTGTGGATCGCCCTGGGGGCCCTGACCGGCGATTTCCCGGCCTCCCTCCTGCCCGCCCTTTTGGGGGCGGCCCTGGGTGCGGGACTGGCCGGGGCCTGCACAGGACCCGGCGGGAACGGCACTCTTCCCATCTTTCTGCTGGTCCTCCTCTTCGCCCTGTGCGCCGGCTGCCTCCTGCCGCCGGCCATGCTGCCCGGATGGCTGCGGGCCCTGGGGGCCCTCTCCCCGCTGACCCATCTGCGCGCCCTGGCGGCGGCCCCCCTGGGTTACAGCAGCCCCTCCCCCCTCCCCCGGGTCGGGATGAAAGGAGGCGGCCGTATGAGCTCTCTGCTTCTTCTCCTGTCCCAGTCCGCAAGGGGCAGCTTCCAGCGGCGGCTGCCCGCCCTCCTGGCGCTGATGGCCGGGGGGCTGCTGGCCATCGGCCTTCTCTCCGCCGGAGGGAGCCAGCAACCGGTCGTCGCCCTGGTCCTGCCGGACAATCCCTCCCCGGAAACGGCCCTGGCTGCGGAGATTTTGACCGATCCCGGCGCGGCGCTCCCCTTTCGCCTGGCCGGGGAGGCGGAAGCCCGGGAGGCAGTGGCCGCCGGCCGGTGGGACTGCGCCTTCCTCCTGTCGGCAGATCTCCAGGAGCGCCGGCCGGTCACCCTGCTGCGCTCCAACAGTACCCTGCTCAGCGGCCCCGCCTCGGAGGCCGTATCCGCGGCCCTGCTCCATGTCCTCTCCCCCTCCATCGCTGCGGACTATCTGGAGGACAGCGGCATGCTGGCGGGCCAGCCGGCGGAGGAGGTCCAGGCTCTCCTGGCGGAGCGGATGCACAACGACCGGCCCATGGGGGTGGAGCTCCTGGGCAGCGGCGGCTCCCTGACCCTGGACGCGGACTCCGCAGCCCCGGTGATTCGCTGGTGCCTCGCTGTGGCGCTGCTGCTGGATCTGCTGCTGTGCGCCGTCCGGCTGAAGGCCGCCAGGGGCTCCGGGTGGTACGGACGGGCCCTCCCGGTGGCCGGACGCATCCCTCTGGAGCTGTCGGCCCTGCTGGGAAATGCCTCGGCCCTTCTTCCCATTGTCCTGCTGCTCCCCGCCGCCTGCTGCCTGCTGCCGGGCTTCGGCTCCCCAGGCCGGGAGCTGGGGCTCCTGCTGCTCTGGTGGGCGGCGGTTCTGCCCCTCCCCCTGGCGGCGGAGCGGCTCTTCCGCCGGGGAGAGGTCCTCTGTGTGGCGCTGCCGGTGCTG
Organism: uncultured Oscillospiraceae bacterium; assembly: GCA_904420435.1. Taxonomy (GTDB): domain Bacteria; phylum Bacillota; class Clostridia; order Oscillospirales; family Oscillospiraceae; genus CAJFPI01. Next base: position 23,136 of record CAJFVK010000024.1, read on the forward strand.
CTGGCGGCCTGCCTGCTCCTCTGCCCCGCCCTCTTTGACGCCGGACGGATCTTCCCCGCCCTGGCGCCCCTCTCCCGCCTGCTGCCCCCCACCTGGTATCTGCTGGCGGCGGCCGGCAGCTCCGCTCTTCCCCTCCTGCTGGGGGGCGCCGCCTGCTGGGCCCTGGGGCTCGCCGCCCTGCTGATCCCCCGCAGGCGGAGGTAATCTGCGGCAGGCATGCAGCCGGATACTCCCGAATAGCGAAGCTCCTCCCAATGAAAGCGGCATAGCCCGGGCAGCTATGCCGCTTTTATGGCGCCCGCTGTCACCGGCAGGGATTGGTGGAAATTGCCATTAACTCGATTGACATATTCCTGTTTTTTTGATAAGATGGACAAAAGGAGCACCCTATTCGGCAAAAAGTATTGCGGTAGTATAGACAGAGGCTTTTCTTTCCCGGTAAGGAGGAACATCACATGAGCAAGCGGCTGATCCTGCCTATCGTTCTCTTGCTTCTTGCGGTCTCTCTTGGTGCGGCGGTATTGCTTCCATCGGAACCGATGGCGGAAGAACCGCTGACTGTCACCATTTTTGAACAGTACTCCCCCGCCCAAAATACTCTCACCGCTGAAAGGGTATCGCATCTGGAAGCAGCTGCGGCGGTAGCTTTTTCCGGCAGCTACCTCCGGATGGAAGGGGCGATTCCCGCGGGGAAACCCTACCGCATTTTCGCTGAATTTGACAGCGGCGAATGGACAGCCGCAGCGGATATCAGCGGCAACTACGCGGTTTTGAGTCTGCTTCCCTTCGAGGATACGCTCCGCGTTGTCCTTGCGGACAACAACGGTCAGAACATGTATTATCTGGATCTGGCGACGGAGCAGCCGGACAATGCGGGCGCCTATCGGGTCAACTGGTATCTCTCCTTCCTTGAACCGAAAATCGAAGAATCCCTCACGCCGGATTCGGCGGAAAATCGCTCCGCAAGCAAAATCTTTGCAGCCACAGCATCGGTATACGGCGACACCTACCGGGAAGTCCTCACCCTTTCCTTTGTCAGCGACTGGGACAGTCCGGTCAGCGCGGGGATGGGCTATATGGCGAAGGCGACGATGAAGCTCGCGTCAAAAACCACGGAGGTGACCCGCGCCGGCGAATCAGTCCCGACGGTTTGGGAGGGGAACAGCCTGCAGATCAGCCACATCATTTACACCTCAGCGACACCCTATGGGGAGTATATCAGGAAGATCGAGTCCAGATTGGGCAACATGGCCGGCGAAAACCACACCGTAGGGTTCGGCGTCGGCGTCGGTATGCCGGATGCTCCGTTCTCTATTGACGCTCTTTCGCTGACAACGGAGGAAACCAGGCGTACAGACAGATCGGCAGTCACGTTTTATCCGAACGGGGATTATCCCATGGCCGTCAAGCTCGATTACTCGGATGGGGGCCTGGTGATGGGGCGCGCAGCCCATGACCATGATGTGTCCGCTTCCCTCAGCAGCATCACCGTCGAAACCACACTGAAAACAGCTGATGACTATATCCGTCCCGGTCAGAAGGGGTTTTCCTACCGCTGGGACTACTGCGTAACAAGCGGCGGCACAGCTGCTGCGCCGATTGCCGCCCCTCAGTCCTACCAGAACGCCCTGTTCTACACGCTGGAGGCGTGAGATTGCCGGCTGGCAGGAGCGGGAGCACGGCTCTCTGTTTGAATAGAACATCCCCCGGGAGCGGTTTTCTGCTCCCGGGGGATGCTGTTTTTCGTCTGTTTTCTTTTCAGCGGGGCTCAGGGCATGGGAACGGAGAACTCCAGCATCCCCAGGGCGCCGGCGCCCAGGGTATACTCCTCAAAGACCACGACCACCTGGTCCTCGCCCAGGTAGAAGCCCACGCCCTCTGACACGACCTCCCGGACGTCAATCCCCTCGAAGAGCATCTGCCGCTTCTCCTCCGGGAGCTCCTCCAGCTGCCGCTCCACCGCGTCGGTCACCAGGTCCACCCAGTCCTCCCCCAGGAAGTCCTTTAGGGTCAGGTTCTCTCCGGTGCGCAGGTCCACATTGTAGTAGTAGGCCCTCTGGTAGCCGTTGGCGATGGTATCCAGCTTGTAGACCACGAAGGAGAGGATACTGTCATCGGAGTGCTTCACCTCGTAATCCACCTGGATCAGCGTTGGAATAAACGCCTCCGGGTCCCCGCCGGTGGCCACATAGGCGTCAAAGTACTCCTGAGCCCGGTCCATGGACTCCTGTACCTCCGCCTCCATGGTCTGGGTGATGGTCTCATTCATCTCATCCGCCCAGGAGGTGTCCCCCGGCAGGTCGCTGACGTCCACCGCCGGGATCCGCACATCCGCCACAAAGGTGTCCGTTTCCTCCCGGTACTCCCGGAAGGTCACCATCCGACAGAGATCCCCCAGAACGGGGATGTCATAGAGGGCGAAGGCGAAGGTAGCGCTGGTATTCAAAACCAGGATAAAGGCCGCGGCCGCGGCCAGCGGCGTCGCCAGGTAGGACCAGCGACGCCGTCGCCTCCCCTTCCGCACCGCACGGTCCACCACCTGATCCAGCTCCGCCGGAATGGGCGTTTCCTGATACAGTTTGCGCAGCTTGTCCAGCATCGGCCTCACATCCCTTCCTCCAGGTCCAGCCGCAGGGCGGCCAGTCCCCGGTATAGTCTGTTCTTTGCCGTACTCAGCGGCGTTCGTGTCACGTCGGCAATCTCGCTGATTTTCATGTCCTCAAAAAAGCGCAGCAGAATCACCGTCCGCACGTCCGGGCTCAGCCTGTCGATGGCCGCATACAGCGCTACTTCATCCAGCACCCGGCTCTCCTGGGAGGGCTCCCCCTCCGGCTCCGGCAGCGCGTCTGTGTAGTAGACCCGGCCCCGCCGCCGCAGCGTATCAATGCTGGTGTTCACCAAAATGCGGTAAAACCAGGTCCGGATCGTCCCGGGGTCCCGCAGCGTGTGCTGCTTTTCGATGGCCTTCACCACCGCATCCTGGACGATGTCCAGGGCGTCCTCGCTGTTTTTTGCGTAGCTGTAGGCCAGACGGTAAAACTGCTCCTGGTGTTCCTTGATATAGGACAGCAGCAGCTCCTCATTCGGGCGACTCACGGAAATGGACGCACCCCTTTACCTTTACTTGACATACCCGTCGATCACAGACTGGGCCGCAGCCGCGTCGGCGGCCACGCAGAGGATCACGTAGTTCCCGTACCGCTCCAGAATCGCATTCTCCAGCTTGTAGACCTCGCCGGGGAGATAGCTGGCGTAGGAGGCGGTCTGATCCGCCACGTGCTGCTCCAGGCCCTCCATCAACGTCTGGGCCTCCTGGTCGTCCCCCGCGTCCAGAATCAGCAGCTCCTCCGCCGTGGCGCCGGTGCCGATCCAGATCTGGGCCGGGCAATCCACCTCCACGCCCAGGAGCAGGGAGGCCCGGTCGGCCTCCACCTGGTAGAGGGTTTCCCCGAAGGCGCCGCTCTCCAGCAGGTCGTCCGCCAGATCCTCTATCTTGATTGTGATTTCTTCCCCGCCGCCGCAGCCGGTCAGGCAGACCAGCAGGGCCAGCAGGAGCACCGCCACCCGCTTCATGTTCTCTCTAAGCCTCCACTGTATGGGTCCTCAAATAGTCCATCCACTGCTTGCAGCAGTCCGGCGTGGGGTGGACCCCGTCAAAGGAGCCGTCCTCCGGCAGGCAGCCGTTCTCGTCCGCCACGCCCTCCGCCACATTCACATAGTAGGCCTGCTTCTCCTCCGCCAGGGAGCGCAGGAGCCCGTTAAACTCGGTAATCCGCTCGTTGTTGTAGATCTTGTCGCTCTCGGACTTCTCAGCGGTCACCGGCAGGATGGATTGGATATAGATAACCGCGTCGGGATTCGCCTCTCGGATGCCGTCAATGATCCGGCCGTAGTACTCCTGGTAGACGGACCCATACACCCAGCCCAGCTCATTGGTCCCCAGCATGATATAAACCTTGGAGAAATCCGTCTGCTTCAGGGCGTCCATCACCGTGAGCTTCTTATCCCCCACCGTGACGCACTGGTCGGTAAAGACCGTGTCAACCATCAGGCCGATATCCGTCATGTAGGCTGCGCCGGAAGGCCCTGCGTAGAGCATAAAGCCCTCTGTGATGGAGTTTCCGATGAAGACCGCATCGTCAAAGTAGCTGTCCTCCACCGCCGCGCGCTCCGGCACGGGCTGGCTGTAGTCATAGGGCTCCTCCGGGGCGGCCTGGGCGTCCCCGCTCTCCCCGGCCTGGTCCCCCGCTGCACCGTCGTCGGTCCCGTTGGAGATCACCGGCTCCTCCCCGGCGTCATCCGGTCCTTCCGGCTCCGCCGCCTGGCCCGGCTCCCCCTCCGGCGCTCCCGCCTGCTGGCCGGGAACCTGCCTGCCCTGGGCCTGGGCGCAGCCGTACAGCACCCCTGCCATCACCACCAGCAATACTGCCAGGAGCACCATGGGAACGCCCCCGACCCGTCTTCTGCGCCTGTATCGATTCTGCCTATACATGGCAAGCCCTCCTGTTGGTTCCGCGCGGAATTCCAGATTCCGTCTTTTTTCGACTATCTAATAGACGCTTCTCAGGCGCAAAAAGTCTAACTTATTTTATCTAAATTTTTTACGGCTTGTCGATAGATGTTTTCCACAATTTCCACCATATTTTCCACATATTTTTTGACTGTTCTGTGAATTTTGCACTATACACCAGGGAAAATCTATGCTATATTGTAATTACAGTATTTGCCTTTCGCATACCTGAACGGAGGTGTGGACTCATGACTTTCAACGAAGCGATCCTGGTGCGCCTTTCCAACCGGAAATACCTGGACCGACCCCTGTCGGAGGAGGAGCTGTCCCTGCTGGACCGGGCCGTCCGCCGTCTGAATACGGAGAGCGGCCTGCGGATGCAGCTGGTGACGGAGGAGCCGGAGGCCTTCGGCTCCCTGCGCAAAAGCTACGGCATGTTCTCCAACGTGCGCAACTACATCGCCATGGTGGGCCCCAGCGGCGACCACGACCTGCTGGAGAAGTGCGGCTACTACGGGGAGCAGCTGGTGCTGCTGGCCACCACCATGGGCCTCGGCACCTGCTGGGTGGCGGCCACCTACGACCGGAGCGCCTGCGCCCCTCTGGCCGGCCAGGGGGAAACCCTCTGCTGCGTCATCGCTGTCGGGCCGGTGGCGCCGGAGCGGGGCCTGCGGGAGAAGATGGTCCGGGGCGTCACCCACCGGAAGAGCAAAACCCTGGCGGAGCTGGCCCGGGGCATGGGCGAGGCGCCGGACTGGTTCATGGCCGGCGCGGCGGCGGTCCAGCGGGCCCCCTCCGGCATGAACCGGCAGCCCATCCTGATGCGCTATGAAAACGGCTCCGTTTCCGCCGAGCTCGCCGAGGAAACGCCCTACTGCATGATCGACCTGGGCATCGCCAAGTACCACTTTGAGGTAGGCGCCCATGGCGGCACCTGGACCTGGGGCGCCCCGGGCTACTTTGAGAAGGCCCGGGAGGAGAAGTCCTGCGGCGCGGTGGTCTGGCGGGACACCCCCCAGGGCCACCAGTATCTCCTGGTCCAGCACAACGCCCGGCACTGGAGCTTCCCCAAGGGCCACGTGGAGAAGGGGGAGCGGGAGGAGGACACCGCCCGGCGGGAGATCCTGGAGGAGACGGGGCTGGCTGTTTCGGTGGACACCTCCTTCCGGGAGGTGGTCACCTACTACCCCAAGCCCGGTGTGGTGAAGGACGTCATCTTCTTCCTGGCCCAGCCCACCGGCGGCACGGAGCACGCCCAGGAGGAGGAGATCGCGAATCTGGGCTGGTTCTCCTATCAGGACGCCTATCCCCTGGTGACCTTCGCCACCGACGCGGAGGTTCTCCAGGCGGCGGAGGAGCGGATCCTGTCCCGGGGCCGCTGAG
>CAJFVK010000025.1 GCA_904420435.1 uncultured Oscillospiraceae bacterium
TCTTTAACATTTCACGAAGCTGATATTGCTTCATTTCGGAAATGCCATTCAAGCTCTTTACATAGCGCATATCACTGCTGAAGAAATCCATGTGTGCTATGCCGTGTTTAAAGTAGTCGGTGCCATCGGTGGAGATGAGGTGACAGAAAACAATGAAGACGATGCAGATTAAAGATTTGTTCCAAGTCACATCAGGTAACAAGCTCGATTTTGGCAAAATGGCAACAACTGAAAACGGAGTTGCTTTCGTTTCAAGATCATCCAGAAACAATGGTGTTGTTGGATACATAGAGAAAATCGGTAATGTTTCACCATTTGAAAGTGGGTTGATTACTGTATCACTAGGTGGCACATATGTTTTGTCATCCTTCGTTCAGCCCACCGAGTTTTATACTGCACAAAATGTCGCGGTTTTAAGGCCTTTAGTTGAAATGTCTATTCAAGAAAAGTTGTTCTATTGTATGTGCATTTCTGCTAATCGTTTTCGGTATAGTGCCTTCGGTCGAGAAGCAAATAGAACCCTAAAATATCTCGAAGTACCAACGCGTGAAGAAATCCCAGAATGGGTTTCATCCGCTACCATACCAGATTATTCACACATCAAAAAAGTTACTCACAGTGCGAATTCGATATTAATTCAGTTCCTCATGGGCAGTTTAGGATTTGTCAGTTATTTAATATTGAATACCCTAAATCTTTGGTGTACTCGAATACAACGCCTCAAAAAGGTGGTATAAACTTCGTCAGTTCGAAAGCTACGGATAATGGTGTCGTCGGTACAGTAGAGAAAATAGGCGGAGTGAAAATATATCCTGCTGGATGTATTACAGTTCCACTAAAGGGATCCGTGTTAGAACCGGCACTCCAAGAAGCAGAATGCTATGTTGCACATCAAATTGCTGTTCTCACGCCCAAGAATCTTATGTCGACGCTTTCAAAATTGTATATGTGCACACTCATTAAAGCCAATAGATACCGTTTCAATTATGGAAGGCAAGCGGATAAAACACTCAAAGACTTAGAACTATCACTCCCCATCACCGAAAACGGAGATGTTAATTATTCTGCGATAGAAACATATATGCAATCACTTCCATACAGCAACAACTATGTTTAACAGAAAGAGCGGTCAAGGCTAAAAACCTTGACCGCTCTTTCTGTTGTCGGTACTACAACCACACCGTCACGGCGAAGCCGCCGCGAAAATAATAGGTGTTCGTGTAATACCCCTTTGGTGGAGGTGAGGGGAGTCGAACCCCTGTCCGAAAACAATTCCACGGGACTTTCTCCGGGCGCAGGCGATTATTGCGGGCGGCGCGACCGCCCTGTTCCCCTTCCGCCAGGCAAACCGCCACGCCTGCCGGTCAGGTGAGAGTCATGATGCGTGGGCGGGTCAACTCTTTCCCGCCTCACGGACGCCACATAAACGACGCCTTAGCCGGCCTGTGGCCTCTCCGGCTGAAGACGGCCGCCTTTAGTTAGGCAGCGACAGCAACAGTATCGTTGTTGTTTAATTTATAAGTTGCCCATTTTTTGGATGCTGGGCGCATCCGCCCGCTGATCCCGCTTCCTCATCCCCGTCGAAACCGGTACACCCCCGGATGTGGGCGGGCTGTCATCATACCACAGCCCGCCGGGAAAAACAAGGGGAAGCGCGTCACTTCTTCTCCGGGGCGGGGTAGTCCACGCCCTGGGTATCTACCCGGATGCTCTTGATGACCACGGGATCCCTGGGCTTGTCCCGCATGTCCGTGGGCACCTCGCTGATGGCGATGGCGGCCTCCACATTGCCGGTGATCTTGCCGAAGGCGGCGTACTGCCCGTCCAGATGGGGGGCGGCGTCCACCATGATGAAGAACTGGCTGCCGGCGCTGTCAGGATTCATGGCCCGGGCCATGGAGAGGACGCCGGTGGTGTGGAGGATGTCGTTTTTCTCAAAGCCGTTGCCGGCGAACTCCCCCCGGATGGAGTAGCCGGGGCCGCCCATGCCGTTGCCCTTGGGGCAGCCCCCCTGGATCATAAAGCCGGGGATCACCCGGTGGAAGGTGAGTCCGTCGTAGTAGCCGCTGTTGGAGAGGGCGATGAAGTTGTTCACCGTGTTGGGGGCCTTGTCCGGGTACAGCTCGCCGGTCATGACCTGGCCGTTCTCCATTTCAATCGTCACAATGGGGTTGCTCATGAAAGAAACCTCCCTTTCCCCCGGCTCAGCGCCGGGTCTTCATGGCCCGGTCCATATCCCGGCGGGCATCCCGCTGGGCGATGGCCTGGCGCTTGTCGTAGTTCTTCTTGCCCTTGCACAGGCCGACCTCCACCTTGACCCGGGCGTTCTTGAAGTACACGCTCAGGGGCACCAGGGCCATGCCGTCCTGCTGGACGTAGGCCTGGAGCCGGCGGATCTCCCGCTTGTGCATCAGCAGGCGGCGGGGCCGCACCGGGTCCCGGTTGAAGATGTTGCCGTGCTCGTAGGGGGAGATGTGCATGCCGTGGAGATAGATTTCCCCGTTCTTGGCGATGCAGTAGGCGTCCTTCAGGTTCAGCGCCCCCGCCCGGATGGACTTGACCTCCGTGCCGAAGAGCTCGATCCCCGCCTCATATTTGTCCTCCACGAAGTAGTCGTGGTAGGCTTTCCGGTTCTGGGCCGCGATTTTTACGCCGGACTTCTCCATGGAGCGCCTCCTCCCTTACTGTTTGCAGGAACAGTATACCATATGGCGTCGGGTAAAACAAGTGAACAATTCGTGACGGTTTTGGGCAGACCCGATGGTCAAAGGGCGAAAAAGGGGGGAGCGACCCAGCTGGAGCCGCTCCCCGAGCCTCTCTGCCGCCGGGCGGAATGGCCGGCGCCGCCCGAAAAACGCCCTCAGTACTGGCGGATCACCGCGGTGACCCGGCCCAGTACCTGGGCCTCGGAGCCGTCGATAGGCTCATAGTCCTCGTTCTCCGGCAGGAGCCAGATCTCCCCGTTCTGCCGGCGCAGGCGCTTGACCGTGGCCTCCTCACCGATCAGGGCCACCACGATCTCCCCGTTGTTGGCCACCGGCTGCTGGTGCACGATCACCAGGTCTCCGGGGAGGATGCCGGCGCCCACCATGGACATGCCCCGGACCCGGAGGGCGAAGTACTCCCCGGCCCGGCCCTTGGTATCAAAGGTCACATAGTCCTCCACGCACTCCTGGGCCAGGATGGGGGCGCCGGCCGCCACATTGCCCAGCACAGGGATCTGCATCTCCTCCGGCTGGGGACTCTGGGCAGACTGGGCGTGGACCGTGATGGCCCGGCCCTTGCAGGCGCCCTTCTCGATCAGGCCGGCCTCCTCCAGCTTCTTCAGGTGGAAGTGGACGGTGGAGGGGGACTTGAGGCCCACGGCTTCCCCGATCTCCCGCACCGAGGGGGCGTACCCCTGCTCCTGGATCATGCGGACGATGGTCTCATAGATTCTGGCCTGCATGTCGGTCTTTCTGCCCATGTCGACACCTCCTGCGTTTTTACCAGTATACCACAGCCCTCCAGAAAATGCAACGTCTGTTCCACAAAAAACGGGAAAACAGAAGAAAAGAGGAAACCCGGCGTTTTTTCTCTTGCAATAAAGGGAACAATATGGTATCATATTTACCTGTGTAACGGGTTTTTGGGCGGTGATCCGCCTTTCGATTCCAGCGTGGGAGGTGAATGGACATGGAAGCGGTTCAGATTGTTATTACGGTGTTTCAGCTGCTGCTGGGCCTGTGCATCATCCTGATGGTGCTGTTCCAGAGCGGCAAGAGCGAGGGACTCGGCGTCATCGGCGGGGCGGCGGATACCTTCCTGGCCAAGAGCAAGGCCAAGAGCATGGACGCCAAGCTGGCCCGGGCCACCAAGTGGGTGGGGGCGGCCTTCATTGTGCTGACCCTGGTGCTGAGCATCATGCAGTAAAATCCGTAAAATCCAGCGGGAAAGGCCCGGCGCCATGCGCCGGGCCTTCCTTTTCTTCCATAAAAGGAATCCCTTTACTTCTGGTCGTCCTCGGTAAAGTGGACGTGGTTGAAGATGTGGTCCTCACAGAAGCAGTGGTAGCCCGCACAGCGGGAGCAGTACCGGAAGGACATGTTGGGGTAGTCCGCGTCGGTCTTGCCGCACACGCAGCACTTGTGGGTGTAGCCCTTGGGCTGCTGGGAGGCCTTCACCGTCTGCCGGAAGCGGGTGGCCTGCCGGCTGCGGGCGGACCGCTGGACCCGGGCCTTTTTGGAGAAGTAGGGCCAGAAAAACACCACGAAGTTCAAAAGGGCGACCACCGGCATCAGGGCGGAGCCCCAGTCCCCATAGCCGATGCTGGAGATGACCTCGTAGGCGAAGTAGGCAAGATCCAGCCAGGCCAGCCACTTGATCTTCACCGGGATGATGAAGAACAGCAGCACCTGGGCGTCCGGCGCCAGGGCGGCATAGGCCAGGAACATGGCCATGTTCACGTAGTGCAGGCCGGTGATGAAGGGGAAGTTCCCCAGGAAGTAGGCGATGAAGGCCCCCAGGATGGAGAGGACGATGCCGCTCAGGTAGTAGATGGTAAACTTGGGCGTGCCCCAGTAGTTCTCCAGCAGGTTCCCCATCCAGTAGTAGAAGTAGAGGGAGATCACCAGGAAGAAGGGGTTGTAGTCCATGGGCAGGAAGATGAAGGTCACCAGCCGCCAGACCTGGCCGTGGAGTATGGCGTAGGGGGAGAGGCCGGTCAGCAGAATCAGATTCAGGTTCTGCCCGGTCAGCAGGAACAGGATGTACATGGCGGCAGTGCCGATCACCACGTAGCGCATCAGGTTGGAGATCCCCCAGTAGGGGTGCCGGGCGCAGAACCGGTCGATCCGGTCGTAGAGCTTATTCAAGAAGAGGGCCCTCCTTTGTTGTTGTCCGCTGGTATTGTACCCCATCCGGCGGGAAGAAATATCACAAATTTGTAAATCCTTCCTCTTCCCGGCACAGGGCGGCGAAATATTCGTAGTAGGGCACCAGGAAATCGAAGCCCTCCTTCACCGTGTCCGCCAGGGCGGGGGAGAAGCACAGGTCGTCGTAGGGCAGGTCCCGGCACAGGGTGATGTACTTCCGGCTGATCCAGGGCTCCAGGACCTTGGAGGGGGACGGCTTTTTCCGGGCGTACTCCTCCCCCTCCAGATGGAACACGTCCTGCCGGCTGAGCCGGCGGGCCAGCCGCTCCAGGGGCTTGGGGTCCGCAGCCGCCTGGCGGCGGAAGCGCTCCATGGTCTGGGCCGTGGCGCTGTAGAAGCCCATGCCGTAGCTGTAGCCCTCGGGCATAATTTCAAAGTAGAACACCGGCCGGCTGGCCCAGGCCTCGTTCTCGTGGCGCAGGGACAGCCACAGGTGGTCCTTGTAGGGCCCCCGGCCATAGAGCCGCCGGGCGTCCCGGTAGATCCGGGACACATGGAGGTTCAGCCAGAGCTTGGGATAGGCCTGCTCCATATGGTCGTAGAGCGCCTCGCCCAGCTCCCGCATGGGGGCCAGCACGTGCCGCTGGTAGTCCTCCTTGTGGGCCTCGAACCACCCCCGCTCGTTGTTGAAGCGGATTCCCCAGAGGAAATCCACGGTTTCGCTGGAAAAGCCGGTAAACATGCTGCGCCTCCTCAGGTGTTGTTCTGCAGATAGTGGGCCTTGATGCACTGGAAGGTCTTGTCGCTGAGATCGTGTTCCATCTTGCAGGCGTCCTCCAGGGCGGTCTTCTCGTCCACGCCCAGGGCCATCAGCATCCGGGAGAGCACCACGTGCCGCTCATAGATCTTCTCGGCGATGGCCAGCCCTTTCTCTGTCAGGGTGATGTGGTTGTGCTCGTCCACCTCCGCGTAGCCGTCCTGCCGGAACTGCTTCAGGGCCGCGGACACCGTGGGCCTGGAGTAGCCCAGATAGGCGCAGATATCCGCCGCCCGCACCACGCCGCCCTGCCGCTGGGACAGGATATAGATGGACTCCAGATAGTTTTCCCCGGCCTCGTGAATCACTGCCGCCGCGCCTCCTTTTTGTCACAGTAAAAGACAGTATACCATAACCGCCGTCCCTTTTCAACGGAAAATCCCCTCTGTCCCCAGGTCCGCCCCGGGGGTGAATATTTTTCTGCCAGGATTGGGAAAAAATCCTTGACAAGGGAGTTAGTCTATGTTAACATCTAGCCGTTAGGAAACCCTAACGATGATTTGGGAAGAACGAGAACCATTTCAAACAGCGTAAGGAGGAAGCCATGATGCCACTGACTTTGGCTGGCGCCGGCGAGGAGAAATACATCAAACAGATCGGCGGCCGGACGGAAACCCGCCAGTTTCTGGAGAGCATGGGGTTTGTGGCCGGCACGATGGTAAAGGTCCTCAGCGAGATCCAGGGGAACGTGATCGTCCAGGTCAAGGATACCCGGGTGGCCATCAGCAAGGAGATGGCCTGCAAAATTATGGTGTAAATCCAAGGGAAGGAGAGAGCACGTTGAAGACACTGAGAGAGGTCAAGGTTGGACAGACGGCTGTGGTGTCCAAGCTCCACGGCGAGGGCGCGGTGCGCCGGCGCATCATGGATATGGGCATCACCAAGGGCGTGGAGATTTTCGTCCGCAAGGTGGCGCCCCTGGGGGATCCCATCGAGGTCAACCTCCGGGGCTACGAGCTGAGCATCCGCAAGGCGGACGCCGAGATGATCGAAGTACAGTAAAGAGGGGATTTCAGCATCCCCAGATGCGGCTCCGCCGCGCCGCCGGAAGCGGCACAACGGGGCCCACCCCCAACTGCGGAGCTCTGCCGGAGGCAAACCCCGGCAAAGCGGGTTCCGGCAGGGGGGAAACCGGGCGGGCGACCGCCTGTTTCTTCGCGACAGATGTTAGTCTTTGCTAATGCCTGAGAGAATTTGGAAAGAAGGGAAGCAGAATCATGTCCATTAAAATTGCGTTGGCGGGCAACCCCAACTGCGGTAAAACGACATTGTTCAACGCGCTGACCGGCTCGGCGCAGTTCGTAGGCAACTGGCCCGGCGTCACGGTGGAGAAGAAGGAGGGGCGGCTGAAGGGCCAGAAGGACGTGACCATCATGGACCTGCCCGGCATCTACTCCCTCTCCCCCTACACCCTGGAGGAAGTGGTGGCCCGGAACTATCTGGTCCAGGACCGGCCCGATGTGATCTTGAACATTGTGGACGGCACCAACCTGGAGCGCAACCTGTACCTGACCACCCAGCTCACCGAGCTGGGGATCCCCGTGGTGGTGGCCATCAACATGATGGACGTGGTCACCAGGAACGGCGACAAGATCAACACCGCCCAGCTGGCCAAGGAGCTGGGCTGCACGGTCTGCGAGATCTCCGCCCTAAAGGGCACCGGCGTCATGGAGGCCGCCCAGAAGGCGGTGGACATCGCCAAGAGCGGCAAAAAGACCATCCCCCAGCACAGCTTCTCCGGCTCCGTGGAGCACGCCCTGGCCCACATTGAGGAGTATCTCCTCCACAACGTGCCCGAGGAGCAGCAGCGCTGGTTCGCCATCAAGATCTTCGAGCGGGACGGGAAGGTCATCGAGCAGCTGAAGCTCAGCCAGGCGGACCTGGCGCACGTGGAGCAGGACATCCGGGCCTGCGAGGAGGAGCTGGATGACAGCGCCGAGTCCATTATCACCGGCGAGCGCTACAACTGGATCGGCTCCATCATCGACGGCTGCTATCAGAAAAAGAACCGGGGCGGCCTCACCGTCTCGGACAAGATCGACAAAATCGTCACCAACCGGATTCTGGCCCTGCCCATCTTCGCGGCGGTGATGGTGCTGATCTACTCCATCGCCATGGGCACCTCCGTGGCGGACGGCGGCATCGGCATCGGCACCTTCGGCACCGACTGGGCCAACGACGTGCTCTTCGGCGAGCTGGTGCCCGGCTGGTTTGACTCCCTTCTGGGCGCGCTGCATGTGGCCGAGGGCGGCTGGCTCTACGGTCTCATCCAGGACGGCATCGTGGCGGGCGTTGGCGCAGTGCTGGGCTTTGTGCCCCAGATTCTGGTGCTGATGTTCCTGCTGTGCATCCTGGAGGACATCGGCTACATGGCCCGCATCGCCTTCGTCATGGACCGGATCTTCCGGCGCTTCGGCCTCTCGGGCAAGAGCTTCATCCCCATGCTGGTGGCCACCGGCTGCGGCGTCCCCGGCATCCTGGCCTCCCGGACCATCGAGCAGGACCGGGACCGGAAGATGACCATCATGACCACCGGCTTCATCCCCTGCGGCGCCAAGATCCCCATCATCGCCCTCTTTGCCGGAGCCATCTTCGGCAACAGCCCCTGGGTGGCGGTATCCGCCTTCTTCATCGGCATCGCCGCGGTGGTGGTCTCCGGCATCATGCTCAAGAAATTTCGGATGTTCGCCGGCGAGCCCGCCCCCTTTGTCATGGAGCTGCCCGCCTATCACGCGCCCGCTATGGGCAACGTCCTGCGGGGCACCTGGGACCGGGGCTGGGCCTTCATCAAGCGGGCCGGCACCGTGATCCTCCTCAGCTCGATCATCCTGTGGTTCCTTATGGGCTACGGCTTTGAGGGCGGCGCCTTCGGCCCGGTGGCGGACGCCAACCACTCCCTGCTGGCCTCTGTCGGCAACGCCGTGGCCTGGCTCTTCTACCCCCTGGGCTGGATCGGGGAGAGCGCCTGGGCCTTCATCTGTGCCACCATCACCGGCCTCATCGCCAAGGAGGAGGTGGTGAACTTCTTCGGCATCGCCTTCCAGTACGCCGGCGAGGCGGATTTGATGGAGGACGCCTCCGGCATCTATCCCGCCATCGCCTCGGCCTTCACGGGTCTCACCGCCTACAGCTTCATGATCTTCAACCTCCTGTGCGCCCCCTGCTTCGCGGCCATGGGCGCCATCAAGCGGGAGATGAACAACTGGAAGTGGACCCTGGGCGCCATCGGCTACATGTGCGGCTTCGCCTACGTGGTGTCCATGATGGTCTACCAGATCGGCGGGCTCTTCACCGGTGAGGCGGCCTTCAGCGTGTGGACGGTGATCGCCTTCCTGTGCCTGGCGGCCATGGTGTACCTGCTGTTCCGGCCCTACCGGGAGAGCAAGACCCTGCGGGATATTCCGGTTCGCGTATAAGATAGAAAAGAGGTTCTTTTGATGAACTGGCTGGCTGAAAACTGGGGTTCCCTGGTGATTGGACTGGTGCTTCTGGCGGTGGTGGCAGCCATTGTGGTCCACCTGATCCGGCAGAAGCGGTCCGGCGGCGGTGGCTGCGGCTGCGGCTGCAGCGACTGCCCCAGCAGGGGGATTTGCCACCCCAAACAATAAGATTGCTACCATTCTCCTTTCTCACTTCTCAGATATCCGTTAGATTGCGCGGAAAAGCCCCCGGAAGGGGGCTTTTTCGCGCGGAACTGTCGAAAAAGGCTGACGCCTTTTCCGCCAAAGGGGAATCGCTGCGCTCTGCGTCTCGGTCGTCCGCCTGTGGCGGACGATTCCACGCTCGCTCCGCGCAAAGTGTTTTTCAGACGTACACGCCGCCGGAAAAACGATTTGATTTTATTTCGCGCCGTGCGCGGCGCAAAACTCTGCGAGGCTTTTTCGCGCTCTTTTCACAGGGTTTTACTCCGCCTTTGGCTCTCCGAAGATCAGGTATTCGCTCAGGGCCCTGGAGAGGGTGGCGGACGCCGCGGCGGCCAGGGGGCCGCCCTCCGGCCCGGACCGCTCCAGAAGGGAGAGGGTGTACCGGGGAAAGGCCTCCGCCGTCTCCTGGAAGCACAGGAGGAACCGGCCGTACAGCGCCCGGGTCTCCTCCTCGTCCATCTGGGCGGGGATCAGCCGCTGGATGGCGGCGATGGGGAGGCTCCGCTTCAGCGTACAGATCATCAAAAGGTAGGCGAGATGGACCCGCCCGTATTTTTTCTTCACCGGCGGGGGCATAATCTTCATGCGGACATAGTTGTTGACGATGCTGGCGGTGATCAGCTTGTCGTCCCCCTCCGCCTGGGGCGGAAAGGACAGGTACCGGCCCATCAGCACCACCACCTGGTCCATATAGAGCTCCAGCTCCGGCAGGCTCTCCCACTCCGGCAGCCGGAAGGCCGCCAGCTGCGCCTCCCAGGCGCCCCACTGCTCCTGCTGCATCCATCTCATCCCCTTTCACTGGACCTATCATAGTATAGCCCAGGACAAATTGCAACAGGAAAATGGAAAATCTGATGATAAAAACATCTTGACATATAGAAGATATAGGATATACTAATATTGAATATTAGATAAGATTGTTTTGGATAAGAAAGGAGCAGCTATGGCAAAGGAGAAGATACGCCGTCCCCAGACGGCGGGGGAGGAGATCGCCAACACGGTTTCCCACGGGGTGGGGGCTGTGCTGGCGGCTGCGGGGGCGGTGCCCCTGCTGGTGAAGGCCGCCATGGACAGCGGCCAGGCGGTGGTGGGGATGGCCCTGTACGCGGCCAGCCTCCTGGGGCTGTACGCTGCCTCCTCGGTGTACCACGGGGTCCGCAACCCCGCCCTGAAAAAGCGGCTGCGGGTGCTGGACCACTGCTCCATCTTTCTTCTCATCCTGGGGACCTATATTCCCATGGCCCTGCTGGTGCTGGGCGGGAGCCTTGGGTGGACACTGATCGGCATCAACACGGCCCTGGCCGTGGTGGGCATCGTGCTGGACCTGATCGACCTGGAGCGGTTCAGCAAGGTGACGCTGGTGCTCTACGCGGCTATGGGCTGGCTGATCCTGCCCGCCATCGGCCGGGTGGTGACGGTGCTGCCGCCGGCGGGCGTGGCCCTCCTGGCGGGGGGCGGCGTGGCCTACACGGTGGGCATCCTCTTCTACAAGTCCAAGCGGCACTACATGCACTTCGTCTGGCACCTGTTTGTGCTGGCGGGCAGCGCCCTCCAGTATTTCTGCGTGCTGCTGTACTGCCTGTAGGCCCTCTCCGGCCCGACGGCCTTCCACGGCCCGCTCTCATCAGGAGGGCGGGTCGCTTTTTTTCGGGAAATTTGCTATACTGGAGGCAGATTTCCCAGGGGGGCGCGTCTTTTGAAGTAGAGGAAGGGAGGGAGCGCCATGGAGGACGCCCAGATCATCGACCTGTACTGGCTGCGAAATGAGCAGGCCATTGCGGAAACAGACCGGAAATACGGCGGCTTCTGCCACAACATTGCCATGAACATCCTGCGGAGCTTCTCCGACAGCGAGGAGTGCGTCAGCGACACCTACCACCGGGCCTGGGACACCATGCCGCCCCAGAAGCCCGGCAGCCTGCGGGCCTACCTGGGGCGGATCGTCCGGAACCTGTCCATCAGCCGCTACCGGCAGCTCCACGCCCAGAAGCGCTTTTCCGGGGCTGAGATTCTCCTCAGCGAGCTGGAGGACTGCGTGCCCGTGCCGGACAGCGTCCAGCGGACGGTGGAGGCGGAGGAGCTCTCGGAGCTGATCAGCCGCTGGCTGGATACCCGGACGGCGGAGGAGCGAGCGCTGTTCCTCCGGCGGTACTGGAACGGGGACGCGATCCAGACCCTGGCCCAGGAGGCGGGGGTGCGGCCCAACGCCATGACCAAGCGCCTGCTGCGGCTGCGGGAGCAGCTGCGGCGCTATCTGGAGCGGGAGGGGATTGCCATATGAGAAAATCGGAGATTCTCTTTGACGCCGTCACCAACGTCCGGGAGGACCTGGTGGAGGGGGCCCAGCGCTTCTCCTTCGCCCGGGCCAGGGAGAGACGCCTGCGCCGGCTGATCCCCACGGCGGCGGGGCTGGTCCTGGTGGCCGGGCTGGGGATTTTCCTGGCCGCCGGAGGGCTGCGGATGGGCGCGGGCATGGGCGCCGACAACGGCGCCGGCAGCAGCACGGCAGGCGGTTCGGACGGCGGCACGTGGGACGGCGGCGCGGAGAACGGCTCCCTGGCGGACAGCCCGGAGGGCCCCACCTTTACGGACACCGCCGGACCCATCCTGCCCCTGACCCTGGCGGAGGAGAACGAGGCCATCGCTGCGGAGCGGACGGTGGAGATCGATTTCGCCGGCTACGGGGCGGAGAGCAGCTTCTGGTTTGACAGCTACCGGGTGGCGGTGAGCGACCGCTATACCCTCACCAATTCCGCCGATACGGACCAGACCGTCACCCTCCTCTACCCGATGGCGGGGGAGCTGGGGGAGCTGGAGCTCCCGGCTGTGACGGTGGACGGGGAGCGTGCGGAAACAGAGCTGGCCGTGGGCCGGCCGGCGGAGGCCGGGCGGATCGGCGCGGCGGAGGAGTGGACGGCCCTCCTGGAGGACAGCAGCTACCGCGCCGACGCCCTGGACGGCCCGGAGGACCTGAGCGGCATCTCCGCCGTGGTCTACACCGTGTCGGACCAGTACGGCCCCGGGGAGAGCAACGGGGAAACCCTGGCCCTGGAGTTTACCTATGACCCGGCTGTGACCACCGTGATGCAGTACGGCTTCAACGGCATGGGCCGGGAGGAGGACGGGACGCTGGAGAGCTACTCCGCCTCCGGCTTCATCCGGGGCGCGGGTGACTGGACCCTGATCGTCCTGGGGGAGGATATCCAGAGCCCCCGGCTCCAGGGCTATCGGGACGGAGGCTGCGAGGCCGGGGAGGAGCAAGAGAGCGTGGGCGGCACCCTGACGCGCCGGGTCACCACCCTGGAGGACGCCCTCCGGACTGTGGCGGCGGACTGCTGGACGGGCCGGACGGAGCAGACCGGCAGCCAGCTCCCCTTTGAGGTCTTCTACGCCGCGGCGGCGGACAGCGTCCTCCGGGACACCCAGTACCTGCCCCTGCTGGACGAATTTCTCTTCCCCCAGATCTGGCAGCAGGACCGGGTGGTGTGGACCGTCTGTGAGGTGACCATCCCCGCCGGGGGCAGCGTGGAGGTCACGACGGACTACACCAAGGCCGCCAGCCTCAACTTCGGCCCGGGGGACATGGCCTACAAGGACCTGTGCGGCTACGAGCTGCTCACGCTGGCCGGCAGCAATCTGACCTTCACCGGCCAGACAGCCCAGGTGGTGAACCTGGACAGCAGCCAAGTCTGGGGCGGAAATCTCCATCTGGGAGAGACGGAGCTGGTGGAGGAGCGCTATAGCCTCTATACCATTCAATAACGGGATTGCCTGGAGAGCCCGCCGGAATACGGCGGGCTCTCAGGCTGCCGAAAAAGGCGCATCCATTTTCCGCAGACTTGAATGCCAAACCTTTCCCGCAGCTGCGCAGCGGGAAAGTCCCCGCTGCGCGGGCCCCACGCCCCGCTTCGCAGGGCTTTGGGGGGCATTCGATTCCATTCGAGGAGGGCTTTGCCCCCTCGAGCTCCCCCTGTGCAGATGTTTCCTTCTGATGGAAGTGTTTCCACACGCTGAGAGCCCGCCGGAATACGGCGGGCTCTCTTTTCGCGCCGGGCGGTGTTTGCGGAAACCCGGCGGAGGCACTGCGCCGCCGGCTTGCCAAAGGCCCGCCGTCCCGGTATAATGGAGTTAAATCACAAAAAATCCAGCAGATGCAGGGGCGGCAACCGCTGGTTGACAAAAAGAAGCCGCGGATTGGTGGCCTTTTCGGGCCGGATTCTGCTATGCTGGCGGGGAAAGGAGATGGGAGCATGACCACAGGCGAGCGCATCGCCCAAAAGCGAAAGGAGAAGAATCTCTCCCAGGAGGCCCTGGGGGAGGCTCTGGGGGTTTCCCGCCAGTCCATCAGCAAGTGGGAGAGCAATCTCTCCCTGCCGGAGATCGAGAAGCTGGTGGCCCTGAGCCGGCTCTTCGGCGTGCCCGTGGGGTGGCTGCTGGGGGTGGAGGAGGAAGAGCGGCGGCCGGAGGAGGCCGCCGGCCAGGCGGACGGCTCCGGCGGCGAGCTGACCGAGGAGCAGCTGCGGATGGTGGAGGAGATCGTCGCCCGGTACATCGCCGCCCAGCCGAAGCCACGGACCCTGTCCCGCCGGCAGCGGGCGGCCCTGAAGATCGGCCTCACCGCCGCCGGGGTGTGCCTGACCATGGGCCTCTTCTGGCTCTCGGGGCAGATGAACCAGATGGAAAACCAGTACAACAACCTTCAGTCCGCCCTGGACCGGGTCACCGACTCGGTGAACAGCCAGATTAACGGCATCGGCAGCCGGGTGGAGGAGATCCTCCAGGCCCAGAACAGTCTGACCGCCGACTACGACGCCCGGCAGCTGGAAACGGACGTTGCCGCCGGCACGGTGACCATCGAGGCCTGGGCGGTGCCCAAGACCTTCCGGGCGGGGATGACGGCGGAGTTCCTGGCGGAGTGCGACGGGGAGGTGCTGGCCTTCCCGGCGGAGCTGGAGGCCCAGACCTTCTCCGCTATCCTGGCCGTCCCCCTGATGGACGACATCCAGGTGTCGGTGGTATTTCTCTCGGAGAATCTCCGGGAGACTCAGTTCCTCCAGGACTTCCACGACCTGTATACGAAGACGGTCCCCCTGGTGGATCTGGAAGACACCTGGTGCTTTGACGAGGTCACCTTGGAAAACGGGAACTTGAACATCCCCACCAATATCCTCCAGTACCAGGTGCTGGATATCAACTACTACGGGGAGACTGACGGAGTTACAGCGGTTACCCAGGTGCGAATGGGCCTGTTCCAAAACCGGGAGCTGGTGGCCTGGGGGGAACCCATTGAGAAGCCCAGCAATTACCACGGCTTTGAGGAGTGGGAGTTTGTCCAGTTCGCCCCGGTTACCTTTCCCGTGGAGGAGGGGGACACCCTGTGCTACGCCCTGATGGTCACCGACGAGTACGGCCGCACCACCGTCCGGGGCGGCCAGGAGTACCAGGTGGCGGCCGCCTCCGGGGCGGAGGGGGAGATGGCGGTGGACAGGGTGGGCGCCGCCGGCTACTATACCTACGACGACCCCGCGGACTGGGGCCTGTAAGACATCAGAAGGGGGAAGGAAGATGCTGTCCATTTTCGCGTTTATCGTCACCGTGGTGGTGGGGCTGTTTGCCACGGCCATCTTCGGCAGCTGGATCAACTGGCCCGAGGCCGGGGCGGTGTTCGCCGTGGCCACCATGGGAGCGCTGATCCTGTGGGTCCTCCAGGAGCGGTGGAAGGCCCAGGATGAGGAGGACCGCCGGGACGGGGAGCGGCGGTAGAGTTTACAGATCGTTCACAGAAAATTAGCACTCTTGTCACGAGAGTGCTAATTTCTCTCTTTACAAAGGAATCGAACAGGTGTACAATAGGGTCAAAAGCGAAAGGAGCGCGTCCCCTCTGGGGAGCGCGCGGAAGGAGGAAGACCGTATGAATTTTGACAAGTACACCCAGAACGCCCAGGCGGCGGTGGCGGACTGCCAGAATATTGCCATAGAAAACGGGCAGCAGCAGCTGGAGGGGGAGCACCTCCACCTGGCCCTGCTGCGGCAGAAGGACGGGCTGGTGCCCAGGCTCCTGACCTACATGGGCCTGGACGTGCCCACCCTGGAGCGCCAGGTCCAGGGGGAGATCGATAAGCTCCCCAAGGTGTCCGGCAGCAGCGAGCAGCTGTATATGAGCCGGCGGTTCAACCAGCTCCTGGTGGCCGCGGAGAAGAACGCGGAGCAGTTTAAGGACGAGTATGTGTCCGTGGAGCACCTGTACCTGGCCCTGATCGACGAGAACAACACCCCCTCCAGCCGGATCTTCCGGCAGGTGGGGCTGGACAGGGAGAAGTTTCTCCAGGCCCTCAACAAGGTCCGGGGCAGCCAGCGGGTCACCAGCCAGAACCCGGAGGAGAGCTACGAGGCCCTGACCAAGTACGGCCGGGATTTGGTAGAGATGGCCCGGGAGGGCAAGCTGGACCCGGTGATCGGCCGGGACGCGGAGATCCGCCACACCATCCAGATCCTCTCCCGGAAGACCAAGAACAACCCAGTCCTGATCGGCGAGCCCGGCGTGGGCAAGACCGCTGTGGTGGAGGGCCTGGCCCAGCGGATTTTGAAGGGGGACGTGCCCGAGGGGCTGAAGGACAAGACCATCTTTGCCCTGGATATGGGCGCCCTGATCGCCGGGGCCAAGTACCGGGGCGAGTTTGAGGAGCGGCTGAAGGCGGTCCTCAACGAGATCGAGAAGAGCGAGGGGCGGATCATCCTCTTCATCGACGAGATCCACAACATCGTGGGCGCCGGCCGCACCGAGGGCAGCATGGACGCGGGGAACCTCCTGAAGCCCAAGCTGGCCCGGGGGGAGCTCCACTGCATCGGCGCCACCACCCTGGACGAGTACCGGAAGTATATCGAGAAGGACGCGGCCCTGGAGCGCCGGTTCCAGAAGGTGCTCATCGACCAGCCCACGGTGGAGGACACCATCTCCATCCTCCGGGGGCTGAAGGAGCGCTTTGAGATCCACCACGGGGTCCGGATCACCGACAGCGCCCTGATCGCCTGCGCCACCCTCTCCGACCGGTATATCACCGACCGGTTCCTCCCCGACAAGGCCATCGACCTGATGGACGAGGCGGCGGCCAAGATCCGCATGGAGATCGACTCCATGCCCGCGGAGCTGGACGAAACCGGCCGGAAGATCATGCAGCTGGAGATCGAGCGCCAGGCCCTCAGCAAGGAGGAGGACAACGGCTCCAAGAACCGGATGGCCCACATCGACCAGGAGCTCTCGGAGCTGAAGGCCCAGGACGCGGCCATGCGGGCCCAGTGGGAGACGGAGAAGCAGGGCATCACCGGCGTCAAGCGCATCAAGCAGCAGATCGAGGACACCCGCCACCAGATGGAGGAGGCCGAGCGGACCTACGACCTGGAGAAGATGGCCAAGCTGAAGTTCGGCACCCTGCCGGAGCTGGAAAAGCAGCTGAAGGAGGAGCAGGAGCGCGTGGAGAAGTCCTCGGAGAACCGCCTTTTGAAGGAAGAGGTCACCGAGGAGGAGATCGCCGAGGTGGTCAGCAAGTGGACCGGCATCCCGGTGAGCAAGCTGGTGGAGAGCGAGAAGGAGAAGCTTTTGAAGCTGCCTGAGATCCTCCACCGGCGGGTCATCGGCCAGGACGAGGCGGTCACCGCCGTCAGCGAGGCCATCCTCCGGGCCCGGGCGGGGCTGAAGGACGAGCACCGGCCCATCGGGTCCTTCATCTTCCTGGGCCCCACGGGCGTGGGCAAGACGGAGCTGGCCAAGGCCCTGGCGGAGGCTCTGTTCGACGACGAGCGGAACATCATCCGCATCGATATGAGCGAATACATGGAGAAGCACGCCGTCAGCCGCCTGGTGGGGGCGCCTCCCGGGTACGTGGGCTACGACGAGGGCGGCCAGCTCACCGAGGCCGTCCGCCGCAAGCCCTACAGCGTGATTTTGTTCGACGAGATCGAGAAGGCCCATCCGGACGTGTTCAACATCCTCCTGCAGCTGCTGGACGACGGACGGCTCACCGACAACCAGGGCCGGACCGTGGACTTCAAGAACACCATCGTCATCATGACCAGCAACATCGGCAGCGCCTACCTGACCGAGAGCATCCACCAGGACGGCACCATCGACAGCGACGTGAAGGAGCAGGTGACGGCGGAGCTGAAGAAGTACTTCCGGCCTGAATTCCTGAACCGTGTGGACGACGTGGTGGTCTTCAGCCCCCTGACCGAGAGCCAGATCTCCGGCATCATCGACATCGCCGTGAAGGGGATCGCCGGCCGCCTGGCCGACCGGGAGATCACCATGACCCTCACCGACGCCGCCAAGGCCTTCATCGCCAGGGCCAGCTATGACCCGGCCTACGGCGCCCGGCCGGTGAAGCGGTACCTCCAGAAGAACCTGGAGACGGAGCTGGCGGAGATGCTGATCCGGGGCACCCTGTCCGACGGGCAGCAGGTCACCATCAGCAGCGACGGGGAGAAGCTCACCTTCTCCGTGGCGTAAAATCCTCGAACAAACGGCTATGCCGTTTTTTCGATGGGGTTCAGCCTGCCGCGCGCAGGATTTGTCCGCCAAAAGCGGGCAAATCCCACACTTGCAGGCTGAGAGGAGTTTCGGCCACGCACATGTCGCGGCCGAAACCGGATTCCATTTGTTTCGCGCCTGGGGCGCGAACTCTGCGAGGTTTTTTGGCAGCCAGAAAGAGGCCGGACGCCCAGCGTCCGGCCTCTTCTGTTTTTATTCCATATATGTATCAGCTACTTCCGCTCCAGAATGAACCGGGTCAGCTCCTCCGCCGTGTGGACCACGGCGATGGCCCCCGCCTCCTCCAGCTCCCCCGCCGGGGCGAAGCCGCAGTAGTCGAAGCCCAGGCAGGGGATACCCCATTGGGCGGCGCCGACCGCGTCGTATTTCCGGTCCCCCACCATGAGGATACCGGGGGCGTCCCCGTCGGTCAGGCCCATCCGGTCCATGGCCGAGCGGATGACCGCGGCCTTGGTGTTGGCCAGCTCCACGTTGTGGCCGGCGATCAGCTCAAAATACTGGCTGAGCCCCGCCGCGTCCAGCACCATGTGGCAGCCCCTCTCCTCCTTGCTGGAGGCCACCGCCAGGCGCAGCCCCACCTGGCGCAGGGCGGAGAGGGCCTCCTCCATGCCGGGCACCACCGACATCTCCAGGTAGCCCACGCGGCGGTACCGCTCCCGGAAGAAATCCAGGGCCCGGAGGCTGTCCTCGGGGGAGAAGCCGCAGAAGTTGGCGAAGGAGTCCTCCAGGGGAGGGCCGATCAGCAGGGGCTCCAGATGGCTGGGCAGGGGCGGGGCCTGCATCTTCTCCAGGGCGTAGCGGAAGCACCGGTAGACCCCCTCACTGGAGTCCACCAGGGTGCCGTCCAGGTCAAAAAAGATGGTGTGATACATACTAGGTTCTCCTGTCAGTGGATAAAATAGGGGGCGGGAGATCAGTTCTGCTGGGAGCGGCGGAAGGTGAGATATCCCTCCAGGATCAGTGCCGCCGCCACACGCGCCCCGCAAAAGCCCGCTTTTGCGGGGCCCCCGGTATCTGGAAGTCCTCGGGCGGAGTGAATCCGCCCTGCGGCAATCCTGTGGATTGACGCGCCGGAGGCGCGGGCGCGGACGCCGCGGCGGAAGATCAGTTCTGTTGGGAGCGGCGGAAGGTCAGGTAGCCCTCTAAAATCAGTGCCGCCGCCACGGCGTCCACGGTTTTCTTCCGCTTTTTGGCGTTCTTCCCGGCGGAGGCCAGGATGTTGTGGGCGTCAATGGTGGTGCGCCGCTCGTCCCAGAGATGGACCTCCAGCTGGAAGCGCTCCTGCAGGGCGGCGGCAAACCGCTCCGCCTTCTCCGCCCGGGGGCCCAGGGTGCCGTCCATATTCTTGGGGTAGCCCAGCACCAGCTCCGTGACGCCGTACGCCCGGATCAGCTCCCCCACCGCGTCCAGCACCTGCTCTGGCCGGCGGCTGTGGATGGTGGTGGTATACCCCGCCAGAAAGCCGGTGAGGTCTGAGATGGCGATGCCCGTGTGGGCGTCGCCGTAGTCGATGGCCATGATCCGCATGGGGCGCCTCCTTTTCCGCTGCCGCTTTTTGACACAAGCTGTCAGAGAGTATTATAATATAGAAACCGGCGAAAAAAAAGCACAATTATTTGCAAATTCCGGTTGACCTTTGGGCCTTGCCGTGCTATAGTAAACATTACCTGTGGAAATAGGGCTTTCTTTTTGCGCCTTTTCGCTTTTCGGCGCGGAAAGGGCCTCTTCCATCCAGGGAGGCAAATCGGTGCGGGAGCTCTCCCGCATACACTATAAAGGAGGTGCCGTTAGATGCGCGTGAAAATCACCCTGAGATGCAACGAGTGCAAGCAGAGAAACTACAACACCGTGAAGAACAAGAAGAACGATCCTGACCGCTTGGAGATGAACAAGTACTGCCCCTTCTGCAGAAAGCACACGGTTCACAGTGAAACCAAGTAAGAAAGAGGTAGAACGTCATGGCTGAAGAAAAGAAAGTCAGGAAGGACCGGGGCCGCTGGTTCCGGGAGATGAAAAGCGAGCTGAAGAAGATTGTGTGGCCCACCCCCGGCAAGGTGGCGAAGAACACCGGAACGGTGATCCTCTGCACCCTGTGCGTGGGCGCTTGCATCTGGATCTTTGACGCGGTGGCCCGCCTGGCGATCTCTACCCTGCTGGGCCTCTTCGCCTGAGAGGTAGGGAGCGCATGTCCGAGAGTGCGAAGTGGTATGTGGCCCATACCTATTCCGGCTATGAGAACGCCGTAAAGACCACCATCGAGAAGGCTGTGGCCCACCGGGGGATGCAGGACATGATCCAGGACATCCAGATCCCCATGGAGAAGGTCACCGAGATCACCGACTCCGGCGCCGCCAAGGAGGTGGAGCGGAAGATCTTCCCCGGCTATGTGCTGGTCAAGATGGTCATGACCGACGATACCTGGCACCTGGTGCGGAATGTCCGGGGCGTCACCGGGTTCGTCGGAAACGCCAACAACCCCATCCCGCTGACCGAGGACGAGGTCCTCTCCCTGGGCATGGAGAAGCGGGAGATCGTGGTGCGCTACAACATGGGCGACCACGTCCGCATCACAGACGGCTCCATGGAGTCCTTCACCGGCGTGGTGGAGGAGATCCATCCGGAGAAGAACAAGGTGGTCGTGGCGGTCACCATGTTCGGCCGGGAGATCCCCGTGGAGCTGGAGCTGGATCAGGTGGAGGTCCTGGAGGACTGAGCCGGATAAACGGCGGGAAGCCCCAGGCTTCTCAGCCGCTGAACAAGCGTTTTTGCCGCAGCGCGGCATCGTGGGAGGGACAGGCCCTGTCCCGCCACCACCACATTTTATCAAGGAGGTGCCAAAATGGCACAGAAAGTCGTAGGATACGTCAAGCTGCAGATTCCTGCAGGCAAAGCAACCCCCGCGCCCCCCGTTGGCCCGGCTCTGGGTCAGCACGGCGTGAACATCGCCGCTTTTACCAAGGAGTTCAACGAGCGCACCAAGAATGACATGGGCATGATCATCCCCGTGGTCATCACCGTGTACGCCGACCGCTCCTTCACCTTTATCACCAAGACCCCCCCCGCCGCTGTGCTCATCAAGAAGGCCTGCAACATCGAGTCCGGCTCCGGTGTGCCCAACAAGACCAAGGTGGCCACCATCAGCAAGGCGGATGTGCAGAAGATCGCCGAGACCAAGATGCCCGACCTGAACGCCGCCAGCCTGGAGGCTGCCATGAGCATGATTGCCGGCACCGCCCGCTCCATGGGCGTTGTCGTTGGGGAATAAGGAGGGCCTGAGAGATGTTTAGAGGTAAGAAGTATAAAGAGAGCGCCAAGCAGATCGACCGCTCCGTCCAGTACGACAGCGCCGAGGCCATGGCCCTGATCTGCAAGACCGCTTCCGCCAAGTTTGATGAGACCGTGGAGCTCCACGTGAAGCTGGGCGTCGACTCCCGGCACGCGGACCAGCAGGTCCGCGGCGCCATCGTCCTGCCCCACGGCACCGGCAAGAGCGTCCGGGTGCTGGTGTTCGCCAAGGGCGACAAGGCCGACGCCGCCCGTGAGGCCGGCGCCGACTATGTGGGCGAGATGGACATGGTGGAGAAGATCCAGAAGGAGAACTGGTTTGACTTCGATGTGGTCATCGCCAGCCCCGACATGATGGGCGTGGTGGGCCGCCTGGGTAAGCTGCTGGGCCCCAAGGGCCTGATGCCCTCCCCCAAGGCCGGCACCGTGACCCCCGATGTGGCCAAGGCTGTCCAGGAGTCCAAGGCCGGTAAGATCGAGTACCGCCTGGACAAGACCAACATCATCCACTGCCCCAT
>CAJFVK010000026.1 GCA_904420435.1 uncultured Oscillospiraceae bacterium
AGCAGCCTGAACATGCCGGAACTTTCCCACTGCTCCGCAGTGGAAAAGTCCCTGCTTCGCGGGCCGCACGCCTTGTAAAGCAAGGCTTTGCGGGGCATTCGATTGGATTCGAGGCGGGCTTTGCCCCCTCGAGCTCCCCCTGCCCTGTGCTGCTTTTTCCCTCTGGTGGGAGTTCTTCCAAACGCTGAAGGGCGGGGCCCCGGCAATTTGCCGGGGCCCCGCCCTCCTTATGGGAAAAGATTCCTGAGCGCATCTCAGTTCATGGCGTCGGCGCTGTCCGCGAAGAGCCGCTCCACCCGCTCCGCCGCCAGATGGTGCTCCGGCAGGGAGAGGGTGGGGTCCGCCGCCAGCAGGGCCTCCGCCGCCCCCTGGGCCTCCCGCAGCAGGGACAGATCGCAGCTCAGGTCGGCGATCTTCATGGCGGGCAGGCCGTGCTGCCGCCGGCCGAAGAAGTCCCCGGGGCCCCGGAGGCGGAGATCCTCCTCGGCGATGCGGAAGCCGTCGTTGGTCCGGGTCATGACCTGCAGACGCTGCCGGGTCTCCTCGTTTTGGTTGTCAGAGATCAGGATGCAGTAGGACTTGTGCCGCCCACGGCCCACCCGGCCCCGGAGCTGGTGGAGCTGGCTGAGGCCGAAGCGCTCGGCGTTCTCGATGACGATGACCGAGGTGTTGGGCACGTCCACCCCTACCTCCACCACAGTGGTGGACACCAGCAGATCGATCTCCCCGGCGGCGAAGGCGGCCATGACCGCGTCCTTCTCCCTTGGCTTCATCCTGCCGTGGACACAGGCCACCCGGAGATCCGGAAACACCTGGCCCTGGAGCATGGCGGCATACTCCGTTACCGCCTTGCGCTCGTCGGGAACCGTGTCCGCCTGCTCCACCATGGGGCAGATCAGGTAGGCCTGCCGGCCGGCGGCGACCTCCTTGCGGAGAAAGGCGTAGATCCGCTGGCGGTAGCTGCCCGGCACGGCGAAGGTGTCAATCTTCTGGCGGCCGGGGGGCAGCTCGTCGATCACCGACACGTCCAGGTCCCCGTAGATGATCAGGGCCAGGGTCCGGGGGATGGGGGTGGCGGACATGACCAGCAGGTGGGGGGGCTGGTCCAGCAGGTGGCCCTTGGCGGAGAGGGCGGAGCGCTGGCCCACGCCGAAGCGGTGCTGCTCGTCGGTAATGACCAGGCCCAGGCTCCCGTAGGATACGTCGCCGCTGATGAGGGCGTGGGTACCGATGAGCAGCTGGATCTCCCCCGACCGGAGCCGGGCCAGGAGCTCCCGCCGCTCCCGGGCGGGGGTGGCGCCGGTAAGGAGGGCGCAGGAGATCCCCAGCCGCTCCATCAGGGGGGAGAGGCCGCTGTAGTGCTGCTGGGCCAGGATGGAGGTGGGGGCCATCAGGGCGGACTGGAGGCCGTTTTGAGCGGCGTTGTACACCGCGGCGGCGGCCACCATGGTCTTGCCGGAGCCCACGTCCCCCTGGACCAGCCGGTTCATGGGCCGGCCGGAGGCCATGTCGGCGCGGATCTCGGCGATGGAGCGCAGTTGGGCGCCGGTGAGGGTGAAGGGCAGGGCGGAGAGAAAGGGCGTCAGATCCGCCTCCCGGCAGGGGGGGACCGCCGCCGCGGTCCGGCGAGAGCGGAGCTTTTTAAGCCCGATGGCCAGGAAGAACAGCTCCTCAAACACCAGCCGCCGCCGGGCCATGGCCAGGGTGTCGGCGGACTGGGGAAAGTGGATCTGCTCATAGGCGTAGCCGATGTGGCAGAGGTGGTGCTCCTGGCGGACGGCGTCCGGCAGGGGATCCGGCAGTACGTCCCGGCAGGCGTCCAGCCCCTGACGGATGGCCTTCACCAGCATGGACTGGGTGATACCGGCGGTCAGAGGGTAGATGGGGACGATCCGGCCGGTCATCACCTGGCCCCCCTCCCGCTCCACCACTGGGTTCACCATCTGCCGCCGCCGGCCCTTGACCTCCGCTTTCCCGTAGAAAATGCAGGTGTCCCCGGTGTGGAGCTGGTCCCGGATCCAGGCCTGGTTGAAGAAGGTGATCTCCAGGGAGCCTGTGGCGTCCACCGCCCGGAGCTTTACCAGCTCCAGCCCCCTCCGAATCCGGCTCAGGGTGGGGGCGGCGGCCACCATGGCCTCCACCCAGGCGCTCTCCCCGTCCTGGAGAGAGGCGATCTCCCGGCGGAGGGACCGGTCCTCGTAGGCCCGGGGAAAATAGGCGATCAGGTCCCCCAGGGTGGCGATGCCCAGCTTCCCCAGGGCCTTGGCCCGCTGCTCGCCGATGCCCTTGATGTACCGCACGTCTGTATTCAGCTCCGCCATAGGCCGCCTCCTTCCCGGATGGTTTCTCCCCGTATTATACCATACCCCCGCCGGTTTGCAAACCGGCGGAAAAAACCGTTGACAACTATTACGGTTAGTGATATAAATTACTACAGTAACCGTAATAAGGAGGCGAGAGGCTTGCGGGACAACGCCAAGGGCGGCGCCCTGACGGAGGTGACCTTTTTCGTGCTGCTGTCGGTGGTCACCCCCCGCCACGGGTACGCCATCATGCAGTTTGTGGAGGAGCGGACCGGCGGGCGGCTGGTGCTGGGGGCCGGGACCCTGTACGGGGCTCTCAGCGCCCTGGAGGAGAAGGGGTGGATCGCCCCCGCCGGCGAGGGCGGCGGGCGCAAGCGGGTCTACCGGATCACCCAGGCGGGGCGGCAGGCCGCGGAGCGGGAGCTTGAGCGGCTGCGCCAGGTGGCCGCCGCCGCGGAGGAGATTTTGAAGGAGGGTCAGGCATGAGCAGAGGGTATTACCGGTACTTCGGCCCCTTTTTGAAGGCCCAGGAGCGGTGGCTCAACCGGATGGCGGACCGGGGCCTCCGGCTGGCGGAGGTGGGAAAGCTCCGCTATGCATTTACCCCCTGCCCGCCGGGACAGGTGCGCTACTGCGTGGAGTTCGTGGGGCAGAAGTCCCGGGAAGAGCAGGACCGGTACGGCTGCTTCCTGGAGGAGCTGGGGTACCGGGTGTTTTTCCGGAGCGTCAATCTGGACTTCTATCTGGGGAAGATCCGGCTGCGGCCCTGGGCGGACCGGGGCGGGCGGTGGGCCGTTTCCGGCGGCTCCTACGGCCGGGAGATCCTGATTGTGGAGAAGGAGAACGACGGCGCCCCCTTCCAGCTCCACACCACCTGGGCGGACCGGGCGGCGGCCTGGGGCGTGCTCCGGCGGCCCTGGCTGTTCCTGGCGGCCTTCCTGGGGATCATGGCCCTGGCGGTGGGCTCCCCGGCCCTGGGGGGACTGGCTCTGGCGGCTCTGATCCCGGCGGTATACTATCAGATCCGGCTGGCGCGGGACCGCCGGAGAGCACAGACAGAGGAGTGGTAGAGCATGAAACGGATAATGAAATGGATGATGGGCGTGCTGGCGATCCTGGGCGCCGCGGCGCTGCTGGCCGCTGGGAGCTTCGGCTCCGCCGGGTCCCGCCTCCAGCTGGGATGGCGGGAGCACGCCTCCCCCGGGGCGTGGGAGGCGGAGTACCTCTATTTCTCCGGCAGCAGCCAGCACGCCCTCCGGGGCGGAGGAGAGCTTTTGGCGGAGGTGGCGTCAGAGGGCGGAGCCCTCCAGGTCCAGATCCTGGACCCGGCGGGGCAGGTGGTGTTTTCCCGGGAGGAGAGGGGGACAGATCGCTTCACGGTTTCCCTCCCCGGCGGCGGCACCATACGGCTGACAGGGGAGGGACATCAGGGTGGCTTCTCCTTCCGCTGGGCGGAGGGGGACGGGGAAGCGTGAGCGGACGGAGCGGTTCCCCCTTGCCAACCGGCGCTTTTTCCGATAAAATAGACCGGTAGGTCCGCTGGCAGCGCGCCGGCGGAGAAAAAAGACGAGAGAGAGGAATCCTATGGCGGATACAGTGCAGGACGGTGTCAGGAAAACCAACGACAGGATGTACGCGGTGATGCTGGGCATCGCGGCGCTGCTGGCGGTCTTTGCCGCCGTGGCCCAGCCGGATGGGAGCATTTTGACCGGCTTTTGGGCCATCCAAATGGGGGAGTGCGGCCTCATCACCGACCCCATCGTCACCGGGGGCATGGGGGCGGCGCTGCTGAACGCCAGCCTGATGCTCCTGGCCAGCACCATCCTGCTGCGCCGTCTGCGCCTGCCCTTCACCGGCATGTCCTTCGCCTGCCTCTTCATGATGGCGGGCTTCGCCCTGCTGGGGAAGAACCTGGTGAACACCCTGCCCATCCTGCTGGGGGGCTGGCTCTACGCCCGGTTCCGCCGGGAGCCCTTTGCCAAATATGTCTACACCACCCTCTTCGGCACCTGCCTCTCCCCCATGGTGAGCTACCTGCTCAACCACCTGGGGCCGGGGGCGCGCTGGGGGGCCATGCTCCTGTGCGGCGCGGTGATCGGCTTTTTGGTGCCGGCGGTTTCCGCCTACACCGTCCGGATCCACCAGGGCTATAACCTCTACAACGTGGGGGTTTCCGCCGGGTTTGTGGGCCTGGGGCTGGCCAGCGTCCTCAAGGGGTTTGGCGTGGAGTTTACCACGGAGACCACCTGGAGCCAGGACAACGGCCCCCTGCTGGACGTGATGATGTGGCTGCTGCTGGCCCTCCTGGTGGCCCTGGGGATCCTCCTGGGCTGCCGGAGCGTGGGGGGCTACCGGCGGATCCTCCGCCACTCCGGCCGGTCGGTGGCGGATTTTGTGGCCCTGGACGGGCCGGCGGCGGTGCTGGTGAACATGGGCCTTGTGGGGATGATCGGCCTTGTCTACCTCCGGATCGCCGGCGTGGGGCTCAACGGCCCGCTGATCTGCTGCGTGTTCGCCATGGTGGGCTTTGCCGCCTTCGGAAAGCACCCGCGCAACGTGCTGCCGGTGATGGCGGGGGCGGTGCTGTGCGCCCTGGTGATGGGGGATATCTCCCCTACCGCACCGGGGGTGCTGCTGGCCACCATGCTGTGCACGGGCCTCTCCCCCATCGCGGGCCAGTTCGGCTGGTACTGGGGCGTGGCCGCGGGCTTCCTGCACATGGCCATCGTCCAGCACACCTCCTTCCTCCACGGGGGGATGAACCTCTACAACAACGGCTTTGCCGCCGGCCTCACCTGTGTGCTGATGATCCCCATCATCGAGGCGGTCCGGCCGGAACCAAAGGAGTAACGACCATATGAATCAGCAAAAGCATATCCATCTGGCCCGCCGGAAGATGAGCCACGTGATTGACGAGCTGTATACGGCCCTGCTGCTGGCGGGCGGGAAGCGGGTGACGCTGGAGATCACCAAGGAGCCGGAGGGGCTGCGGCTGGTGGCCCGGGGCGGCTTTGACGAGGCCCACCGCCGGCAGGTCGAGCGCATGGCGGAGATGCTCCAGCCGGCGGTGCGCAACCCCGCCCTGGTGGAGGAGTTCTGGGAGCTGGCCGGGGGGGACCAGTACACCAGCGACAGCGAGCTGGCCCTGGTGGGCCAGATGGTGGACCGGGCCTCCGCGGCGGTGGGAGAGGGACAGGTGGAGCTGGACCTGTTCATCGCCTTTTGAAAGACTTGTCAAAAAAACTGCTAAAAGCCATTGTATTTTTTGGCTTCTTGGTGTACACTAGACCTATCTGTAAACGAAAAGGAGGACTCCCCCATGAAAGTTGCCCGTTTGGTGCTGAAGATTGTCGGCGCCGCCCTGGCCCTCGCTGCGTTTACCTGCCTGATTGTCGCCTTCTGGGATAAAATCACAGGCTTCCTCTCCGATGTGAAGGGAAAATGCTGCGGCCGTGAATGTGACGACTACGATGACGAGGTGCTCTACGAGTAAGGGTGCTCCATACCACGGGAAAGAGGCAATCGGCTGCCGCCGGGCGGGGCCGACTGCCTCTTTTGTGTTTGGGAGTCTG
Source organism: uncultured Oscillospiraceae bacterium (assembly GCA_904420435.1). Lineage (GTDB taxonomy): Bacteria > Bacillota > Clostridia > Oscillospirales > Oscillospiraceae > CAJFPI01. The sequence continues at coordinate 5,876 of CAJFVK010000026.1, forward strand.
TTGTGTGTTGTGGGAGGGAAGCAGGATGAAAAGGTGGATGGTGCCCGCCGGCGCGGCGCTGCTCTTTCTGGCGGCGGCTGTGCTGCTGTGGCCGGGCAGGAGGAGCGCCCCTGAGCCGGAGGGCAGCGGGACGGCGGGGGAGGAGCCCCTGTCCGTCTGCCTGGTGGGCGGCGCCGGCGCCGGGGTCTACGATCCGTCGCTTCTGGAGGAGGCGGCCGGGGCGGGAGCCTATGTGTGCTGCCTGGATCAGGGGGAGCCGGCGGATCTGACAGAGGCGGTCTGCCGGGCCCTGGAGGAGGGCGGGGCCGGGCAGATCGTCCTGAGCCTCTCCCTGGACTGCGCGGGAACCTGGCAGGGGGAGGGCCGGGAGCGCTATGAGGAGACCGGGGCCTTCCTTCCCGGCGACGCGGACGCGGCCCACATCGGGGACCTGGCGGCCTATGAGGAAAAGACGGCGTTTTCCGACCCGGAGCCGGTGCAGCTGACGGAAATCGGGCAGCTGGCGGAGGCGGTAGGGGAGATCCGGTCCCTCTGCCAGTCCGCCGGGGCGGAGCTGACGGTGCTGATGGAGCCGGTGGGGCCCCACCGGGCCTCCGCCTACCAGAGGGCGGAGGTGAGGGAGCTCTATGAGACCCTGGCGGAGCAGGTGGACTTCTGGGATTTCTCCGCCGACGCCCCCTGCGGGGACAGCCGGTTTTTCTACCCCGACAGCTCCATCCGGCCAGCCCTGGCAGAGATGATGCTCCGGCGGGCCCTGGGACTGGGGGGCTATGTGCCGAAGGACTTCGGCGTCCTTGTGACGGCGGAGAACGCCGGGGACCGGGCGGACCGCTTCGGGACAGGGGGCCTGGGGGAGGGACAGCAGGTGACGGTGCTCATGTACCATCACCTGAGCCAGGAGGGAGGCAGCGAGGTGAACCTCCCGGTGTCCCTCTTTGAGGAGCAGCTGCGGGCCCTGCGGGACGCGGGCTGCATCGCCGTGACCCTGGAGGATCTGTACGCCTATGTGGAGCAGGGGACGCCCCTGCCGGAGAAGGCGGTGCTCATCACCTTTGACGACGGCTATGAGAGCAACTACGACCTGGCCTGGCCCCTTCTGGAGAAGTACGGCATGAAGGGGACTATCTTCGCCATCGGCGTGTCTGTGGGGAAGGACACCTACAAGGGGACCAGCTGCCCCATGAAGGCACACTTCACCTATGAGCAGGCCAGGGAGATGATGGACAGCGGGGTGATCTCCGTCCAGACCCACACCTACGACATGCACCAGTGGCCCCCCTACGAGGAGGGACCCGCCCGGGAGGGGGCCGTCCCCCTGGAGGGGGAGAGCCAGGCGGACTACGAGGCGGCGGTCCGCGCGGACCTGAAGCGGGCCCGGGAGGAGATGGAGACGGCCACCGGCTATCCGGTGACGGCTCTGTCCTACCCCAACGGCCTTTACACCCCGGCCAGCCAGCGGATCTGCCTGGAGCTGGGCTTCCGGGCCACCTTTACCATTGAGCCCCGGACCAACACGGTGGTGAAGGGCCTGCCCCAGAGCCTCTACGGCATGGGGCGCTACAACGTGGGCCCCATGACCGGCCAGGAGCTCCTGGCCCTCACGGGCCTGGACGGATAGGGCATACAACAGGCGAGGCGCCTGGGGACCAAAGTCCCCAGGCGCCTCGCTTTTTGGATTGGAACGGCTCAGCCTCCCGCCGCCAGCTCCGAGCGGATCAGGGCCGCGTTGCCCGCCAGCCGGGGGTCGGAGGGCTCCAAGGCCAGGGCCTCCTCCGCCTCCCGGAGGGCCTCCCGCAGCCGCCCTGCGCGGTAGAAGGCGATGGCGCGCAGGTCGTGGGGCAGGCTCCCCCAGGCCTCCGCCTCGCAGATATAGGTCCTGGGCCGCTCCCGGATCTGGAGGGCGCAGCCGGTGAAGTACAGCACCCCCTCCCACGCCCCCTGCTCATAGAGGAGCATGGCCAGATCCAGGTAGGGCTCCCGCAGGTGGGGGGCCTCGGCCACGGCCCGGAGGTACCAGTCCTGGGCGGTCCGCTCCTCCCCCTTCCGGGCGTAGGACTTGGCGATATAGCGCATAGAGGCGCAGCGCTCATCCGCCCAGACGGCGCTGGGCATGGACAGGTGGCGCTTCAGGGTGCGGATGCAGTCGTCCCAGCGGCCGTAGTACAGGTATTCCCGGCCCAGGTAGTGGACGTTTCGGTCGTCCCATGGCTCCTCCTCCACCGACTGCTCTAAGAGGGGCAGGTACTGGCCCCGGGATTTGGCCGGGTCCGGGTGGTGGTTTAGCTGGACTCCCTCCGCCGCCACGGCGGGCCCGGGCCGGCCGGGGCCCACCCAGCGCAGCACCTCGTGGACCGGATGGACCCAGCGCCACCCCCGGCGGCTGTGGATCTTATCCGCCCAGAACACCACCCCCTCCGACCCGTCGGGGCGGAAGGACCAGGTGTAGCGGTAGGAGGCCCGGCCGGTCCCCGGCTCCCAGGCGTCCTCCAGGGCTCTGCGCCAGCCGGGGCGGAACACCTCGTCCAGGTCCGTGCACACGCAGATGTCCGCCTCCTCCGGCACCAGCTCCAGGGAGCGGTTCCGGGCGGCGTCAAAGCGCCAGGGGGCGACAGCCTCCACATGGACCTCCGCCCCCAGCTGCCGCAGCCGCTCCACGGTGCGGTCCGTGGAGCCGGTGTCCAGCACCACCACCCGGTCGGCCTCGGACATGGAGTCCATCCAGCGCCGGGCGAAGGCCTCCTCGTTTTTGCAGATGGCGTAGACCACAACGTTCATAACAATCTCCCATCAGCAGCAGGTTCATTCCAGGAAAAGGAGCGGGGAAACGCGGGCGCCTCTCCCGCTCCTTCGTCAGGTCAGGAGGAGGCGGGGATCGCCCCCAGCCGGTAGACGGTGGCGGTGATGCCGCTGTAGACGAAGTTTCCACCGGAGGCCATGAACTGCAGGGTGGCCGGCGCGGAGGAAACCGCCACCGGGACGGAGATGGACAGATTGGCGGCGTCGGAGGAGGTGTGGAAGGAGTGAAGTACGCCGCCGCCGGCTGCCGCGGTGCCATTCTGCTGGAGAGAAATGGTGACGCTGAGGGGGAAGTTGACCCCAGAGGCCGGGGCGAAGGTGCCGTGGAAGTTGACAGCATAGACGCCGGGGGTGTTGATGGTAAAGGTGCCGCTCCCGGCGGTGTGGGAGATGTCGCTGCCATAGGACAGGCCGTTGCGGTCAAAGAGCAGGGGAGAGCCGGAGGTCCCCGCCTGGGGCGGCGTGGAGTAGGCGGACAGCAGGCTGACCGGAGCGGGGCTCCCGGCACTGCCCTGGGGGATGGTAAAGTCGAACACCGCGTCCTGTTCGGTTCCGGAGTTGACCACGGCGGCGCTCGTCCCCGGGTCGCCGGTGGTCACGGTGCCCACCCGGACCGTGGCGGCGCTCCCCGCCGCTCCCGTGGCGCCGTCTTCTCCGGAGGGGCCTGTGGGGCCGGTCGGCCCTGTGCTTCCAGTTGGCCCGATGGGCCCAGTGGGTCCTGTGCTTCCCGTCGGTCCGGTTGGCCCAGTGGGCCCTGTGATTCCCGTCGGTCCGGTTGGCCCAGTGGGCCCCGTGCTTCCAGACGGCCCGGTTGGGCCAGTGGGGCCCGTGATTCCAGTTGGCCCGGTTGGGCCGGTGGGGCCGGTGCTTCCGGCCGGCCCCGTTGGGCCGGTGGGGCCGGTGCTTCCAGCCGGCCCGGTAGGACCTGTGGGCCCTGTGCTTCCAGTTGGCCCGATGGGCCCGGTGGGTGCAGTTTCGCATGCACAACCGCGCCGGAGGAGAAGGCGGAGAGAGCCCCGGCCAGGCGGGGCGCGCTTGACAGACTGCCGGGGGAGGCGGTAAGATGAAAAAATGATATCCCGAGAAAAAACAGGAGGAATGGAGATTTTCCTGCCTTTGGGGAGGTGGTTTTTTGCTGCTCAGACAGATGCGGTACTTTACCGCTGTGGTGGACTGCGGCAGCTTCACGGAGGCGGCCGAGCGGTGCTACATCTCCCAGTCGGCCATCTCCCAGCAGATCCAGGCCCTGGAGAAGGAACTGGGGGTGGAGCTGCTCCGCCGGGAGAACCGCCGCTTTGCCATGACGGCGGCGGGGGAGTCCTTTTACGTCCGCAGCAAGGCCATCCTGGAACAGGCGGACGCCATGGTCCAGGAGGTGAAGCGGCTGGGGACGGACCGGGAGCTGCGCCTGCGGATCGGGTACCTGCGCGGCTACAGCGGGCTGGAGCTGCACCAGGCCGTGGCGGAGTTTTCCAGGCGCTATCCCGAGGTGGCCATCAGCATCGTCAACGGGACCCATGAGGAGCTCTACAACCTGCTGCGGCTGAACGGCGCGGACCTGGTGTTCAACGACCAGCGGCGGGCCTTTTCCGACGCCTACGTCAATGACGAGCTGGCGCAGTGCGGCCTCTGGGCGGAGGTGTCCCTCCACGGCCCCATGGGCGCCTTGGACCGGGTCGACGTGGAGGAGCTGCGGGGGACGCCCTGCATCCTGATCTCCTCCCGGGAGGGGCAGAGCGCGGAGCAGGCGTACTACCAGAACACATTGGGCTTCGGCGGCAGCTACCTCTTTCGGAGGACTCCGGCGCCTCCTGGGCCCTGCGGTTTGCCGCCAGCCAGGAGGGGGTGACCCGGGTGCTCTCCGGCATGAACACCCTGGAGCAGGTGGAGGACAACGCCGGCACCTTCCTCCGCTTTGAGCCCATCACAGCGGAGGAGCAGAAGGTGATCGGCCAGGTCACGGAGATCATCGAGAGGAACACCCCCATCCCCTGCACCGGCTGCGCCTACTGCACCCACGGCTGCCCCAAGAATATCGCCATTCCCCAGTACTTCGCCCTCTATAACAACATCTCCCGCACCACCGGCAGCTTTTCCAGCCAGACGTCGTACTACAACAACACCGCCCTGAAGCACGGGAAGGCCAGCGACTGCGTGGGCTGCGGCCAGTGTGAGAAGGCCTGCCCCCAGCACCTGCCCATCCGGGAACACCTGAAGGAGGTGGCGGCCAAATTTGAGGCCGGCAGCTCCTTCCCCACAAGGAGATAGAGAGGACTTCGGTCCGCCAGCACCGGCCAAACCGGCGCTTTCCATACGGAAAACGCATGGAAGGCGATAAAAGGCAGGTATTGGACAGCGCGGCGGCGAAGATTTATAATAGGAAACAAACAGAACGGAAGATTCCCTGCCGCGCTTTCGCCGGCGGCGGGGAGCGGAAGCGAGCGAAGGAGGCTGAACACCATGAGCAAGACATTGGTAGCGTTCTTTTCCGCCAGCGGCGTCACGAAGGGGGCGGCCCAGCGGCTGGCCGGCGCCATCGGCGCCGACCTGTACGAGATCAAGCCCGCCGTGGCCTATACCCGGGCCGATCTGAACTGGATGGACAAGAAGTCCCGCAGCACGGTGGAGATGAACGACTCCGCCTGCCGGCCGGCGCTGGCGGACCGGGACGCGGATATCCCGTCCTATGACCGGATTTTCCTGGGATTCCCCATCTGGTGGTACACCGCTCCGTCTATCATCCGCACCTTCCTGGAGAGCTACGACTTCTCCGGAAAGACCGTCGCCCTCTTTGCCACCTCCGGCGGCAGCGGCCTGGGGAAGACCGCGGAGGATCTGGCCTCCAGCTGCCCGGGAGCGGTGATCAAGGGCGGAAAGATGCTCAATGGCCGCCAGTCGGAGAGCGAGCTGCGGCAGTGGGCGGAAACGGTTTGAGCGGACGGGGCGGGGATCCCCTGCCCCGGCAAAATTTCCAGTGAAGGGATGATTTTTTGTGCGCATCAACAGCAGGGAAGCCTTTGACAAGGAGAATGTGTTCGGCCTGGGCCAGGCCAATACCGCCTTTGCCCAGTATTTCATCGGCAATTCCTACCTGAATCCCCTGACCGAGGCGGGCAAGTGCCCGGTGTTCCTGGCCAACGTCACCTTCGAGCCGGGCTGCCGGAACAACTGGCACATCCACCACGCCAAGAGCGGCGGCGGCCAGATCCTGATCTGCACCGCCGGCGAGGGCTGGTACCAGGAGGAGGGCAAGGAGGCCGTGAGCCTCACCCCCGGCACGGTCATCACCATCCCCGCCGAGGTCAAGCACTGGCACGGTGCCAAGAAGGACAGCTGGTTCAGCCACATCGCCGTGGAGGTTCCGGGCGAGGAGACCTCCAACGAGTGGTGCGAGCCGGTGGACGACGCGGCCTACAACGACCTGGAGTGAGGAGCCGGAGATGCAGTACACGAAGCTGGGCAATTCCGACCTGACCGTCTCCCGGATCTGCATGGGCTGCATGGGCTTCGGCGACGCGAAAAACGGCCAGCACAGCTGGACCCTGGACGAGGAGCACTCCCGGGAGATCATCCGGCGGGGACTGGAGCTGGGGGTCAACTTCTTCGACACCGCCGTCGGCTACCAGAGCGGCACCAGCGAGCAGTACCTGGGCCGGGCGATCCGGGACTTTGTCAGGCGGGAGGACGTGGTGGTGGCCACCAAGTTCCTCCCCCGCACCCAGGAGGAGATCGCGGCCGGCGTTTCCGGCCAGCAGCATATCGAGAATATGGTGAACACCAGCCTGCGGAACCTGGGGCTGGACTACATCGACCTGTATATCTACCACATGTGGGATCACCAGACGCCCATTTACGACATCCTGGACGGCCTGAACCGGGTGGTGCAGGCGGGGAAGGTCCGGCAGATCGGTATCTCCAACTGCTTCGCCTACCAGCTGGCCAAGGCCAACGCCCTGGCGGAGCGGGAGGGCTTCCCCAAGTTCGTGTCCATCCAGGGCCACTACAACCTGATCTTCCGGGAGGAGGAGCGGGAGATGGCCAAACTCTGCGCCGAGGACAACATCGCCATGACGCCCTACAGCTCCCTGGCCGGTGGCCGGCTCTCCAAGCGCCCGGGGGAGACCTCCAGGCGGCTGGAGGAGGACAGCTACGCCAGGTTCAAATACGACGCCACGGCGGCGCAGGACCAGGTGATCATCGACCGGGTGGCGGAGCTGGCGGATCAGCGGGGCGTTTCCATGACGGAGGTGTCCCTGGCCTGGCTGCTGACCAAGGTCACCGCCCCGGTGGTGGGCGCCACGAAGCTCCACCACATCGAGGGGGCCGCCAAGGCCGTGGATCTGAAGCTGACGGCGGAGGAGTGCGCCTGGCTGGAGGAGCCCTACATCCCCCACAGGCTGGTGGGGGTCATGGCACAGAACACCCCGGCCGCTGCCGGGGAGCGGCACGTGTGGTCCACCGGCAGCCAGAAGGTGGAAACGGCATAAAAAACGGAAGCTGGGAAACCCGCCCAGCCTTCGCCGGGCAGCAGGCAGCCCCTGGGAGATCCATCTCCCAGGGGCTGCTTTTATCGTTTCGGTGAAGCGGAGAAATCATCCGTCAGCCCATTCCGCCCCTCCCCCTCCTGATGCCCGCCGGGCGGACAGTCACCTGGGGCGGGGGACTGCCGGAGGGGGTCCGCGAAGCGAAAATGGATGTCCAGGCTCCCGTCCTCATGGACGTAGATGACGTCCACCAGCTCCGTCAGCAGCCCCCGGGTGAGGGACTGAATATTGCCGTGCCGGAGAAACGCGGCCAGGCCGGGTTCCTCCGCTGCGCTCTCCGCCAGGGACCGGCGCTCGCCTTCCATGCGGCGGAGCTGCTTCCGGCAGGAGCGGGCCTGCTCCTCGTATTTCGCCCGCATGCGCCGGTACTGCTCCCGGGAGAGGTCGCCGTTTTTCCAGTCCTCGTACAGCCCGTCCAGCCGGGCCGTGGCCCGGTCCAGGTCCCTGCCCCGCGCCTTCAGCAGAGTTTCCAGCCGGATTGCCGCCACCGTGGCCGCCGGCGCGCGGCGGATTTCCTCCGCCAGCTCCGGCAGGGAGGGTACCAGCGCTATCTGCTGCTGGATCGCCGCGAGCACAGCCCCCTCCAAAACGTCCTCCCGGATGGATCGCCTGGTGCAGGCGGCGGGGAACTTCTCCGCGGAGGTCCGGCAGGCGTAGTAGCTGTACCCCTTGGAGGAGCGGCGGTGCATCCCCTTCCCGCAGCCGGCGCAGCGGACCAGACCGGCGAAGAGGTGGGGGCCGCTCCGGCCGGGCGCGGTCCGCGTGTTCCGGCGGCCCAGCTCCTGGGCCGCCTGGAAGAGCGCCCGGTCCACAACGGCCGGCGCCGCCCCCTCCGCCAGAAACCACGCCTCCTCCGGGACGGAAACCCGGGTGTGCACCTTGTAGCTGACTACCTTCTGCCGGCCCTGCCGGAGGACGCCGGCGTACAGGGGGTCCCGGAGGATGCGGCTGACCGATGTGGGGCTCCAGAGGCCGTCGTTGGAATCGGTGTGGGGCGTATGAAAGGGGAAACCCTTGGCGCGCTTGTAGGCCGAGGGGTTGGGAACGCCCAGATCGTTGAGCCGCCGGGCGATGCCCCGCCTGCTCATGCCGCCGGCGACAAACCAGCGGAACATGTCCCGCACCACCTGGGCTGCCTCCTCGTCGACGAGCAGCCGGTTCCGGGTAGGGGGCGAAGGCCCCGATGAACTCCCCCCGGCGACGCTTGGTGTCAAAGGTCCGGCGCACATCGGCGCTGGTCCTGGCGGCGTAGCGGTCGTTCATCAGGCCGCTGATGGGGATCTCCAGATTCTGGGTGCAGCCAGGGTCCGCGTAGGTGTCCACAAAGGGGCCGCCGATGGAGATGAAGCGGCAGCCGTGGGCGGGGATGAACTGCTCCAGGAAGCGGCCCTGGTCGGCGTAGTTGCGGAAGGCCCGGGAGAGGGTCTTGCAGATGACGCAGTTGACCTTCCCGGACGCGATGTCGCAAACCATCCGCTGGAAGGCCGGCCGGGTTTCCTCGGTGGTGCCGCTCAGCCCGTCGTCCACGTAGTCGGAAACCAGGGCGCAGTCCTGGCCGGCGAAGTGCTGCACGACGAATTCCAGGATGATCTTCCGCTGGTTGGCGACGCTCAGGGACTCGTCGTTCCCGTCCTCCCGGGACAGCCGGATGTAGGCGGCGATCCGCCAGGGGCCGTCCCGTCCCCGCTCCGGCGGCGCTTTTGTTCTTCCCCGTCCTCCCGCCACGCTGCATCCTCCTTTTCCTTCTTCTCCCCGGGCTCCGACGGGGAGAAGGGCCGCCACTCCTGCTTCAGGGCTGTAAAATAGCGCCGCAGGCACTCCGCCAGGGTTGTTTCCCCGGCGAAAAAGAGCCGGACCGGCGCTCCTCCCGCCTGGATGGGGCGGGAGTCGTCCGCCGGATTTCCCGGCTCCGCCCTGTCGGCGGGACGGATCTCCCTGCCGGTCCTCTGCTCCATGGATTCTCTGCTCTTCATAGCGGCACCCCCCTGGAGGATGCTTATGCGAAAAGGCAGCCGGATAGCACGGGCGGACTTGCGGGGAAAAGGGGCGGGAGGGCCGGGCCATGCCCATTTGGGTATGGTTTCCGCCGCATTTCAGTATTGGACAAGGCCGCCGTTTTTTCCCATAATAAAAGGGAAGAGCACGCCGCGAAAGGCGGCGGGGAGGGCCGGCGCCCTGCCCTGGCTCCAATCAGATGACGAGGAGGAACGGCGATGAAGATCAAAGAGGTGCGGGCCATACGGACAAACCGCTACTGTTACGCCGAGATCACCACAGACAATGGGCTCCACGGGATCGGGGAGAGCGGCGCCTTCGGCGCCCTGGACGCGTCCGCAGCCCAGATTGAGAACTTCGGCAGCTACCTGGTGGGGAAGGACCCCCTGGAGATCGAGCATCTCTGGCAGGTCATGTTCCGGGGCTCCTACTTCCGGGGAGCGGCGGTGATGGGCGCCATCTCCGCCATCGACGTGGCCCTCTGGGACATTGCCGGGAAGTACTACAACGTGCCCATCTACCAGCTGCTGGGGGGCAAGTGCCGGGACAAGATCCGGGTGTACGGCCACGTGATGGCCAAGACGGACGAGGAGCTGGTGGCCAACTGCGAGAAAAAGCGCCAGCAGGGCTACACGGCGGTGGGCCATCTGTCCCCCTTCCTGGACGAGCCCGAGTCCATCCCCTACGGGAAGACCCACGTGCGCAACATGGAGGAGTCCATTCGCCGGGTACACCTGATGCGCCAGGCGGTGGGGGACAACATCGACCTGTGCATCGAGCTGCACCGCCGAAGCCTGCCGGCGGAGGCGGTGGTCCTCATCAAGGAGATCGAGGACGTCCATCCTCTCTTTGTGGAGGACCCCATCCCTCCCGGGAACAACGAGGCCATGGCCTATGTGGTCAGCAAGAGCAGCATCCCCATCGCCACCGGGGAGCGGCTCCACACGATCTTCGAGTTCCGGGACCTGCTGAACCGGAAGGCTACCGACTATATCCGCATCAGCCTGACCACAGTGGGCGGGATCACCGGCGCCCGGAAGATCGCCGCCATGGCGGAGGCGGAGATGTGCCCCGTGGTGCCCCACAACCCCCTGAGCCCCGTGTGCACGGCGGCGGAGCTCCAGTTCTGCGCCAGCATCGACAACCTGCTGATCTGTGAGTTTCCGGACCCGGAGGGCGGCCTGATGAGGGACCGGGCCCACCGCAAGTGCGAGCTGGTGACCAACTACCACATGCCCGTGGACGGGTTTGTGCCCTTGCCGGAGGGGCCGGGCCTGGGCATTGACCTGATTGACGGTGTGGAGGAGAAGTTCCCGGCGGTTCAGATGCCCGTCCGCTGCCGGCTGAATACGGACGGCTCCATCCGGGACCAGTGATCCGGCCCCGGGAGGGGCGGAGCTCAGCGGGAAGGAGATCTCGGCGGAGGGCTCCCGCAGGCTCTCCGCCAGCAGGGCCGCCGGCTTCCGCTCCCCCGCCAGCCGGATATCCAGGCCCACGTCCAGGCTGCGAAAAAGGCGCAGCCGTTATCGACAGCTTGAGGAAGAGCCGCTCCCTTCGGAGCGGCTCTTCCTTTTTTTGTGAAAAACAGGAAAACGGAAGGCGTTTTTCTTCGGCTTTTCTGGCAAACATTTTCTCAAAAAAGCGGCGGCATAGGGGTTGACATCCGGCAGCACCTGTGGTATTGTCTCGGACAGTCTGAAACAGTAAAGTATGATTTCGGACTATTTAGCAAATGGGGGTGAAGCAATGGAAACAGGCCCTGCTCTGGACACCCGCCTGGAATCCTTCCGAAACGTATCCATGGAGTTCGACTTTGTCTACGGGATGCTGGCGAAAGCCTGCGGCCTCTCCGGGACGGAGTACTGGGCTCTGATCCTGATTCGCGAGGGGGTGGAGACCCAGCGGGAGATCAGCGAGAAGCTCAGCCTCAGCCGTCAGACCCTGAATTCCGCGTTTAAGCTGCTGATCCGAAAGGGGCTGGTCCGGCTGGAACATTTTGAACGGGACCAGCGCAGCAAGCGGGCGGTTCTGACAGAGGAGGGAAACCGCTTTGTGGACACGACCATCGCCCGGACAAGGCGGCTGGAGGAACAGGCCTGGCAGACCATGACGGAGGAGGAGCAGGCCGCGCTGATCCGCCTGACGCATCAGTTCAGCACCGCGCTGCGCCAGTCGCTGCAGGCGCAAAACAAGTGAATGCTTGCTCATCGGAGGACCTGTGATCGCAATCACACGGGTCGGAGAAGATGTCGGGTGCGCTCGGTTAGTTAGGGAACCGGGCGCCCTTTTTTTCACTTTTTCCCTAGGAAAGGAGTAGAACGATTTATGAAGCTGATTCTGCGTTTTCTCAAACCACACTGGAAGCTGTGCGCGCTCACCATCATCCTGCTGATCGTGGATGTGGCCGGCGCCCTGTTCATCCCAACCCTGGTGGCGGAGATCCTCAACTCCGGCACCTCCGGCGCCACCTTTGACGCCATCGTCCAGACAGGTTTCCAGATGGCGGTGGTTTCCGTCCTGGCCGGCCTGTGCGCCATTCTGGGCGGGTACGCCTGCGCCGTCCTCTCTGCCCAGGTGGGCAAGGATATGCGGGAGGCCATCTACGCCAAGAGCCTGAAGCTGTCGGTCTATGACTTCCGGCAGTTCGGCACCGCCTCCATCACCACCCGCACCATCTCGGACATCACCACCATCCAGTTCGCCCTGACCAGCACCCTGCAGATGGTCATCCCCGTGCCCATCATCTGCGTCCTGGCCCTGGCGCTGACCTTTGGCCTGGACGCCCAGCTGGGCCTCATCCTGCTGGTCGTGGTGGCCGCCGTGCTGCTGCTGGCCTGGGGTATCATGCGCAAGGCGTCCCCCCTGTTCCGGAGGCTCCAGAAGCTGCTGGACCGGATGAGCACCGTCCTGCTGGAGAACATCACCGGTGTGCGGGTGGTCCGGGCCTTCAACAACGAGGAGCGGGAGATCGGCCGCATGACCACCGCCTTCGCCGACTACGCCGGCACCTCCATCAAGGCCAACCGGCTGTTCGCCAACCTGGACGGACTCTCCTTCTTCTGCATCAACTTCTTCGTGGTGGTGGTCTACTGGCTCAGCGGCGGGCACATCAGCGCCGGCGGCCTCCAGGTCGGCGACATCACCGCGGTGATCGAGTACGCCATGATGGTGCTGTTCTTCCTGATGATGGCCCAAATGGTGATCCTCACCCTGCCCCGGGCCCTGGAGTGCTGCGAGCGAGTGCGCCTGGTGCTGGACCACACCCCGGAGATCGAGGACCTGGTGCTCCGGGACGTTTCCTTCCGGTTCCAGGACGCGGAGGAGGACACCCTGGGCCACCTGGACTTCGTCTGCCGCCGGGGGCAGACCACCGCCATCATCGGCGGCACCGGCAGCGGCAAGTCCACCGTGGCCTCCCTGATCCTCCGGTTCCACGACGTGACAGACGGCTCCATTACCCTCAACGGAACCGACATCCGGGATATGACCCAGCAGTACCTCCGGGACCACCTGGGCTATGTGCAGCAGAAGGCGTGGCTGTTTTCCGGCACCATCGCCGACAACCTGCGCTACAGCCGACCCAAGGCCAGCGCGGATGAGCTGATGCACGCCGCCGACGTGGCCCAGGCGGGGGACTTTATCCGCTCCCTGCCCGATGGGTTCCACGCCTACGTGGCCCAGGGAGGCACCAACTTCTCCGGCGGCCAGAAGCAGCGACTGAGCATCGCCCGGGCCCTGGTGAAAAAGCCGGAGCTGTATATCTTTGACGACAGCTTTTCCGCCCTGGACTTCAAGACCGACGCGGCCCTGCGCAAGGCGCTGGCGAAGGAAAGCGGTGACGCGGCGGTGCTCATCATCGCCCAGCGGGTCAGCTCTATCCGCCACGCCAACCAGATCGTGGTACTCCACGAGGGGCGCATGGCGGGCATCGGCACCCACGAGGAGCTGATGGCTACCTGCAAGGTCTACCAGGAAATCTACGAATCTCAGACAAAGGAGGCGAAGGAAGCATGAGTCCCAAAAAGGTGATCGCGGGGATCGAGCGGGAGGTCCCCCAGGATACCCGCAGCACAGTAACCCGCCTGTTTGGCTACCTCCACGGCCAGCGCATCCGGCTGACGGTCGTGGCGGTATCCATTGTGATCTACGTGGCGCTGAGCATCTGGAACCCCATGTACAGCGCCATTGTCATCAACCACCTGTGGCAGAGCGTCCAGGAGGCCTGGCAGACGGGGACGCCCTTTTCCGTCACCGCCACTATGGGCCGGGAGCTCATTCAGCTGACGGTCCAGTACCTGTTCACCTGGCTGTTCTACTACTTCCAGTCCTGGCTGATGGCCAACGTGGCCGAAAACCTGGTGCTGGAGCTGCGCAGCCAGATCGCCAGGAAGCTGAACCGGCTGCCCCTGCGGTTCTTTGACCGGAACAAGGCCGGCGAGATCCTCAGCCGGGTCACCAGCGACCTGGACAAGATCGCCGAGGTGCTCCAGACCGGCCTTTTGAAGCTGATCGTGGCCATCGGCACCATCATCGGCTCCCTCATCGTGATGTTCTACTACAGCGTGCCCCTCACCTGCCTGTTCCTGGTGTTCATGGCGGTGAGCATGGTGGTCACCAATCTGGTGGCCCGGAAGAACCTCCGCTGCGCCGCCGAGCGGCAGGAGACCATCGCCGTCCTCACCGGCGTGGTGGAGGAGTACTACAACGGCCGGGACGTCATCAAGGCCTATAACCACGAGGCGGAGAGCATCCAGATGGTGTCCCAGGCCGCGGAGGCCAACCGCCTGGCCAACCAGAAGGCGGACTTCCTCACCAACTGCGTCAACCCCCTGATCCGCCTGCTCACCCGCCTGGCCCAGGTGGTCATCGCCGTGATCTCCGGCAAGGCCATGCTGGACGGCACCATGTCGGTGGGCGTGGTCCAGGCGTTCTTCCAGTACGTGAACCAGACCGCCGAGCCCCTCACCGAGGCCTCCTACATGATCAACTCCCTCCAGGCCGCCCTGGCCTCCGCCGAGCGGACCTTCCAGATGCTGGACGAGGAGGAGCGCCCCGACCCGGACAGCCCCGCTCTGCTGGAGCGGGCGAAGGGGAGCATCGCCTTTGAGCACGTCAGCTTCGGCTATGACCCAGACCGCCTGTTGATGCGCGACATCAGCTTTACCGCCCAGCCGGGGCAAAAGATCGCCGTGGTGGGCTCCACCGGCGCGGGCAAGACCACCCTCATCAACCTGCTCATGCGCTTCTACGAGGTAAACGGCGGCCGGATCACCGTGGACGGCGTGAACACCGCCGATATGACCCGCTCGGGCCTGCGGCACAATTTCGGCATGGTCCTCCAGGACACCTGGCTCTTCGGCGGCACGGTGGCGGAGAACATCGCCTACGGCCGTCCCGACGCCACCCGGGAGGAGATTATTGCCGCCGCCAAGGCCGCCAAGGTGGACTACTTCATCCGCACCATGCCCAAGGGCTACGACACGGTGCTGGACAACGAGGCGGCGAACCTCTCCGCCGGCCAGCGGCAGCTGCTGACCATCGCCCGGGTGTTCCTGTGCGACCCGCCCATCCTGATTCTGGATGAGGCCACCTCCAGCGTAGATACCCGCACCGAGGTGGAGATCGGCAAGGCCATGAAGCGGCTTATGCAGGGCCGCACCAGCTTCGTCATCGCCCACCGGCTCTCCACCATCCGGGACGCGGATATGATCCTCTTTATGGAGCAGGGCAACATCATCGAGCAGGGCGACCACAAAACCCTGCTGGCCAAGGGCGGCGCCTATGCCGCCCTCTACTACAGCCAGTTTGAATAACGGCGTGCGCTCCGGCAAAGCGGCGGCGCGGACAGGAATCCCTGCCCGCGCCGCTGCGCTTTTCGGCGCCGGCTCCCGCTCTGGGGTTCGCCGCCCGGTTGTGCGGACGGCACTGCATCCGTCGGTCCCGTGGGCCCGGCAGGTCCGGCGCTTCCCGTGGGGCCAGTGGGACCGGTGCTTCCAGTTGGCCCGGTGGGGCCGGTGGGGCCTGTGCTTCCGGCGGGGCCGGCAGGGCCGGTGGGACCGGTCATGCCGGGGACGCCCATGGGGCCCGGAAACCCTCTGGGACCCATGGGGCCCATGGGCCCGGGGCAGCAGACCACCTTCTGGCCGCAGCAGGAGCTGTCCCGGCAGGGGTCGCAGGGGTTGCAGCTGTGATGATTCATAGGGATAATGCCTCCCTTGGATGCATAGAGTATCAGGACGTTCACCGTCCGCTCTATTGTATGGCCGGGGCCGCCGGCGGGTGCGGAGCGCCGGCGGGAGGGTATGCTGCCAGCATAGTATGAAAGTGAGATTCCAGAATTAGGATGTGGTAAAATTGGATAAATTTGACCGCTGTTTGTTGACAATATTCGCAGGAGCATTTATAATGAAACCGTCCTGAACACAGGCTGAAGCGGCGGCGCCCCGGAAACGGGGAAACGCGGCGTCCGCCTGTTTGGAGTACCCAGCGGCGCCGGCCAGCGCGTTTCCGCTGCCGGCATTATTGAAATAGTAGGAGGGAGAACTATGTTTTGTACATCCTGCGGAAAGCAGATCGAGGACGGTTCTGTTTTCTGCGAGCACTGCGGGGCCCGGCAGGAGACCGCAGCCCAGCAGCCGGCTTCTCCGCAGAGCGCTGCCCCGGGAACGGGGGCCGGCCCGGCGCAGCCGGTTCAGCCCCAGGTAGAGACCATCCAGGCGCCTATCGGCGGCGGAGCGCCCCAGAATGCGGCGCCCCGTAAGCCCATGTCCAAGAAGACCAAGATCATCCTGGGCGCTGTGGCCGGCGTGATCGTCCTGGTGGTGGCCCTGAAGCTGATCCTCAGCAGCGTGTTCAGCGCGGACAACACCATCACCAAGTTCATCAATGCCGTCCGGGAGCGGGACGCTGACGGCGTCCGGTCCGTGGCCACGGTGTACCTGGACCAGATGGAGCTGACTGACGAGGCCCTGGAGCCCTTCTTTGACGCGTTCAGCGCCGACAACGCCACCCTGGTCAGCTGGCAGGAGAACCTGCTGGAGCAGAAGAACATGCAGCAGTACCAGCAGGCCATGGCCGGCATGGCCACCAGCGACAGCTCCAGCGTGGGGATGCTCACCCTGGTGGACAACTCCAACATCCTCTTTGACAGCTACAAGATCCAGATCCGGCCGGTGAACCTGTCCCTGTACTGCGGCTACGACGGCACCACCGTGACCTTCGGCAACCTGGAGCCCATGACCGTGACCAACAGCACCTCTGTGACCATCCTCCCCGGCCAGTATGATATTTCCGCCTCCTGCACGGCGGAGAGCACCGGCGCGGAGCTGACCATGGAGGACAGCGGGCGCTTTACTTACGACGACAGTTACGACATCTATTTCGACACCGCCGACATGGAGATCGAAGCTTACAGCTACGTGACCATTACCGGCATCACCATTGACGGCGCGCCCTACACCGGCGAGATCGAGGACGGCATGTATGCCTACCTCTCCCCCCTGAACTACGGCAGCGAGGTGGTGGTCACCGGCGACTGCTTCGGCGAAACCTTCGAGGAGACCTTCATTGCCGGCGATTCCTACTATGTGTCGGTGTCCTACAACCCCAGCGAGGAAGTGATCCTCATGGCCTCCGACGAGGCCAGCCAGATCGCCTATGACCTTGTCATGGCACTGGAGGGCCACGACGCGGACAGCATGGCCGCCCTCCAGGCCCAGTACCCCGACAACGAGGCGGTGGCCGCCATCCAGACCTACTTTGACAACAATGCCGCCAGCACCTACACTGACGGGGCCGTGTTCACCTCCCTGGAGGCGGGGGACTGCACGGTTTCCGCCTGGGCCTACAGCACCGGCATCCAGTTGGAGGTGACTGTGGAGATGACCGCCAGCGGTACGGATTACTACTACTGGAGCGACTACACCGAGGGTACCGGCGAGGGGACCCCCTTCACCGATGAAACCTTCACGGTTACCATCGACTTCACCCTGGCGGACGGAGAGTTGACCTTCACTGATTACTACTACTGGTTCTATGTTTGACGCGCGCAACCTGTGCAACAGTGTGAAATATTGAAAGAGAGGTAGAAAAACAATGGCATTTTGTAAGTATTGCGGCGCTCAGCTGGAGGATGGGCAGGAGTGTACCTGCGCCCGGTCCCAGGAGGCCAAGCAGGCGGAGCAGGCGGCCCATCAGACCGCTCAGACCGCCGGCCAGCAGACGGCCCAGCAGGCTCAGCAGGCGGCTTCCGCCGCTACCGCCACCGCCGTGGCGGCTGCCAAGGGCCTGAAGCCCTATCTGACCGGCTATCTCAAGAGCCCCTCCCAGGCGGTGCGCACGGTGGTGCAGAACAATGACATGGCCACCGCCGTCGCCCTGACCGTGATCCGGGCCCTGGCCTTCGGCCTGGCCATCTGGGGCATCATCAACAAGCTGGTCAATACCGTCATGTCCACGGCGACCATGCTGGGCGGCTCGGATATGCTGGGTGTTTCCGTATCCAGCAACTTCTTCGGCAGCCTCCTGTGGGGCATCATCTCCGCGGTGGTGTTCATGGCCCTCTTTGTGGTGGTGGTCTTCGCCCTGAACCGGCTGATGAAGGGCAACGCGGACATCAAGAGCATCTACATCGCCAGCGCCGCCAACGGTGTGGTGACCAGCGCCCTGCTGCTGGTGAGCTTCATCCTGTCCTTCATCTCCCTGGGCCTGGCCATTGCCATCCTGGCCCTGGCCTGCATCTCCTGGGTGATCTACGGCGTGCTCACCGCCCAGATGCTCTGCCCGGACAACACTACCGGCAAGTTCTGGCTGCTGTACCTGGTGGGCGTGGCGATCCTGTTCGTCATCGGCTACTATGTCCTGCCCAGCTTCTTCCTGAACGCCCTGGGCGGCGTCAGCATCAGCATGATGGGTCAGGCGACTATCACCCTCAAGCAGACCATCGACCAGATCCAGCTGGCCCTTGCCCAGTCCGGCGGCTGGATGAACGCTCTGATGGAAATCTTCGGCAACCTCTAATTGTCAGTGGGTTTATTAGGGTAAAAAGGAGGGCAGCTCTCAGCGGGCTGCCCTCCTTTCCTCATTATCAGAGGAACGTCCGGGGAATGCCCGGAAAAAATCCTTTACAAATCCGGGCTTTTGTGCTATAATGCGAGCGATCAAGGAACAGGAGAGTCAGCCATGTCCGCAGTTCTTCTGACAAGCGTATATTTCTTCTTTTTTAGCTTTACCTATTACTTTATGGGTAAGGCTTATTTGGGTTTCACCGAAAAGAAGAAGTATGCCGGTCAGGCGGCCTGAAGAGGGCGCGGCGTTTTTCCGAGGGGCTTCACGGTGGGATCCACTGTGGGGCTTTTTTCTTTGCCTGAATTTGCGGCGCGGAAAGCGCGGGAGGATAGACAAATGGTAGTCATTCTGAAAGAAAATCCCAACGAGAAGCAGCTGGAGAACCTGAAAAACTGGCTCACCAGCCTGGGGCTGGAGATCCACATCAGCAACGGCGCCCACCAGACCATCCTGGGCCTGGTGGGGGACACCTCCGTGGTGGATATCGACCTCATCAAGGCCCTGGACATTGTGGAGGAGGTCAAGCGCATCCAGGAGCCCTTCAAGAACGCCAACCGGAAGTTCCACCCCCAGGACACGGTGATCGAGGTGGGGGGCGTGAAGCTGGGGGGCGGAAACTTCCAGTTCATCGCCGGTCCCTGCTCCGTGGAAACCGAGGAGCAGATCTGCTACGTGGCCCAGGCGGTGAAGGAAGCCGGGGCGGGGATCCTCCGGGGCGGCGCCTTCAAGCCCCGCACCTCCCCCTACTCCTTCCAGGGCCTGGGGGCCGATGGCATCCGGCTGCTGCTGGAGGCCAAGGAGAAGACGGGCCTGCCCATCATCACGGAGATCATGGACCTGGGGCAGCTGAAATACTTCGACGACGTGGACATCATCCAGGTGGGGGCCCGGAACATGCAGAATTTTGAGCTCCTCAAGGAGCTAGGCCACCTGCGCAAGCCCGTCCTTATCAAGCGGGGTATGTCCGCCACTCTCCAGGAGCTGCTCATGAGCGCCGAGTACGTGATGGCCGGGGGCAACGACCAGGTGATCCTCTGCGAGCGGGGCATCCGCACCTTTGAAACCTACACCCGCAACACCCTGGACCTCAGCGCCGTGCCGGTACTCAAGTCCATGAGCCACCTGCCGGTGGTCATCGACCCCAGCCACGCCACGGGGAAGTCCACTCTGGTCCGCTCCATGGCCCTGGCGGCGGCTGCTGCCGGCGCGGACGGACTCATGATCGAGGTCCACAACGACCCCCAGCACGCCTGGTGCGACGGGCCCCAGTCCATCACGCCGGAGGCCTTCGCCGCCCTGGTGAAGGACGTGAAGTCCATCCTGCCCTTCTGCCGCTACAGCTACGAATAAGGGGGAGAAGGCCATGCAGGTAGGAATTGTGGGGCTGGGACTCATCGGCGGGTCCCTGGCCCGGGCCATTAAGGCCAACACCGCCCACACCGTGCTGGGGGCGGACCTCCAGCGGCCGGTGATCTACCGGGCCAAGCTCCTGGAGGTCATCGACGAGGAACTCACCGAGGACCGGGTGGGGGACTGCGACCTGCTGATCCTGGCCCTCTATCCCCGGGACACGGTGAAGTGGGTGGAGGACCACGCCGGGGCCATCCGGAAGGGGGCCGTGGTGGTGGACTGCGCCGGGGTGAAGCGGGCGGTGTGCGAGCCCTGCTGGGCCGCCGCGGAGGCCAACGGCTTCACCTTTGTGGGGGGCCACCCCATGGAGGGCGTGGCCAAGCTGGGGTTTGAGCACTCCAAGCGGGACATGTTCGTCAACGCCTCCATGATCCTGGTGCCCCACCGGGACATTGATATTGAAACCATGAAGAGGGTGAAGGACGTCTTTGACGCCATCGGCTTTACCCGCTATGAGATCGCCACCCCCGAGAAGCACGATCGGATCATCGCACTGACCAGCCAGCTGGCCCACGTGGTGTCTAGCGCCTATGTGAAGAGCCCCACCGCCCGGGAGCACCGGGGCTTCTCCGCCGGCAGCTTCCGGGACATGACCCGGGTGGCCTATCTGAACGAGAAGATGTGGGCAGAGCTGTTCCTTCTGAACCGGGAGGACCTCCACCGGGAGATCCAGGGGCTCATCGGCCATCTCCAGGCCTATGACGACGCCCTGACCGGCGGGGACGAGGAGCGGATGCGTGACCTCCTCCGGGAGGGCCGGGAGATCAAGACCGCCCTGGACCGGGAGGAGGCGGAATGATGGAAACGGTACAGGTACGGGCCTCCCGGGACTACCCGGTCCGGATCGGCCGGGGCCTGCTGGACCGGTGCGGGGCGCTTTTGGCGGAGGTGACCGCCGCTCGCCGCTGCTGCGTGGTGACGGACAGCACCGTCCAGGCCCTTTACGCCGGGCGGGTGATGGAGTCCCTCCGGCGGGCGGGCTTTGAGGCCTATCTCTTCGCCTTCCCCGCCGGGGAGCAGAGCAAGAACCTGGCGACCTACGGGGAGATCCTGGACTTTTTCGCCGCCAGCCGCCTGACCCGCAGCGACTGCGTGGTGGCCCTGGGTGGCGGCGTCACAGGGGACATGGCCGGCTTTGCCGCCGCCACCTACCAGCGGGGGGTGGACTATGTCCAGGTGCCCACCACCTTCCTGGCTGCCAGCGACTCTTCCGTGGGGGGCAAGACCGCGGTGGACCTGCCTGCGGGGAAGAACCTCTGCGGTGCCTTCTGGCCGCCCCGGCTGGTGGTCTGCGACTGCGATACCTTTGACACCCTGCCGCCGGAGGTGTTTGCCGACGGGGCGGCGGAAACCCTGAAGCACGGCCTGATCGCCGACGCCGCCTTCTTCCGCCGCCTGCGGGAGGAGAACATCCGGGGCTGGCTGGAGCAGGCGGTCCGCCGGAACGTGGAGATCAAGGCCGCGGTGGTGGCGGAGGACGAGTACGAGCGGGGGCGGCGGAAGCTCCTGAACTTCGGCCACACCCTGGGCCATGCCATTGAGAAGTGCAGCGGCTACACCGTGCCCCACGGCCACGCGGTGGCGGCGGGCATGGTACTGATCACCCGGGCGGCGGAGCGCCTGGGCCACACGCCCAAGGGCGTGCTGGAGGAAATCCTGGCGGCGAACCGCCAATATCACCTGCCCACGGAGTGCCCCTACACCCCGGCGGAGCTGTACGAGGCCGCGGCCGGCGACAAGAAGCGCAGCGGCGACAGCATCGACGTGGTGGTGCTCCGGGAGATCGGGCAGGCAGAGACCCTGCGGCTGACCATGGAGGGGCTGCGGAAATTTACGGAGGTAGCACTATGAATCTGATGATTGAACCATCCCAGCTGCAGGGGACTGTGATCCCGCCCTCCTCCAAGTCCCAGACCCACCGGCTGCTGCTGGCGGCGGCCCTGGCGGAGGGGGAGAGCACCATTGAGAACGTATCCTTCTCCCAGGATGTGGAGGCCACCCTCCGGTGCCTGGAGGCCCTGGGGGCCGCCTGGGAGCGGACGGAGGAGCAGACCGTCCGGGTGACGGGCCTGGCCGGCGCTGCCGCCGATGGCGGGGCCCTGCCCCTCTTCGACTGCGGCGAGAGCGGCACCACCCTGCGCCTGGTGATGCCGGTGGCCCTGGCCATCACCGGCGGCGGTGTGTTCAAGGGCCGGGGGCGGCTGCTGGAGCGGCCCCTGGGGCCCTACCGGGATCTCTTTACCCAAAAGGGGATCGCCTGGGAGGAGGGAGCGGACACGGTCACCCTCCGGGGCCGGCTGGAGAGCGGGGACTTCGCCATGCCGGGCCACGTGTCCAGCCAGTTTTTCAGCGGCCTGATGATGGCCCTGCCCCTCCTGGAGGGGGAGTCCCTGGTGAAGGCGGTGACGCCCCTGGAGTCCGCGGGCTATCTCAACATGACCCGGGACGTGCTGGAGCAGTTCGGCGTGGGGGTGCGCTTTGAGAAGGGGGACTACCGGATCCCCGGCGGCCAGCACTACCGGGCCCACAGCTGCGCCGTGGAGGGGGACTGGTCCCAGGCCGCCTTCTGGTACGCGGCCAACGCCCTGGGCAGCGACCTGACCATCGAGGGGCTCAACCCCCTCTCCATGCAGGGGGACATGATGATCGCCCCCCACTACCTGCACCTGCGCCGGCCGGGGGACCTGGACATCGACGTGTCCGGCTGCCCGGACCTGGTGCCGCCCCTGGCGGCTATGGCCTCCGTGCGGCCGGGGACAGTGCGGCTGGTGAATGCCGGCCGGCTGCGGCTCAAGGAGAGCGACCGGCTCCGGACAGTGTCCAGCGCCCTGAACGCCCTGGGCGCCTCGGTGGAGGAGGGGAAGGACATGCTCACCATCCGGGGGGTGCCCGCTCTGAAGGGCGGCACCGTCAATGCCTGCGGAGACCACCGGATCGCCATGATGACCGCCGTGGCCGCCCTGGCCAGCGACGGCCCGGTGACGGTGCTGGGGGCGGAGTGCGTCCGGAAGTCCTACCCGGAGTTTTGGGAGGATTATCAGGGGTTGGGGGGGAAGATCCGTGTCCTCTGAGTACGGCGAGCGGATCAAGATCTCCATTTTCGGCCAGTCCCACGGCGCCGCCATCGGCGTGGTGATGGACGGCCTGCCCGCCGGGGAGACCGTCGATTTGGAGGAGCTCCAGGACTTCCTGGACCGCCGGCGTCCGGGCCAGGGGGTCCACACCACCGCCCGGCAGGAGGGGGACGTACCCCGGTTCCTCTCGGGCCTGGTGGACGGCCATACCTGCGGCGCCCCCCTGTGCGCGGTGATCGACAACACGGACACCCGCTCCAAAGATTACGCCAACCTGATGGAGATCCCCCGGCCCGGCCACGCGGACTATCCGGCCTGGGTCAAGTGGGGTGGGCAGAACGACGTCCGGGGCGGCGGCCACTTCTCCGGCCGGCTGACGGCCCCCCTGTGTATCGCCGGCGGGATCCTCAAGCAGATCTATGCCCGGCGGGGAGTGGTGATCGGCGCCCACATCGCAGCCATCGCCTCAGTGAGGGATACCCCCTTCCACCCGGTGGAGATCACCGCCGCGGAGCTGGAGGCCGTGGGCCGCAAGCGGCCCCTGGCGGTGGTGGACGACCGGGCGGGCCAGGCGATGCTGGCCGCCATCTATGAGGCCTCCGCCCAGGGGGACAGCGTGGGCGGCGTGGTGGAGTGCTGCGTTCTGGGCCTGCCGGCGGGGCTGGGGGACCCCATGTTTGACGGGCTGGAGAACCGGATCGCCCGGGCGGCCTTCGGCATCCCGGCGGTGAAGGGCATCGAGTTCGGCGCGGGCTTCGGCGCCGCCGCCCTCCGGGGTTCGGAGAACAACGACCCCTTCCGGGTGGAAAACGGCCGGGTGGTGACGGAGACCAACCGCCACGGCGGCATCCTGGGGGGGATCTCCACGGGGATGCCCCTGCTCTTCCGGTGCGCCTTCAAGCCCACCCCGTCCATAATCAAGCCCCAGCGGTCCGTGAACCTGCGGACCATGGAGAACGCGGACCTGGTGGTCCGGGGCCGGCACGACCCCTGCGTGGTGACCCGGGCGGTGCCCTGTGTGGAGGCCGCCGCGGCCATCGCCCTGGCGGATGTGCTGCTGTGAGATGAAACCGAACAAAAAGAACTGTTGGAAAGGAATGGTGACGACCATGGATCTGAACGCGCTGCGGACGGAGCTGGACGGGATCGACGACCAGCTCAACGCCCTGTTCCTCAAGCGGATGAACCTCTGCGCCCAGGTGGCGGCCTACAAGAAGGAGCAGGGCCTGCCCATCCTGAACACGGGCCGGGAGCGGGAGATCCTCTCCCGGATCTCCGCCCAGGCCGGGGATGAGCTGGACGGCTATGCCCGGATTCTCTTCTCCACCCTCTTTGACCTGAGCCGCACCTACCAGGGGCAGCTGATGGCGCCGGAGAGCGCCGTGGCGGAGGAGATCCGCTCCGCCCTGGAGCACACCCCCCAGCTCTTCCCCAAGAAGGCCGTGGTGGCCTGCCAGGGGGTGGAGGGGGCCTACGCCCAGCAGGCCTGCGACAAGACCTTCGCCTTTGCGGACATCATGTACTTCCGCACCTGGGAGGGGGTGTTCTCCGCCGTGCAGAAGGGGCTGTGCCAGTACGGGGTCCTGCCCATTGAGAACAGTTCCCACGGCAGCGTCAGCGGCGTGTACGACCTGATGCGCTCCTTTGACTTCCACATTGTCCGGGGCGTCAAGCTCCACATCAGCCACAGCCTGATGGCCCGGCCCGGCACCAAGCTCCAGGACATCCGGGAGATCTGCTCCCACGAGCAGGCCATCGGCCAGTGCAGCGCCTTCCTCAAGGGGCTGCCGGAGGTGAAGGTGACGGTCTGCGAGAACACGGCCGCGGCGGCCAAGATGGTGGCCGAGAGCGGCCGGACGGACATGGCCGCCATCTCCAGCCCCGTGTGCGCCGGGATCTACGGCCTGGCGGAGCTGGAGAGCGGCATCCAGGATACGGACAACAACTACACCCGCTTCATCGTCATCTCCAAGGAGCCGGAGATCTATCCCGGCGCCGACCACCTGAGTTTGATGTTCAAGGTGGGCCACACCCCCGGGTCCCTGACCCGGATCCTGTCCCGGTTCTCCTCCATGGGCCTCAACATGACCAAGCTGGAGAGCCGGCCCATCAGCGGCGCGGACTTCCACTATATGTTCTATCTGGACTTTGAGGGCAGCATCTACGACGAGCAGGTGGTGAAGCTCCTCAGCGAGCTGGAGCAGGAGCTGGAGCTGTTCGTGTTCCTGGGGGCCTACAGCGAGGTGTGAGGCCGCCCGGCCGGGCGGCGAAAAGAGAACGCCCCCTTTGGGGGATAAGCGAGGTGAAATCCTATGGAGTACGGCCTGATCGGGGAGAAGCTGGGCCACAGCCACTCCCCACGGATCCACCGGCTGCTGGCCGGCTACGACTATCAGCTGCGGGAGCTCTCCCCCCAGGAGCTGCCCGCCTTCCTGGAGGCGGGGGACTTCCGGGGGCAGAACGTGACCATCCCCTACAAGCAGGCAGTGGTGCCCTACTGCGGCGCCCTGGGGGAGGGGGCCCGGCGGATCGGCTGTGTCAACACCCTGGTCCGCCGGCCTGACGGCACCCTCTTCGGGGAGAACACGGACTACGCGGGCTTCCGCTACACCCTGGCGCGCTCCGGCATCCGGCCGGCGGGCCGGCGGTGCCTGGTGCTGGGGACCGGGGGCACGTCCCTGACGGTGACCCGGGTCCTGGAGGACCTGGGGGCCGCCTCGGTAGACCGGGTGTCCCGCCGGGGAGCACTCAACTATGAAACGGTATACCAGCGGCAGGACGCGGAGATCATCGTGAACACCACCCCGGTGGGGATGTACCCGAACAACGGCGGCTCCCCCCTGGACCTCTCCCGGTTCCCCGGCCTCCGGGGGGCGGCGGACGTGGTGTACAATCCCCTGAAAACCGCCTTCCGCCTCCAGGCGGAGGCGCTGGGCATCCCCTTTGCCGGGGGCTTTCCCATGCTGGCCGCCCAGGCCCGGGCGGCGGCGGAGCTCTTCACCGGCCGGCCCATTCCGGACCAGCGGCTGGAGGAGGTCTGCCGGGAGGTCGCCGGGGAGGTGACCAACATCGTGCTGATCGGCATGCCCGGCTCCGGCAAGAGCGCCGTGGGGGCCGCCCTGGCGGCGGCCCTGGGCCGGGAGCTGCTGGACAGCGACGAGGAGATCGTCCGCCGGGCGGGAAGGCCCATCCCGGAGATCTTCTCCCGGGAGGGGGAGGCGCGGTTCCGGGCCCTGGAGAGCCAGGTCCTGGCGGATCTGGGCAGGCGCTCCGGCGTGGTGATCGCCACCGGCGGCGGCGCGGTGCTCCGGGGGGAGAACCTGCCCCTGCTGCGGCAGAACGGCCGGCTGTGCCGGCTCCGGCGGGACGTGTCCCTCCTGCCGGTGGAGGGACGGCCCATCTCCCAGTCCTGCGGGAGCCTGAGCGAGCTGGAGCGGCAGCGGGAGCCCTTCTATGCCGCCGCCGCGGACTGGACCGTGGACAACAATGGCCCCCTGGAGCAGACGGCGGACCAGATTCTGAAGCTCTTTCGGGAGCAGGGAGGGATCCTATGAAATTTCTCATCATCAACGGACCCAACCTCAACATGCTTGGCATCCGGGAGCCGGAGATCTACGGCCGGGAGACCTACGACGACCTCCGGCGTATGGCCGCCGAGGGCTGCGGGAAGCTGGGGGTGGAGGTGGATTTTTTCCAGTCCAATCACGAGGGGGCCCTGGTGGACGCCATCCAGCAGGCCTACTTTGACCGGGTGGACGGCATCATCCTGAACCCCGGCGCCTACACCCACACCAGTGTGGCCCTGCTGGACGCGGTGAAGGCGGTGGGCATCCCCACGGTGGAGGTTCACATCTCCGATGTGCGCCAGCGGGAGGATTTCCGACAGGTATCCTACGTCCGCGCCGCCTGCGTCAAGACCATCATGGGCCGGGGGCTGGCCGGCTATGTGGAGGCGGCGGCATATCTGAAGGCCCTGCTGGACGGGGCGGATCCCCAGCAGTGAGCGGGCACCACGGCCTCCTTTGCCTCATAGAATGGGGTGCAAAGGAGGCTGTTTTTTATGGACGATACATATCAGCAGGGGCTGGAGCAGCGGGGCGACGCCCCCCAGAGCGCCCCGGCCCAGGAGCCATATAGCTACGAGGACTACGACCGCATCTGGCAGCGGGTGCTGCCGGAGCTGAATACCTTCCCGGAGTCCCGGAACGAGGAGGGGGAGCTGCCCGGAACGCCCGTCCCCGGGGACCAGAGCCTGATGAGCCTGCCCGGCGCCCAGCGCGATCCCTGCTGCATGGGGTCTGCCGCCCAGCAGTCCATCGGCGTGATCACCGGCTTTGCGGAAACGGAGATCGCCCTGTGCCGGTTCTACCGGTCCTTTCTCCGGAAGGCGCCCAACCCCAGGGCCGCCCGGAGCCTGCGGCAGCTGCTGGACATGGAGATCGACCATGTGCGCCGCCTGCGGGCCATCTACTACCTGATCACCGGGGCGTGCATGCAGACCAGCCGGCAGATCATCATCCCGCCCATCACCACCTACTGCGACACCCTGCGGACTGCCTACCACGAGGAGGCCTGCGGCAGCTTCAACTACTACCGGGCCGCCGTTGGTGCCCCGGACCCCTGCCTGCGGGCCCTGTTCGAGCGGTTGGGCGGCGCCAAGCGGACCCAGAGCGAAACCCTGGTGAACCTGCTGGGGGCGGCCATGTGCTGACGGTTGCGCCGGGGCGCGGGCTGTGGTATAATATCGGTAAAACAGCGGCCGGACCACAGAGCCCCGCCGCGGAAAACGCAGCAAAGGAGAAAGACGGCCATGCAGGAGAATCTGGGGCGCCAGCAGGCGCTGGAGCTTTTGAGAGAGTACAACAAGGAGCCCTTCCACATTCAGCACGCCCTCACCGTGGAGGGGGTGATGGACTGGTACGCCCGGGAGCTGGGCTACGGGGAGGACGCGGCATTCTGGTCCATGGTGGGCCTTTTGCACGACATCGACTTTGAGCGCTGGCCGGAGGAGCACTGCAAAAAGGCGCCGGAGCTGCTCCGCGCCGCCGGCCTCAGCGACGCCTTTGTCCACGCCGTCTGCAGCCATGCCTACGGCATCTGCTCCGACGTGGAGCCGGAGCACCAGATGGAGAAGGTGCTCTTCGCGGCCGATGAGCTCACCGGCCTGATCGGCGCCGCCGCCCGGATGCGCCCCAGCAAGAGCGTCCAGGACATGGAGGTTTCCAGCCTGAAGAAGAAGTTCAAGGACAAGAAATTTGCCGCCGGGTGCAGCCGGGACGTGATCTCCCAGGGGGCGGAGCGCCTGGGCTGGCCCCTGGAGGAGCTGATGGAGAAGACCATCCTGGCCATGCGCTCCTGCGAGGAGCGGATCAGCCGGGAGATGGAGGCGCTGGGCCTGTAAAAGAGCGAACACCGGCAGGGGGCCGCGCCGCGGCCCCCTGCCGGACTGTGAAGAGAGAACGGAAGGAGGAAGCGGCATGGGCGGAAACGGGAAACGGCGGGGCCAGGTGGTGCTGCTCACCGGGGTGTCCTCGGGGTTTGGCCGGTCCATAGCCCTGGAGCTGGCCGGAGCCGGCCACCGGGTCTATGGGATCAGCCGCCGGCAGCTGGCGGACCCGCCCCTGGAGGCGGCCCTGGCCGGCTATCTCCCGGGGGATCTGTGCCTGCCGGAAACGGCGGAGCGGGCGGTGGACCAGGTCCTCCAGCGGGAGGGCCGGCTGGACGTACTCATCAACGACGCGGGCATGGGGATCGGCGGCGCCCTGGAGGACACGGACGACGAGGCCCTCCACCACCTGATGGAGCTGAATTTCTTCGCCATGGCCCGGATGTGCCGGGCGGCTCTGCCGGCCATGCGGCGGCAGGGGGCGGGCACGATCCTCAACATCAGCTCCCTGGGCGGGCTGGTGGGGCTCCCCTTCCAGGGGGCCTACAGCGCCTCCAAGTATGCGGTGGAGGGGTACAGCGAGGCCCTGCGCAGCGAGGTGCAGCCCTTCGGCGTCCGGGTGCTCCTGGTGGAGCCGGGGGATTTCCGTACTAAATTTACCGCCAGCCGCCGCCTGGTGGGGGACGAGTCGGACTACCGTCCCTTCCGGGACAGGGCCGTGGCCAGGATTGAGAAGGACGAGCTGGGGGGCTGCCCGCCGGAGCAGCTGGCGGTCCTGGTGCGCCGGCTGGTGGAGAGCAGCAGCCGCCGCCTGCGCCGAAAGGCAGGCGGACTGGGCCAGCGGCTGCTGATCGGCGGCCGCTGGCTCATGGGGGACAGGCTCTTCCTGTTCCTCCTGCGGAAATACTATATGGGCTGACCGCGGCGGAATACGGGTTGCTTTTTTTGACGATTGGGGTTATACTGGCATTGGAGGCGGTCAATACCGCCCTCGAAGCCCTTACCGACCTCGTCTCGCCGGACTACCACCCCCTGGCGGGTGCCGTCAAGGATATAGCCGCCGGCGCGGTGCTTTTAGGGGCGGTTGCGGCTGTTGCCGTCGGGTTTGCCCTCTTTTTCCACTTCCCGAAACTGACCGACACCCTCCTGCTGATTCTGACCAGCTGGAGGCTGGCGGTTTTTCTGGCGCTCATTTTTGCCGGCTATCTTTTCACCTTCCACTACCCAGAAAAAAAATGATATATGGCTTGCACCATATGATATAGCCCTGCGGGCCATGATATAGCGCTTCGCGCCATGATATCTTTCCCTTCGGGAAAGATGAAGGTACGCTTCGCTGATTCAATTTGGGCGGAGAACCGGGACGTTACGATTTTTAACCGAAACAGGTCAAAATCCGGCAGATAAACCCGATTTGCGCTCCACGGGGCGAAGTAAAAAGTTTAGGATCCAGCCCTTTTTAAAGGGCTGGCGGGAGTGGAGAGGGCATGAGCCCAGGTGTCCGGATAAAATCCGGACACCTGAAAAACCGCTTGCCGGCCATACGGCGTGGCCGGCATTTCCCGCAGGCGGGAAACCGCGCTTTTTCACAGGTTGTGCGCTTCTTCTCCGTTGCAGTATATCGCCCGCTTTCCAGAAAGGCTGGTACCTCAGAAAATTGTGGTTTCGTGCTTTGCACGAAATGCGGGCCATGCCGTACGGCCCGCAAACAATTTTCTAAGGGCTTGCG